>NZ_JBFIGO010000007.1:0-75513 GCF_041602295.1 Spongiibacter sp. | reverse complement strand
GCTCGCGCATATCGATCTCCTGGTTTCGCGTCGGACGCGCCGCGCTGCGCTGATTCACCAGCTTATCCAGCGGCAGATACATCATATTATTACCGCCCTCGACATCGACCATGACCTTGTTTGCCTCGCTGTAAAGCTCCTGCAGGGCATCGATATACAGGCGCTCGCGGGTTACCTTGGGTGCCTTTTTGTACTCGGCTACCAATTCGGTAAAGCGCTGGGCCTCACCCTCGGCGCGAGCGATGACCTGCTCCTTGTAGGCCTGGGCCTCCTCCAGCTGGCGCTGAGCCGCACCGCGCGCCTCGGGGATAATCCCGTTGGCATAGGCTTCGGCCTCATTCTTGAGGCGTTCGCGATCTTCCTTGGCGCGGGTCACGTCATCGAAAGCGTCCTGCACCTGCGACGGCGGCTGGGCATCCTCGATATTGACCTTGGCAACCTGAATACCGCTCTGATAGGCAATCAGGTAGTTTTGCAGACGCTCTTGCGTATCCACCGCCACCTGCTCGCGACCCTCGGTAATGACCTGGTCCATCTTGGTGCTGCCCACCACATGGCGCAGCGCACTTTCCAGGGCATGCTCCAAGCTCAGCTCGGGGCGCTTAACCTTGAGCAAGAAGTTAGCGGGGTCAGAGACGGTGTACTGCACCGACACCGAGATATCGACGATGTTTTCGTCCTCGGTCAACATCTGACCGCGACTGGCAGCCGCCCTCACTTTAGTGACATTGATGATATTCACGTCATCGATCAATGGCGGCGCCCAGCGCAGGCCCGGCATCACAGTTTGCTGATACACACCAAGGCGGAGCACTACCGCGCGCTCCTGCTGATCGACCTGATAAAAGCCAAACAGCGCCCACACCGCTAACGCCAATAGCGCCAGCGCACCGATACTGCCCATGCCCAAGGTAACGCCGCCACTGCCCCCCTGGCCGCCACCATTGCCGCCACCAAACAGGCTATTGAGACGCTCCTGAAGTTTTTTCAGTGCTTCGTCGAGGTCCGGCGGCCCCTGGTTCTTGCCACCCCAGGGATCATTGTCGCGACCACCACCCGGTTCATTCCAGGCCATAGTTTTCTCCTGTTTACAAAATTCAACGCCCGCCCCCAAGACGGGGTTTGCGGGCAGAAAAGACGGCCAAGTCATTGATTAAAGAGGCAGTCTAGCAGATTTAAGGGGCGCTGCTAATCACCCCGAATACGCTGTAGTCATTATCGGTCAATCATCGTAAGCGCCGCCTCAGACAGCGACTCCGCAGCCAAAAACCGCTGCCAATCCGCCGCTGGCAACCTCAGCTGCAATCGGAAGTTCCCCAACTCATCCAGGGTCTCTCGCTTGATCGCATTGAGTTCATAGAGCCGCGCACGCAAGCGCCCCTGGGCCGCACTCAAGGTAATCTCGGTCTCCACCAAGTCGCCACTGAGCACCTCCGTCAACGCCTCCCGAAGCAGCTCCAAACCCTGCTGGCGCTGCGCCGACAACCACACCCGCAGCGGCCGACCGTGTTCATCTCGCTCGATACGCGGCGGCGTACCCAATAGATCGGTCTTGTTATAGACCTCCAATACGGGAATGTCCTCGGCACCAATCTCTTCAAGCACCGACTTAACCTGATACACATTGTCGCTGCGTTCTGGATCCGCACAGTCAACCACATGCAGCAATAGATCTGCCAGGGTCGCCTCCTCCAGAGTCGCGCGAAATGCCTCCACCAACTTATGGGGCAAATGACGAATAAAGCCCACCGTATCCGCCAGCACCACCGGCCCAACGTCCTCTATGGCGATACGTCGCAAGGTCGGATCCAGGGTGGCAAACAGCTGGTCGGCAGCGTAAACCTCCGAACAGGTCAATACATTAAACAATGTCGACTTGCCGGCATTGGTGTAACCCACCAGCGATACCGCCGGAATGTCAGCGCGGCGCCTAGCGCGACGGGCTTGCTCGCGCTGGCGGCGCACCTTATCCAGTCTCGCCTGGATACTTTTAATACGCGCACGCAACAAGCGGCGATCCGTTTCCAGCTGAGTCTCACCCGGCCCCCGCAGGCCGATACCGCCTTTTTGGCGCTCGAGGTGGGTCCAGCCACGGATCAAGCGCGTGGACATATGTTCTAGCTGGGCCAGCTCGACTTGCAACTTACCCTCGTGGGTACGTGCCCGCTGGGCGAAAATATCGAGTATCAAGCCGGTGCGATCCAGCACACGGCACTTGAGCTCCTGCTCAATATTGCGCTCTTGGCTGGGCGACAGGGCGTGATTAAACAGCACCAGCTCACCCTCGTGGGCGAGCAGGGCTTGGCGAATTTCTTCCAATTTGCCGGAACCGACAAACAGGCGGGGATCGGGGTGGTGGCGCTGCCCTGACACAAAAGCAACAGGGTCACCGCCCGCAGAAGTCACCAGCTGAACGAATTCGTCGGCGTCTTCGCGCTCGTCCTCACTGCCTAAATTCAGGTGGACAAGTACCGCGCGCTCACCGGAATCGGGTCTCTCAAATAGCAAGGACGAACCTCAACAACACACCTCGGATTATGCGTCTTCCTGCTCATCGTCTTCCGGCGGATGCGCCATGGGCAGACGAACAACGCGGGACGGCACAACAGTGGAAATCGCGTGCTTATAGACCATTTGGCTCACTGTATTCTTTAGCAACACAACGAACTGATCGAAGGACTCGATCTGTCCTTGGAGCTTAATACCGTTTACCAAGTAGATAGAAACGGGAATACGCTCCTTGCGAAGAATATTCAAATAAGGGTCTTGTAAGCTGTGCCCTTTTGACATGCTGAGCCTCCTTGGTGCCCAAATCGGGCTGAATAATAAAATAAATCGGCGAAAACACGAGCTGTTGACCACACGCAGCGGCGCAAGTTCGCAGAACAACCTGGGTAGAGCGCAGTATAACGCAAGTCAAGAGCTTATAGCATCGCCGACAGCCCCTATCACCGTTTTTAGTTGATCTTCGCGACAAGCGCCAGTTTCCAACCATTGCAGGCCGGGCCAGCCACGCAGCCAGGTCATTTGCCGCTTGGCCAGCTGGCGACTGGCGATCAGCGCCCGCTCGAAGGCGCTATCAAAGTCCATATCGCCTCGCAGGTGCTGCCACACTTGCCGATAGCCCACCGCGCGCATCGCCGGCAACTCCTCGTGTAAGTCGCCGCGCGCCATCAAACCGCGCACCTCGTCAACAAAGCCCTGCTCAAACATCTGCCGCAGCCGCAGCTCAATACGACGGTGCAGCTCGCCGCGCTCAGACGGCGCGATGGCAAACTGGTGACAATGCCAGGGCAGCGACACGGCCTGCTGACGCGCCCGCCATTGGCTCATTGTCACACCACTGACACGGTAGACTTCCAGGGCGCGACTGAGACGCTGACTGTGATTGGGGTGAATACCCGCCGCGCATTCGGGGTCTACCCGCTGCAATTCAGCGTGCACCGCCGGCCAGCCTTCGCGCTCGGCCAGCCCGGCAATCTCGGCACGCACCGCCGGGTCGGCCGGCGGCATCTCCGCCAAGCCTTCCAACAGCGCCTTAAAATAGAGCATGGTGCCCCCCACCAGCAGCGGGATATGGCCGGCCTGCTGAATGCGCTGCATTTCGCTCAAGGCATCGCGGCGGAATTGCGCCGCCGAATAGGCCTGACTGGGCTCACAGATATCGACCAGCGCATGGGGGTAGCGCGCCAACAATTCTGGCTCGGGTTTAGCACTGCCAATATCCAGCCCCCGATAGACCAGGGCCGAATCCACACTGATCAACTCGCAGGGCAGAACGTCACACAGCGCCATGGCCAAATCGGTCTTACCCGAAGCTGTTGGCCCCATCAGCACGATAGCCGGCGGCAAGGATTCAGCGGCCACGAAGAAACCACTTATCCAGTTCGGCCATGCCTACCTGCACCCAAGTTGGGCGACCGTGATTACACTGGCCACTGCGCTCGGTGGCCTCCATATCGCGCAACAGGCCATTCATTTCGGGGAGGGTCAAACGGCGGTTGGCCCGCACCGAGCCGTGACAGGCCATCGTCGACAATATTTCGTTGATGTGGGCGGCGATTCGGTCAGAGCTGCCATATTCCAGCAAATCCGCGATCACGTCGCGCACCAACTGCTCGACTTGACTGTCGGCAAGAATGACCGGCAACTCGCGCACCACCAATGATTCCGCCGCCGCGCGCTCCACGCGCATACCCAGCTCGGCGAAAACCGCCGCGTGCTGTTCGGCACAATCGGCTTCGCGCTCACTGACCGCCAAGCTCTGCGGCACCAACAGCGGCTGACTGCGCAGCCCCTCGCCGGCGCGCGCGGCCTTCATCCGCTCGTAGGTAATACGCTCGTGGGCGGCGTGCATATCCACCAACACCATACCCTCGGCATTCTCAGCCAAAATATACACGCCCTTAAGCTGCGCCAGGGCGTATCCCAAGGGCGGCACCTCGCCGTCGTCCGCCGACGAGGCTTCCTGCAGACGCTGGTAGGTCGGCAACTGCTCGGCAACGCGCTGCGTGGCCGTATCGCTATATAGCGATCCAACATGCTCGGGGCGCTGGCGCGCAGACTCCGCCCCCGGCGACTGCCAAGTGGCGTCCCGCAAAGGCATCGCCGCCTGCTGCTGAGGCATATCGCGCAACGGCTCGCTTGGCGCGGTCAGCGCCGCATTCTGCGCCACCGTTTCCGGGCGCACATCGGCTAAGGTTTTGTGCAGGGTTCTAAAAATAAAGTCGTGAACGCTGCGACCGTCGCGAAAGCGCACCTCGTGCTTGGTGGGGTGCACATTGACATCCACCAAGGCCGGATCCAACTCCAAATACAAGACAAACGCCGGGTGGCGGCCGTGAAACAACACATCGCGATAGGCCTGACGCACCGCATGCGCCACTAAACGATCGCGAATATAGCGGCCATTGACATAAAAATGCTGCAAATCCGCCTGACTGCGTGAAAAACCGGGCAGCGCCACCCAGCCCCACAGCCGCAAACCGATGGCCGAACGGTCGATAAACAGCGCATTTTCCATAAATGCCGGGCCGCAAACCGCAGCCAGGCGACGCTCTTGTTCCAACTGACTGTCCGCCGGCTTAAGGCTGTGCACCGCACGGCCATTGTGGCGCAGCGAAAAACCGACATCAAAACGCCCCAGCGCCTGGCGCTTCATGACCTCATCGAGATGACCAAATTCTGTTTTTTCGGTGCGCAGGAATTTGCGCCGTGCCGGCGTATTAAAAAATAAGTCGCGAACCTCTACCGTGGTACCCCGCGGGTGTGCCACCGGCTCCAGCACCGCACTCATATCGCGCCCCTCGGAGCGCGCTGCCCACGCGCTGTCGCCGCCCTCGGTCGCGCTACTCAAGCACAGTCGCGACACCGAGCTGATACTGGCCAGGGCCTCACCGCGAAAACCGAGACTGGCCACCGATTCAAGATCGCTGAGCTCGGCAATTTTACTGGTTGCATGACGACTGAGCGCCAAGGCCAAATCGTCTTTACCGATACCGCTGCCGTCATCGCGCACGCGTATCAATTTCACCCCACCCTCTTCAACTTCGAGGTCGACACGTCGCGCCCCCGCATCAAGGCTGTTTTCAACCAGTTCTTTCACCACCGAGGCGGGACGCTCCACCACCTCGCCGGCGGCAATCTGGTTTGCCAACCGGGGGTCTAACAATCGAATTTTTGTCATTACTTCGGGGGTATCTGTATTTTTTGGCCAACGCGGATACTGCTGTCGGAAAGACCGTTATGACGCTGCAGCTCTGCCACACTGATATTGTGCCGGGCACTAATCGCCGACAGCGTGTCGCCACGGGCAATCACGTATTCACGCGCGCCCAGCGGCTTCGCCACATCGCCGCGCTTCACCGCAGCAAAATACGTATCTGGCGGAGGACTCTCGCGGAAATAGCGGTCGATTCCCTCAAAAATCGCCTGCGCCATCTGGTTTTGGTAGCGGCTGGTATTGAGCTTGCGCGCCTCGCCGGGGTTGGAGATGAAGCCCGTTTCCACCAGCAGCGAGGGAATATCGGGTGACTTCAACACGGCGAAGCCCGCCTGCTCCACCCGCTTGCTGTGCAAGCGCGATATTTTGCCCATTTCACCGAGCAACTGGGCGCCAACACTGAGGCTGGCATCGAGTGTCGCGGTCATCGACAAGTCGGTCAACACTCCGGCCAGCACCTGATCCTTATCAGACAAGCTCACACCACCCACCAAGTCGGCCTGGTTCTCGCGCTTGGCCAAAATACGCGCCGAGGCACTGGTTGCGCCGCGTTTAGACAGGGCATAAACCGAACTGCCATTGGCACTGGGGTGGGTGAACGCGTCGGCGTGGATAGAGACAAAGAAGTCCGCCTGGGCCTTGCGAGCCAGGTCTCGACGCTTGGCCAAGCCGACGTAGTAATCGCCATCGCGCACCATCACCACGCGATAGCCGCGCTTACTCTGGAACTTGGCCTGCAATTTTTTGGCGATGCGATAGACCACATCTTTTTCGCGCAGCTGCCCCGGACCAATGGCCCCCGGGTCCTCGCCACCGTGACCGGCATCGATGGCGATCACCACATCGCGCTGCGCACTCTGCTCTACGCTTTTCACGACCGCAGGCTGGGCACCGCTGGGCTGATCGAGAAAGTCCACCACCAGGCGATCGCGTTGACCGACGCTGGCCGGCAGCAAGAAACTGCGCACCTGCGCACCCTCACTGAGATCAAATACCACTCGCAACTTGCCATCGGGTTTTTCGGCGTGACGCAAACGCACAATCGGGCTGTTTTCAAAACGAGGGATTGCAGCCGTCACATTGAAGCGCGCCTCGGCAATATCAACAACCAAGCGGTGGGGCGCCTCAAGACGAATAACTTCATGACTGACCGGCGCACTGAGATCGAAGACCACCCGGCTGTGGTCCGGGGCGCGCCAAAAGCGCACATCGCGCACCTCGGCCGCCGCAACGACATTGGCGACCAGCGTGGCAAAGCACAGGGCGGCGATGTGAGAAAATTTCATAATGCCTTTATCTGCGTGATGATCCGGCGACCGCGCTCGCTGTGTGCACTAAGTGCGAGGCGGCGGCCGTGTCCCTGCTGAGCGATGGTAACCTGTATATCGGGGCTTGGCAAAACGCCGGCACCGCGCTGCGGCCACTCAATCAAGCAAATACTGTCCTCGCTGAAATAATCGCGCAGCCCCATGTATTCCAGCTCCTCTGGGTCACCGAGACGATAAAGATCGAAGTGGTATACCGTTACCTCCGCCAGATCATAGGGTTCCACCAGGGTGTAAGTCGGACTCTTTACCGCACCGAAATAACTAAAGGCCTGTAACACCCCGCGGCAAAACGTCGTCTTACCGGCCCCCAAATCCCCTTGCAAAAACACTACCGCCGGCGCCTGTAAACAATGCCCCAGGCGCTCGCCCGCAGCGACCGTCTGCCGCTCATCATCCAACTGTTCTTCATAAGTCATTAATGACACCGCGCAACTCCGCCACCACATCCATCGCCAACAAACCGCGCTGTCCTGCCTCGGCAGCGCGATCCGCTGCCCGGCAGTGCAAGGCCGCGCCCAGACAACAGGCCTCTGCCGCATCCAAACCCTGGGCGATTAACGCGGCGATCATACCGCTCAACACATCCCCCATGCCACCACTGGCCATGCCGGGGTTCCCCCCTTCATTCACCCAGCAAGCCTCACCATCGCTAATCACGGTTCCCGCGCCTTTTAACAACACCACCGCGCGGTAGCGCTGCGCCAGGGCTCGGCAGGCCGCGAATCTATCCGCCTGCAGCTCCGCCACCGTGCACGCCAACAGTCGCGCAGCCTCACCGGGGTGGGGCGTCATCACTCGCAGCCGCCCGGGCTGCTCGAGACAGCGCTGCAAATACGCCTGCGGCGCGGCGGCAAGCAAATTGAGGGCGTCGGCATCCATTAGCAGCGGCGCCTCGGCGGCCAGGCACTGATCGAGAATACGCCGCCCCCAATCACCCTGCCCCAAGCCCGGGCCAACAACCAATACCGACGCCCTATCTATAAATGGCGACAAATCGGCAGTCTCTGATAATGGCTGAGCCATCACCTCCGGGCGCTGCGCCAAAATCGCCGGCACGTGGTCGGCGCGGCTGGCGCAGGAAATCAGCCCCGCGCCGCAGCGCGCCGCCGCCGACGCCGCCAGAATCACCGCCCCCGCCATACCGTAGTCACCGCCGGCCACCAACACATGGCCAAACATTCCTTTGTGCGCCGCCTGCGGCCGCCGCCCCCATTCACGCAATCGCGCCGCGGCGTCGATACGCCAGGCCGAAGGCTGGCAGCCGGCGTACAGCGACGCATCCAAACCGAGACGGTCCAACGCCAAATCGCCGCGGTACTGCGCGGCCACACCGGTAAACAAGCCCCGCTGCCAGCCGATAAAACTCAGCGTGCGACTGGCGCGCACCGCATCGCCGCCGTGCATCCCGGTGTCACCGCTGAGCCCCGATGGCAGATCGATGGCCAGCACCGGGCAGGCACTGGCATTAATCACCGCAATGGCCGCGGCGTAGTCATCGCGCAGCGCACCGTGAAAACCACTGCCCAGCAGCGCATCGACAATCACCGCTGCCGGCGCGGGCTGCTGCCCCGACCACGGGTGAATATCGACACCGCTGTCGCGAGCCAGTTCAGCGGCGGTCGCCGCATCGCCGCGCAATTGCTGACTGAGCGCCCAGACCCGCACAGCCATGCCCGCCTGAGCGGCCAGTGCGGCCACCACATAGCCATCCCCACCGTTGTTGCCGCCGCCGCAAAAAATTTCAATCGGCGAGTGCTGCGGCCAGTGCTGCTGAAGGCAGCGGAACGCCGCCATGCCCGCCCGACCCATCAACTCGAAGCCGGCAATACCGCTGGCAATGGCGCGGCGATCCAGCTCTTGAACCTGCTCGGCGCGATACAGCGCCAGCGCATCGGCACCACCCTGCGTTGATGGATCCATTTCGCCACTCCAGCCGTGTAGAATAGTCCTATGATAGCGCGCATCCACAGAGCACACAGCCAATGAGCAGCCGCCACACCGAGACCGAGCTCGCCGCATTGGCCAAGCAACTCAAAAGTTGGGCCAGCGAACTCGGTTTTGCCCACCTCGGCATCAGCCCGGCAAGCAACGCCGCCCACGCCGATAAACTCCGCGACTGGTTGGCGCGCGGCTATCACGGCGACATGGAGTATATGAGCCGCCACGAGGCTCTGCGCCGCGACCCCGACGCCCTGCTACCCGGCACGGTGCGGGTGATCAGTGCGCGCATGGACTACCAGCCGGTCGCCGCCGATGCACAGCAGCTGCTGAACACGCCGAGCCGGGCCTATATTTCGCGCTATGCCCTGGGCCGCGACTACCACAAGCTCATCCGCAAGCGCCTTGCCCAACTCGCCGAACGCCTCGGCGAACACGCCGGCCAGCACCATCGCGCCTTTGTCGACAGCGCACCGGTGCTCGAACGCGGCTTTGCCGAGCAGGCCGGTCTCGGCTGGATCGGCAAAAACAGCATGCTGATCAACAGCCGCGCCGGCTCTTGGTTCTTTCTCGGAGAGATATACACCGACGTGCCGCTGCCCGTCGACCCGCCACAGGAAACCGGCCACTGCGGCAGCTGCCGAGCCTGTCTTGACGACTGCCCGACCGGGGCGATTGTCGCCCCCTACCAAGTCGACGCGCGGCGCTGCATTTCCTATTTGACGATTGAACTCAAAGACGCCATTCCCGAGGAGTTTCGCCGCGCAATGGGCAACCGGGTGTTTGGCTGTGACGACTGCCAACTGGTCTGCCCGTGGAATAAATTTGCCCAGATCAGCGGCGAAGCCGATTTTTCCCCCCGCCACCAGCTCGACGACAGCAGCCTGCTGTCGTTGTTTTTGTGGAGCGAAGAGCAGTTCCTCAATCGCACCGCCGGCTCCCCGATTCGCCGCATCGGCTATCAGCGCTGGCTGCGCAACCTGGCCGTGGGGCTGGGCAACGCCCCCTACCACGCCGACATTTTAGCAGGCCTAAAAAAACAGCGACCACTGGCAGAGCCCATGGTCGCTGAACATATTGACTGGGCGCTGGCTCAGCAGCAGTCCCGCGCCGAGGTATTGGCGCGCTCGCGCTGAGCCGCGCCGCGCCGCCTAAAAAGGTCGCGAGTAATTCAGCATTAGCGCCACACGGCCCTCTTTTTCGTCGCTGAACTCGACACTGGCGGCCATTGCCGATGCCCCGAGGGCCGCACTGAGACCAATACTGCCCTCGACATAGGCCTCGCCGTCTTCGCGATATGAGGGCATACGGTAATCACCAAAGCCGAGATTGCGATTGCGCCCGCTGATGGTCTCGTCGTGATCTTCCAGCTCGGTGGCGGCAAACACCTCGGCAAAACCGCGCAGTGATTCACCCAACCCCAACCCGGCCATCACCCCTGCGCGCAGCACTTGGCTGTCGCGGCGCTGCTCGCCCCAGCGGGTATTGGCCATCGCCGCCCCGGATTCCGCGTAGGCGTCAACTTCCGCTTTCATCCAGCGCCAACCCAGCGCCGGGCGCAGCGATGCCCGGCTGTCAGCAAGCAATTCATAGCTGAGCAAGCCGTCAATATGCCAACCAAAACCCTCGGTGCTGCCGCTGGCAGTCAAGGTTTGCGGACCGAGCTTAACCTGCCGATCCAGCGTATCGTAGTCCACCACGCTCAAACCCGCGGCCCCCTGCAGCAGCCAGTTGTCGTCGCGATAACTGAGCACGCCGCCGACCCCGACACTGGTGGCGGCAAATTCGGATCGCGCTGATTCCAACTCGTGATCGCCGACACTGAGCACCAGTGCCGAATCCAGCTGTTCACTCAAGGGCCTGCTAAAGCCGACGTGCAGGCTGCGACTGTCGCTCTCTGCCATGCGCTCGGCATCGAGGCCAACACCGCTAATCGTCCAGCGCTGCTGCCCGGGTGCCGCCTGCTGCTGCCGGCGCAGGTCCGTGGTAGCCAGACGCTGACTGCGCACAACATCCAAGCCCAACTCGGGAATCAAGCCCGCCTGCTGCGGACCGCTGACAACGCTAATCAAATAGTCACCGGTGATGGCACCCATCTGCCCAGTGGGATGCACGCCGTCATTAAAGATCAGCCTATCGGGATTGGGGCTGCTGCCATCGATACCGAATACCGGGTGCTCGATACAGTCATTGCCGGCATCACTGAAACACATATAGCGCTGATCAAAACCGCCCAGGTCGCCAGAGGCAAAACCGAATGCCGACGCATTATCGGCGACATAGGCCGTTAAGCCGGCCAAATCCACTGGCACCAGATTCGCTTTGCTAAAGGCCGAAAAGGCCTCCAGGGCACTATTAAACCCTGCCGCCCCGGCCGAGGCCGCCGCGGCACTGCCGGGACTGCCTAAGTCCTGTGCCTGCAAGGCCGGGGTTTTACCCAGGTCAGGCAGGTTGGCAAAAAGAATAAAGTTCGCGCCGGCGCCGTGCAGCGCCTCGGCGGCCGCCAGCAAGGTACGAGCAGAATTGATAATCGTTGCCTGGTTATTGGCGGTGCCATTAAGAAAATCATTGCCGCCACCGTCCATCAATACCAGCGCGCGACGATCGATGCGCGGCGTCTCGCTAAGAAAGGCCGGGCGCACCACCGTGCCGCCAGCGGGCAGCGCTAAACCACTGCCATTGATGGCGTTGAGGATGTCGGCAGTTTCATAGCCGCCAACCGCATAATTGCTGCCCCCCGCCGCCGCGGGAGCGCTGAGCAGCGCCAGCTCTTCTGCGAGATACTGGGGCGCTATCCGCGCGTAATCCCCCACGCTGTAGTCGCCACTGCCGTCGCCAAGGCGGTTAGTGAAGCGAAAACCGAAATTGCCGCTATCTAACAAGCTGTCGCCAAAAATATAGAGATTGCTGTAACTGACTTCGGCTTGCAGCGGCGCGGCCAGCGCCGCCATCAAGCCGAGAGGAAGGAGTTTTTTCATGGCTATACCCACGCATTATTAGAGTTGCGCAAGTAATCAACACCGGCGCTCACGCCCCACTTGCACGATTGCACAGCGCCCAAAAAGTGCGCAGCATTGGGCCCAGTGAACGCCAAGCACCCTGTAGCGGTAATACGGGGAAGTACTTAAATCGCCGCCGACAACGGCGAGTATTGCGCAGCTAAACCGGCAGCCGCGGATTAGGCCTTCAAAAAGTGCTCGCGGTAGTAACGCAGCTCAGCAATGGAGTCGCGAATATCATCCATGGCCAAGTGACTGCCCGTCTTTTTCAAGCCCTCCATCAACTCCGGACGCCAGCGTCGAGCAAGTTCTTTAATAGTACTGACATCCAAGTTTCGGTAATGGAAGTAGCGCTCCAAAGTCGGCATTTCTCTGGCGAGAAAACGGCGGTCCTGACAAATGCTGTTGCCGCACATTGGCGAGGCGCCCTCTGCGACATGCTTGAACAAGAACTCCAACGTCAAGCGCTCGGCCTCAGCCGCAGTCATGCAGGTCTCCTTCACCCGCTTGGTCAGACCCGATTTACCATGTTGGGTGGTATTCCACTCATCCATGGCGTCGAGCACCTCGTCGCTTTGATGAATCGCCAGCACCGGGCCCTCGGCGAGGGTATTTAGCTCCGCATCGGTGACAATCGTGGCAATCTCAATGATATGGTCCTGCTGGGTATCCAGCCCGGTCATCTCCAAATCAATCCAGATTAAATTCAATTCCTTGGACATACATTCGCCTCCGCACTGCATAAAACCCCCTATCGGGGCCCAATTGGCTGGATTGTAGCAGCTCATCAGTTAAGATGAGCGCTGTTCAAGCAGGGTGTGGAATGAGTAAACGCCGAATCAGCCGCCAGCAACGCTGGCGCATTGAAAAAATACAGGCCGAACGCAGCGAGCGAGCGCAGCGCCGCAGCGCCGATACCGAGGCCAGTCTCAGCGAAGGCGAACTCGGCGACGAGCAGGCCGGCATCGTCGTTAGCCATTTCGGCCAGCAACTAGACGTTGAAGGCAGCGATGGTCAGCATCAGCGCTGCCATGTGCGCAGCAATATCGACAGTTTGGTCACTGGCGACCAGGTGATCTGGCGACCCGGCAACCCGACAGGCGTGGTGGTTGCACGCGAACCCCGGCAGTCGCTGCTGTCGCGCCCCGATAATTTCAATCGCCTAAAACCTGTGGCCGCCAATATCGATCGCATTGTTATTGTGATCGCCCCCGAGCCACTGGCCCACGCCAATCTGATTGATCGCTATCTGGTGGCCGCCGAGCACAGTGAAATCACTCCAATCTTGCTGCTCAACAAGGCCGACCTCATCGACCCCGAACGCAACCGGGCGCTGCTGGATATGGTGGAACGCTACCGTGCCATTGGCTATGAAACCGTTCGCGCCTCCTGCACCAGCAGCGGCGGCCTCACCGAGTTAACAGCCCTGCTGGACAAGCGTATCAGTGCCTTTGTTGGCCAGTCCGGCGTCGGCAAATCATCACTAGTAAACGCCCTATTGCCGGGCACCGACAGTCGCGTCGGCGCCCTGTCCGAGGCCACCGCCAAGGGCCGCCACACCACCACCACCGCCCGCCTCTACCACTTTCCCGGCGGCGGCAGCCTGATCGACTCCCCGGGCATCCGCGAGTTTGCACTGTGGAACCTGGCGCCCGAACAGGTACTGCAGGGCTTTCGTGAATTTCGCCCCTTTATCGGCTACTGCCGGTTTCGCGACTGCAAACACCAGCAAGAACCGGGCTGCGCACTGCTAACAGCCGTCGAAAACGGCGACATTAGCGCCAACCGTTTCGCCAGTTACCGGCAAATCATCGACAGTATCAACGACAATTAATCCATGGCGACAGGTTCGCCGCAGCATCGCCCAAACCCGCGACAAACTGATACAATTTGCCAAAAATGGGGGCAACACCATGAGTGAATTAGCACTATTGATCGAAGCCGAAGAGCTGGAAAAAGCCCTGGGCCAAGCCAACCTACTGATACTCGACACCAGCAGCCGCGACAATTACCTGCGCCACCACATTCCCGGCGCCCTGCACATCTCGCCCGCGGAACTGCAGCGCGGCGAAAAACCCGCTGTAGGGAAAATTCCGCGCAGTGAAAAATTGCGCGAAGTATTCTCGCGCGTCGGTCTACAGGAAAACAGCCACGTCGTTGTCTATGACGATGAGGGTGGCGGCTGGGCGGGGCGGCTGATCTGGACACTGGATGCCATTGGCCACCACAACTACTCATACCTCAACGGCGGCTTGCACGCCTGGCTTGCGGGCGGCCATGCCACCGACAGCGGCGAACAAACGACGCAGCCAAGTGAGATTGATATCCATATCGACAGCAGTCCCATTGCAGAAATGGATGGCTTTGTTCACCTTCTCGGCAACAGCCAACTCGCCATCTGGGATGCGCGAAGCCCCGAGGAATACCGCGGTGAAAAAGTGCTTGCAGCCCGCGGCGGCCACATCCCCGGCGCAGTCAATCTGGACTGGCTGGAGCTGATCGACAAGGACCGCGACTACCGCCTCAAAGATCTGCAACAACTGCGCGACCGCCTCACCGAGCTGGGCATTACTCCCGACCATATGGTGATCACCCACTGCCAAACCCATCACCGCTCGGGACTCAGCTATCTGTTGATGAAGATCCTGGGCTTTCCCCATATCAAAGGTTATGACGGCTCGTGGGGCGAATGGGGCAATCACGACGACACGCCCATCGCCACGGGCGACCAACCTTAATGCGCACGCCGGCGCTTACCGGCGAATCGATGTAGAGAATTAAACGTGGACACTGCTTTTATCATTCTGCAACACCTGCTGCCACAGCAGCTGCTCTCACGACTGGTGGGTCGCCTGGCCGAGTGCCGGACGCCCTGGTTAAAGAACCTATTGATCCGCCGCTTTATCAGTCACTATCAAGTAGACATGAGTGAGGCGGTGGCCAGCGACCCGGAAGACTACGCCAATTTCAACGCCTTCTTTACCCGCGCCTTGCGCGACGGTGCCCGGCCAATCAGCGACCAGCCCCAGCACATCGCCTGCCCGGCAGACGGCGCGATCAGCCAACTTGGCCGTATTCACGACGGCCGGATATTTCAGGCGAAAGGACAGGACTACAGTCTTGCGGCCCTGCTCGGCGGCGATGAAGCACTGACCGAAGAGTTTCGCGACGGCAACTTTGCAACTATTTACCTATCGCCCCGCGACTACCACCGGGTGCATATGCCGATTACCGGCACCCTGCGCAGCATGACCTACGTACCGGGCAAGCTATTCTCGGTAAACACCACAACCGCTGAAAATGTACACAGCCTGTTTGCCCGCAACGAGCGCGCCGTGTGCGTATTCGATACCGAGGCGGGCCCTATGGCGATGATCTTGGTGGGCGCGATGATTGTCGCCGGTATCGAAACCGTATGGTCGGGGCAGATTGCGCCACCGCCGCGACGCATCACCACCCACAACTACCAGCAGCAACAGCCGGCGCCGACACTGGAAAAAGGCGCAGAAATGGGTCGCTTCAAACTGGGTTCAACCGTGATTTTACTGTTCGGCAAGGAGCAAATTGACTGGCTGGAGCAGTTCGAGGCACAAACCCCTACCCGCCTCGGTGAAACGCTGGCGCGCCGGCGTTAACTCAGGCTCGCTCCAGGGGGAAGGCAAGCACCTCGTCGATCCGGCTGCAGCGACTGCTCAACATCAGCAAGCGGTCCAGCCCCATCGCCACGCCGCTGCACTCCGGCAAGCCGGCCTGCATAGCTGCCAGCAAATGGCGGTCAATGGGGGGCAGCTCCTGCCCCGCCGCCCGACGCTGCTGGTGGTCGCGGCGCATACGGCGCAGCAACTCGCTGGCATCGCACAATTCGTCGTAGCCATTAGCCAACTCCATGCCGCCACAGAAAGCCTCAAAGCGACGCGCCACAAGCCGACCCTGAACATCGGTAGCGGTTTTTGCCAGCGCCGCCTGAGTCGCTGGAAAATCGTCCACCAGGGTAATTTCGTGAGCATCTAGCGATGGCTCTACTACCGTGGACATCAGCAACTGCAACCAGGTGTCGCGGTCATCGCTGTCAAAACTGAGCTCCAGCTGACGCGCTGCGCAGTCGCGCAACTGCGCAACAGTGGCGGTAAATGGATCGAGCTGCGCAGCGTTCAAAAACGCCTGGCGGTAACTCAAGCGCCGCACCGGCCGGTCGCCAAGGGCGAGCTGGATGACCGCCGCGACCTCGTCCATCAATACTTCCAGCGCCATACCCGGCCGATACCATTCCAGCATGGTGAATTCGGGGTTGTGGCGAGCACCGCGCTCGCTGCGCCGAAAGGCCTTGCAGATCTGATAGATAGGACCGCTGCCCGCCGCCAACAGGCGCTTCATGGCAAATTCAGGGGAAGTTTGCAAATAGCAGGGGTGATCGCCGACCAGTGGGTTCACCGTGGCAATGGCATCGATATTAGGGTCGGTCACCGGCGCACTGGCCAATAGCGGCGTCTCCACCTCCATCACCCCGCGCTCGGCAAACCAGCGGCGTATTGCCGCAAACAACTCAGCGCGACGCCCCAGGGCCGCCAGCGACGCAGTAGGGCGCCAGTTGCTCAACTCAGCTTTTCACTCGGCTAACGTACTCACCACTGCGAGTATCGACGCGAATCACTTCGCCCTCGGTGATAAACAGCGGCACTTTTACCACCGCGCCAGTGCTCAAGCGCGCCGGTTTCGTACCGCCCTGGGCAGTATCGCCTTTCAGGCCAGGGTCCGTCTCAACGATTTCCAGCTCAACGAAATTTGGCGGCGTCACCGACAGCGGGGCACCGTTGTAGAGTGTGACGGTAAACAGGTCCTGCTCCTTGAGCCACTGCACCGCATCACCCACGGCCTTCTCATCGGCCTGCACCTGCTCGTAATTACTGGGATCCATAAAGTGATAAAATTCGCCATCACTGTAGAGATACTCCATCTCATGATCCATCACGTCAGCACCTTCGAGCGACTCACCCGATTTGAAGGTACGTTCCCACACACGACCAGAATTGAGGTTACGCAGTTTCACTCGGTTAAAGGCCTGGCCCTTGCCGGGTTTGACAAATTCATTATCAAGAATTGAACAGGGCTCGCCGTCGAGCATCACTTTCAATCCGGAGCGGAATTCATTGGTAGAATAGCTGGCCATGATTATCCTCAGCGACTGGGTTTTTGGCGTAATTTAAAAGGGCGACATGATACCTCTTAATGCAACACATTGGCAGACTACCGATTGGCAACAGCAATACCGGGAAATGATCCGCAAACCCGAACAGCTCTGGCAGCGTCTAGCCCTAGATCCCGACGAGCAGCCCGACATTCGCGATGCCCTACAAAGCTTTCCACTGCGGGTCACCGAGGCCTTCGTCGCCAAAATGCGCCCCGGCGACTGGCGCGACCCGCTACTGCTGCAAATTTTGCCACAGGCGCAAGAAATGCAACGCCAACCGGGATATAGCGATGACCCACTGGCAGAGGCGGCTGCCAACCCCCAGCCAGGCCTTATCCACAAGTATCACGGCCGCCTGCTGCTGATCACCACGCCGGCCTGCGCCGTACACTGCCGCTATTGCTTTCGCCGCGCCTTTCCCTACAACGACAACCGGCCGGAGCAACCGGACTGGCAAGCCGCGCTGGACTATATCGCCGCCCACCCCGAGATTCACGAGGTCATCCTCAGTGGTGGCGACCCCCTGTCACTCCCCGATGATTACCTCAGCCGCCTGGTCGACCGCCTGGTCGAACTCCCCCAGCTGCGCACCCTGCGCTTACACACCCGTATGCCCGTCGTGTTGCCAGCGCGCATTACGCCAACACTGGTCGACAGCCTGCAGCGCAAGCAACTGAGCACCGTGGTCGTCGTGCACGCCAACCACCCAAACGAGCTGGACACACAGAGTAGCCAGGCACTGCTAAACTTAAAAAACGCGGGATTTACCCTGCTCAACCAGAGTGTACTGCTGCGCGACATCAACGATGATGCAAACACCCTGGCTGCACTGAGCCACCGACTATTTGCCTGCGGCGTGCTACCCTACTATTTGCACGTACTGGACAGAGTCACCGGCGCGGGGCACTTCCACGTCGACGACACGCGGGCACAGCAACTTGTCCGCCAACTGCTGGCCACGCTGCCGGGGTATTTAGTGCCGCGGCTAGTGCGTGAAGAACCCGGGCGCGACAGCAAAACGCCTCTTGCGCTATATTAAATAAACGCGTAAAAACATACAGTTATTAGCCATCACACCAGTGATGTATAGCGATTTAAAAACGGGATACCATGAACAGCACACCGAGCCTGCTGGTACCGCTGCCGGAAATTAACCGGCACCAACACAGCTTATTTCCCCTGAGTGCCGCGGCCGTCGGCAAGTGGCTGGAGACACTGCCGCTTGCCAACCTAGGTGAAACTACCCGCAGCCTCTACCAAGCGTTGAACGAACTCAGCCATGTGCGCTGCAAAGGCCGCGACCGCCTCGACATCCTCGAGAAGATCCGCCCCCATGTGCACTACATCACAAAAGGGCTTTCTCAGCACTACCTCAACAAGCCGATCGTACTACCCGAAAAAGCAGAAAAAATCGTCCAGCTGACAGACACCCTCAACACCCTGCTCGCCCTTGGTTACTGCCAGGCCTTTGTAAACCTGGAGGTGGAGTCGCGACTGCTCAAACCCAAAGACGCGCTGGCCACCTGCCTGCACCGTGCGCTCACCGAATACAGCTGCATGCTACTGCGCAGTTACCAGCTCTACCGGACACCGCCGCGCCGCTTTTGGCGCAACCTGCACCATATTTACCACAGTGTGCAGACGCAAAAATTGAGCCGACTGCGGGTAAGTGACCGCCAGCAAGGCAGCTGCACCCTGCAACAGGCCTATCTGCGGCCGTTAATTCTGGCCTGCAGTCGCTGTTACCAGTTACCCCAGCGCTATATCGACCAGGTCTTCCTCGGGCTGCGCTACTGGACCGAGGAAATGGAGCTTCGCCACAAGGGCCTGGAGAGCTGCGTATTTCTCCTCGACCCAGATCAAGACGCGCCGCCGCTCTACCGCGAACTGGCCTCTAAAGCGCCGGCGCCGGGCTGGCTGGGCATCGACACCAAAGCCCTGCAGGGCGGCAGCGCAAGCTTGCTCAACCTGATTCCAGACAGCAAACTCAGCACCGAATTCAGAGTTCCCGAAGCGATTCTCGGCCAACTCAGTATGGCCTGGAGTGCCGCCACCGCCCGCGCTGCCGAGCGCGTGCCCTGCAATGAGGCCGCCCTGATTACCGTGGGCATGAACCCGACCCACTACTACGCGGCCAACCAGGCCGAGTTTGAACAATTCCAAATCGAGGGCGATGACGCAGCGTCGCGCCCCGATCCCTACAGTGCCGCCGACAACAAGCCTAAAAGCGATGTCTGGGCCCAAGGCAAAAGTCGCGACGGCCGCGATTACGATCGCAAGTCCGAACGCGACACCCAGTGGGGCACTCATCGCGGCGAAAACAACGACGTCGAAAACATCGACTACAGCCTGCCCGCAGATCAAAACGGCACCAGCAAAGTCGACACTCAATACCAGTATCTGCGCGCCCGCTTGATGGACAGCAGCAGCGCCGGCTATCGCATTGAGTGGCCAGATACCGTCGCCTCAAGAATCCGCACCGGCGAAGTCATCGGCGTAAAAACCAGCGATTACGAAAGCTGGCGCATCGCCGTAGTGCGCTGGATGCGCAGCGACGACAGCCATCAAATGGGCGTAGAAGTCATCGCCAGCGCCGCTACAGCCTACAGCGCCCGCCTGGTGCAATCAGGTCTCGCCGTGGATGAATTCCAGCGCGCCCTGCTGCTACCCGGCGGCGACAAAGACAGCGGCCCGCTAGTGATGCTCGCCAGTGTCGCCAGCCTGACACCCGGTCAAACTGTCGAGCTGGTTCGCCCTGGTCATGTCATGAGAATAAAACTCGACGAAATCCGGGACAGCTCAAATTCCTACAAGCTGTTCAGCTATCAAGATCTGCGACGCCAACAAAAAATCCCCACCGAACAAGTTATCGCAGAGCGTGACGAAGGCGACAGCGACTTCAACAAACTATGGGATATCCTGTAAAGAAATACGCCACGCTGCGACGGCGATGCTTCTGAGGCAATATGACCCGCAATTCCGCAACCAAACTGCTGTTCATCGGCCTGTCAGACGACGACGTCGAGGACATTATCAGCACCTTCAGGCGTGCCGGCAAAGTCGCTCACAGCCAAGTGGTTGGTGACGGCCCGGCCCTGCAGAAACTGCTCGATGACGGCAGCTGGGATCTCATTTTTTTCAACGGCCTGCGCTCGCCACTCCCCATTGAGCAGTGCGGTAAAATACTGCGCCATGGCAATCTCGACCTGCCCGTTATTTATCTTAACGATGACGACGACATTCCACTCCCGGACGAATCGGTCAGCCTGGTGCTCAGCCCGCACAACCGCGCACGGCTATTCCTCATCGCCCAGCGAGAACTGCAAGCCCTCTTTAGCCGTCGTGAACTCGCCGCCACCCGTGCAGCCCTGCAAGAAGAACAGCAGCGCAATGCCCTGCTGCTCAGCTCCCACCAAGAAGCAATAAGCTATATCACCGACGGCATGATCATCGACGCCAATGAGCTATTTTGCGAGCGCATGGGTTACGAGGAACTGGACGGTTTCCCCATTGTCGATTTAATCTGCAACAAGGATCAGGAACGCTTTAAAAACGCCTTGAAAAAGCAGGTCAGCGGCTCAGAAGTCAGCCAACTGGAAGTCAGCTTTCTGTGCGCCGACCACAGCGAACTAAAGATCCCGATTAGTTGCAACAGCGCCACCTATGATGGTGAGGCCTGCATCCAGCTGACCTTACACGAATCTGGCGCCGAGGCCAGCAGCGCCCTGCTCGACCCGACAACAGGGCTGAACAACCACAAACACTTCCTTAGGTTGCTGCAAGATTTTGTTGATTCGCAGCGCAACAGCAACAGCTCCTTAGTGCTATTGCAGCTGGACGGCTACGACGAGCATCGCCAAGAGCTCAACCTACAGGGCTGCGAGCAGCTCATTCAGCGACTGAGTGAGCGCCTGCAAACTCTGCTGCCGGCGCAGTACTACGGGCGCATCGGCGACGACCTGTTCGCCGCCATCGCCCACCACGTCCCCAGTCAGCGGGCTTTGGAAATCAGCCAGGAATTACTCAAAAGTATCGAGACAGAGATTATCGAAGTCCGCAAACAATCGCGGCAATGCAGCTTCAGTGCCGCCATTATGCCAATCAACCACCTCACCCCGCCCCACGCGCCGGTGCTGCTGGACAGCTGCTTTGAAACCCTGCAAAAAATCTCCGAAAGCGGCGGCAACCAAGCCCAGATCTATCACCGGGATCGCCAGCAACTGCAGAGCAGCGCCGAAATCAACACCCTGATTGACGAGGCCTTTGCCGACCAACGGTTACAATTACTGTTCCAGCCCATTATCAACCTCAGCGATGCCGAGGGCGATTACTACGAGTCCTATCTAGACATCCGCGACTGGTCTGAGGGTGAAGTCACTGCCGGTGAAATGCTCAGGGTTATCGAGAAAGAACCTCAGAATAACAAACTAGACCGCTGGATTATTGTCGAAACCACCAAGCAACTCGCCAAAAAACGCGCCACTGGCGACAATACCAAGCTCACTATCAACCTGAGCGGCAATGTCTTTCACGACCCGGAATTTTGCTCCTGGCTCAGCGTGGCCATGAAGGCCGCGGGCCTGCCAGGCGCCGCCCTCACCCTGCAATTTAGCGAAGAAAGCATCTCCAACTCGCTCAAGCCCGCACTGGACTGCTGCCGGCAACTGGCCTCGCTGGGCGTTGGTTTGGCAGTGCGCAATTTTGGCCGCAACCAGGGCGGCAACAAGTTCCTGGAACACATCAAACCGGCACTTATCAAGCCCGGCGTGCGCAAAACCGACAGCCTCAGTGCGGATGAAATCCGCGAAATCATTGCCGGCGGTCGGCGTCTAAACAGCCGTGTATTGATCCCAAATGTCAGCAGTGCCGCCAGCCTGGCGGTACTGTGGCAACTGGGGCCAGACTTTATTCAAGGCAGCTATGTGCAAGACCCCGTACCGGATATGTCTTACGAATTCGCCGCCTTTGGCTGAGTCGATGCGCTGCTCAGGCGATCACTAATACCCAGCAAATAGAGAATACCGTCCAGGCCCAGAGTAGAAATCGACTGCTTGGCGTTTTCTCTGACAATTGGCTTGGCGCGAAACGCGATGCCCAACCCGGCGATGCTCAACATGGGCAAGTCGTTTGCGCCATCGCCGACGGCGATCACCTGCTCCATATCAATACCTTCGCTGCGGGCAATTTCACGCAGCAGTTCCGCCTTGCGCTGTCCATCGACTACCACCCCGCTGACCTCACCGGTCACCCGGTCGTTTTCAATGGCCAGCTCATTGGCGTAGACATAGTCGATACCCAAGCGCCGCTGTAAGTAGTGACCAAAGTAGGTAAAGCCACCCGACAAAATGGCGGTTTTGTATCCCAGCTGCTTTAGGGTAGACACTAGCCGTTCGGCACCTTCGGTGATCGGCAAGCTGTCGGCAATACCCTCTAGCACCGACTCATCCAGCCCTTTCAACAGGGCAACCCGCGCGGCGAAACTCTCTTTAAAATCGATTTCACCGCGCATTGCCCGCTCGGTAATCTCCGCCACCTGTTCGCCGACGCCAGCCGCCCGCGCCAGCTCGTCGATCACCTCCGCCTCGATCAAGGTCGAGTCCATATCAAAGGCCACCAAGCGACGGGTTCGCCGAAACATGCTGTCTTCCTGATAGGCAATATCAATGTCCATCTCGCTGGCAAGCTGTAACAGCTCGCGACGAAAATCCGAGGCATCGGCCAAATTTCCGCGCACCGACAACTCCACCGAAGCCTTGGACTGCTCATCGACTCCCTCCAGCGGCACCCGCCCAGACAGGCGGTCGATACGGTCGATATTCAGGCCGTAGCGCGACACGATCTCGGTAACATGGGCAATGTGACGAGCACTGATCTTGCGCGCCAGCAAGGTCACGATATGGCGCTGCTTCCCCTGGCCGGCAACCCACTGTTGATAGCTGTCGGCAGCGACCGGCAAAAAGCGCACCTGCAGGGCCATCTCGTGACAGCGAAACAAAATATCTTTCAATATGCTGGCCGCTTCGGTACCGGCCGGCAACGACACCAGCAAGCCCAGCGACAAGGTGTCGTGGATCACCGCCTGGCCGATATCCAATACCGCCACATCATGGTCAGCGAGAATACCGGTAATCGAGCTGGTTACCCCCGGACGATCATCGCCGGCGATATTAATCATTATGACTTCGTTCACACTGCCCCCTTGGTTTGGCGCTATTGTAGCGGTACAGCTCCGCGCGCCCAAGCGCCGCACCCACTTTATCGCCATTTGCCTCAATCGCCGCCATACATATCTTCAGCAACATGCCATGGTGCCAGCAGGCTTGTTATACTCGCCCCAGCCCCAACCACTCGGCTATGGACCAGCACAATGCTGAAACAGCTATTACGCCTGCCACTCTCCGCCAAAAGCGGCCTGATCGCCGCGCTGATCTGCGGTGTAGCCGGCCTCACGCTGCTCGTCACGAGCATGACCGCCAGTAAACAAATCCTGCTTGAAACCACTCAGCTGATCGGCCAGCAATGGACCAAGCAACTGGCCTCGCAGAGCCAACAAGCGCTGCTGCGCAACGACCGCGTCAGCCTGCAGGCGATATTGCAGGATTATATCGACAGTCCACTTATCGTCTACGGCAGTATCGAAAACGCCCGCGGAGAAGCCGTTGCCGAGGCCGGAGTATGGCAGGAACAACAGCTGAACTACCGCGCCGGCGTCGCCGCCGATGGCCGCCTGGGACAGGTTAAACTGGCGCTGGGCAGCGAAATTATCGGCAATGAAATACGCGACCTGGGTAAAACCCTCTTGCTGCTCACGGCTATTCTTTGCTGCCTGAGCTACGCCATGCTCGCCGTACCGATGCGCGGCATCGAGCGCCAGCTTGAGCGCGCCCGTGCGCGACTGGCACAACCACTGCTGGATGACCACAGCGATTATCTGGGCCGCGACGCCCTCGGCGAACTCCTCACCGAGATACACAACCCCAAGATCCGCCTCATGCAGGCCGGCGACAAACGGTATTGCGACTACTATGTGTTGCACTGCCACTGGCAGGCCTATGACGACCTACAGGAAAAAATGACCGCCGAGCGCTTTGAGCAGCAACTGCAAACGGCCTTCGCGCGCAGTGAAGCCATCGCCAGACTGTATCACGCCGAACTACTGCTGCTGCGCCACAACGGCGTCACCCTTAGGTTTTTTGACCTCGATGACTGCGACCCACCGCTGTTCCGCGCACTGTGTGCCGCAGAGCTGCTACAAAAACTGGATCGCAGCCTAAAGATTCGACCGGGAATAGCCAGGGTATGCAGCGAAGGCAATGACTGGCACTGCCAAGCTGCCGAGTGTATCGCCATCGATCGCCTACACTGCGCCACTGCAGACGGCGACGGCATTTGGCTGGACAACAACTGCAGCAACCACCCTCGACTAGACGCCTGGGTCAGCTGCCGGAGCAATCGCGTGGGCAGCCTAAAATCGCCTTACAACGAGTTGCTAGAGCGCCAACACGTGCAACTGAAAAACCTCGCCCTGGAACAGCTGCAACGCCGCCCCGGTGACAGCGTGGACACCTAGCCAGCCGCAATCAGCTCCACACCATCCACTTTTTGGAAGCCGCGCGGCAATTTGTGGCCACGGCGGCCGCGCTCGCCGAGATAGTGCTCCAACTCGGCAAGTTTCAATGACAGGTGACGCTTGCCCGACAATACCTTAATACTGTCAGCCGCCCCCATAACCACCATCGCCACCAAATACTCGTCACGGCTGGCAACCCGGGCACCGGGGATACCCATTAACTTGTTGCCCTTACCCCGCGCCATCACCGGCAAGTCGCTCACCGGGAACAGCAACATGCGCCCCTCGCTACTAATCACCACCACGTAGTGGTCCTGCAACGAGGCCACCGCGACCGGCGCCATCACTCGACCGCCTTTGGGTAGCGTCAGGGTGGCCTTACCGGCCTTGTTTTTACTGTGCAAATCCCCCAGCTTGGCAATAAACCCATAGCCCGCATCGGAGGCCAGCAAATAATGACGGTCATCGCTCCCCATCATCATGCCGGAGAAGCCCACCCCTGAAGGCGGATTAATCCGGCCGGTCAGCGGTTCACCCTGGCCTCTGGCCGACGGCAAGTTATGGGCGGCCACGCTGTAACTGCGGCCCGTGCTATCTAAAATCAATACCGACTGATTGCTGCGGCCGCGCGCCGCCAGCTTGAAGCGGTCACCGGATTTGTAACTGAGCGCCGTCGGCTCAATATCGTGGCCTTTGGCGGCGCGAATCCACCCCATCTCCGACAACACCACCGTCACCGGCTCGGCGGACACAATATCTTCCTCCGCAAATGCTCGAGCCTCGCCGCGCTGTACTAGGGGCGAGCGGCGGTCGTCGCCATACTCCTCGGCGGCAGCCAGTAACTCCTTGCGCACCAGCGTTTTCATCCGGCGAGTCGACCCCAGCGTAAGTTCCAGCTGGTCGCGCTCGGCGGCCAACTCTTGCTGTTCACCGCGGATCTTCATCTCTTCTAACTTGGCCAGGTGGCGCAGCTTCAACTCGAGGATGGCTTCGGCCTGGGTATCGCTCAGCCCAAAGCGCGCCATCAACACCGGCTTGGGCTTGTCTTCTTCGCGAATAATGGCAATAACTTCGTCGATATTCAGGAAGGCAACCAGCAAGCCATCGAGAATATGCAGCCGCTTAAGCACCTTGTCTAAACGGAATTCCAAACGGCGACGCACAGTATTGGTGCGAAACTCCAGCCACTCACCAAGAATCCGATCGAGACTTTTAACTTGCGGGCGACCGTCTATGCCGATCATATTCATATTGACGCGATAACTGCGCTCAAGGTCTGTAGAGGCAAACAGGTGATTCATCAGCGCCTCGGTGTCGACGCGATTTGAACGCGGGACAATCACCAGGCGAGTTGGATTTTCGTGGTCGGACTCATCGCGCAGGTCGACAACCATCGGCAACTTTTTCGCCTGCATCTGCTGGGCAATTTGCTCCAGCACTTTCGACCCCGAGGTTTGATGTGGCAACGCGGTGATCACAATGTCGTCCTGCTCCTCCTGCCACACAGCGCGCATCCGCAGCGACCCGCGACCGCTCTCATAGATCTTACGGATATCCTCTGGAGAGGTGATCAGCTCGGCGTCGGTAGGGAAATCCGGCCCTTTGACATGCTCGCAAAGCTCAGCCACCGACGCCTTGGGCGCGTCCAGCAAATGAATACAGGCACTGACTACCTCGCGCAAATTGTGCGGCGGGATATCGGTGGCCATACCCACGGCAATACCCGTAGTGCCGTTGAGTAAAATATTGGGCACCCTTGCCGGCAACATCGCCGGCTCATCCCGCGCGCCATCAAAATTAGGTATCCAATCGACTGTGCCCTGAGCCAACTCACTCAGCATCACCTCCGCGTAGCGCGTGAGTTTGGACTCGGTGTAACGCATAGCAGCGAAGGACTTGGGGTCATCCGGCGACCCCCAGTTTCCCTGACCGTCAATCAACGGGTAGCGATACGAAAAGTCCTGAGACATCAACACCATCGCCTCGTACACCGCGCTGTCACCATGCGGGTGAAACTTACCGATAACATCACCAACAGTACGCGCCGACTTCTTGTACTTGGCGCTAGCCTTCAAGCCCAGCTCGCTCATCGCATAGACAATACGGCGCTGCACCGGCTTCAAGCCATCGGCAATATTGGGCAGTGCACGATCGAGAATGACGTACATGGAATAATCCAAATAGGCCTTCTCGGTGTAGGTTTTCAATGGGATCTGTTCAACGCCATCGGTGCTGATCACAATATTCTCAGACATAGACTCGGCTAGTTCCTCAGGTTTCCAATATTTCCGCAGATCGGCCCATACGTGTAATTACGAAGCGTTTTGGCTGCGAGGTCATCCTATACTTTTCCCACATCAAGAGAGGGTTACGACATGGCCATGCCAAAAGTAGTCACGCTGTCCGAGTATCGGGAAAGTACTCAGCAGATGCAGATCGACGACATTAGCGCACAGGCGTTTTTGTTTCTACAGGAACAGGCAAACGAGAACAATGTTCCTATGCGTAAATTGCTGATGGAACACCTGCTCGGCATTGCCTGCGTCGTTAAAGCCGTGGAAGGCCACGATGAAGCCCAAAACTGGCTGGCACTCATCAGCGCAGAGATAGACGAAGGCATGGCGCACTAAACTCTAGTGCGCGGTGGTTTTGCGACGCCCACAACGCTGACATTTATACACACTCACTAAACGCCCCTGCTTCACATCAAACTGGCTGTTTTTCTCCACCTTCCACTTGTGATGCCCCTCTCGGCACAGGCTGCTCTTCAACGGCGGCTTGCGCGGCGCAAATTTAACCACATCCCCCATGCTCACCCCCAATTTTCACTACCGCCACCCACGACGGGAGCTTACTATACGCACCGGAAAACACATCCGCAGTCAGCCTATTATCGCAGGGGGAATCATGGAGATCGACAACAATAGTGTAGTGGCATTCCACTACGAGCTGCGCGACAGCGCCGGCAACACCTTGGAAAGTAATTTTGGCGAAACCGCCACACTTTACCTGCACGGCGCCAACAACATCATTCCCGGCTTGGAAAAAGCCCTAGCCGGCCGCGCCGCTGGCGATGAATTTGAAATCACCCTGCCTCCCGAACAGGCCTATGGCATGGTAAAAGAGGGCCAGCAACAGCGGATTCCCGCCAAATATCTCAAACACGAGGGCAAGCTCAAAGTTGGCCAACTCGTGCGCTTCAACACCGACAAGGGCAGCCACAGCGCCACCGTCATCAAAGTGGGGAAATTTTCCGTCGACGTTGACACCAACCACCCACTGGCAGGCCAAACCCTGAGCTTCCGAATTGCGATTGACTCTGTCCGCGCGGCGACTGCCGAGGAAATCGAGCACGGCCACGCCCACGGTGAAGGCGGGCACCAGCATTAATCTGCAAGGCTGTCCGCAATAAAGTCCAGCAGTCTCTGGCGGCTTAGCCGGTCGTGAAAACTGCCGATATGACCACCGTCGTAAAGATACAATTGCTTGGGTTGCGCGGCGCGCTCAAACAGCCGCTGGGCGTGCTGCACACCGACTACCGTATCCTGGCGCCCGTGCACAATTAGCAGCGGCGCCCGGGGCAACTGCGGCAGAGCGTCAATCAAATCGTAGCCCTTGGGCATCGCCCACGCTACGGGCAACTGCAGCAACCAGGTCAACGGCGCTTTAGCTGCTTGCTCGCGAGCAATACTGGCGTAATCGGCAAAACCGGCATCGAGAACTAGGCCCTTAAGCCGCCCGGCCAGCGCCTCGCGCTCACGGGCAACGGCTACGCCCATCAGGCTCGCCCCCAGACTCTGCCCAAAGCCAAGCAAAGGCAGTGGAGCTGCGTCGCCCTGCGCCAACAACCAGTGCCAACTGGCTTGCAAGTCCGCCACGGCATTGTCCAGCGACGGCCGCCCCGGGGAGCGACCATAGCCCCGGTAGTCTACCAACAACACATTGATACCCTCCGACGGCAACCAGTAAACGCTGGCGAGATGGGTGCTGATATTTTCGGCATTACCGTGGGCAAACAGCAGGGTCGCGCGCGGCTCCTGGGCCGGCAGCCACCAGCCATGCAGGGCGCTGTCGGCGACCGGAATACTGACCTCGCGATAGGCCAGCCCCACCGCTGCCGGATCGCGCAGTAACTGCCGCTGGGGGTAGAACAGCAGCGCCTCACAACCGGTCAACAACAGCACCAACAGTAAGGCGCTGCAACGATTTAAAAATAGTGCCGCCATGCCAGCTCCACGCCCGTGGACCGTCCCCAAGGTTGGTCGCGATGATCAATAGCCAAACGCATCCCCCTATCTGTCGACCACTGATAATTCGCCGCCAGCCGATATTGCTTGCGCTGGCCGGCACCCGAAAAGTCCAACAGCTCGGCCGAGGTCTCCAACGCCAGCCGCTCACCCTGCCACAGCAGCCCAGAGCGCAGGCCCGGCGCCACACGCCAATCCTGGCGAAAATCCGGATTGTACTCCGAACGCAGTGCTGGCATCACATAGCCGATGCCGCCCAGCAGTGACCAGCTCGGACCCGCTGCGGCACTGAGCTGGGCAACCAGCGGTTGGCTAGGCGCATCGTCAAGGCGCTCGAGCCCCAACTGAACCTGCCAGCTAAGCGGCGAAAACAAAGCGCCGCGGGGCGACAGTGAGCGAATGTTGAGCAAATCGAAGCCTTGCAAACGCAGCCCCTCGCGGTCCTGCCAGCGCAATTTCACATCCCCCATTACCAAGCTCGCGCCCAGCGGATACCCCAGCACCGGGTCCATGGCATCGTGGTAACTGATTCGCCAGTTCAGGTCAGCATATTCCAGCCCCTTACTCCCCCCAGCATGCCCACCACCGAGTTCACGATGCCCCAGACTTATGGCCAGTAACGACGTCCGATGACCGTCGTCCGGCCGGCCGGGACGGTCCACCGCCGGCAAGCGGGATGCACCGCCACGCTGAGCCCCGCGCAGCAGAGTGAGACTGCGAGCCGCGATATCGGCACGGCGCTGCTGACGGCTTTGCTGATAACGAAGGTAACGGTAGGCCGCCAGATAGATTTGCGCAGACTGCTCGTCGGCAACATCGAGCGCATCGAGGCTCTGTAACTTGCCCTCGGCAAGCCGGCGCACTAAATCATGCTGCTCGACCGGCAGCTGTGCCATTAGCGCATCCAACTCCAAACGCTTAGACGGCCGGTAGCTTATGCCGTCGACCATCGCCGCCTCCGCGACCGCGCGCACGGTGTCCACCGGCATCGCCGCATAGGCAAAGGAGCTGGTTAGATCAACACCTGGCCGCGCGACCTCGAGCAACTCCAGCAAACGGTAGGAGCAGTTTTCGTCAAAAAAGAAGTAATCAAAATTAATATCCCGCAGCTCCCAGACATGCCGCAGCAGCCGGTCGATTTCGACGGCGCTCAAATTCAGCCGGTACTCCCACATATCGCGGTTTTCCAAATGTGTGTATTCCTGAATCTTCTGGTAGTAAGGCTGCATACTGAACAAACCGGGGTAGCCGCCAAACAGCCCGCGGTAGGCATACAGCAGATCGTTTTCGCCCGGCGGAATATTAGCGCCGAAGTTCAGCGCATAGGAGAGAAAGTCCGACTCAGCGCGCTCACCCGCAGGGTCCAGGCGCAAAAAGGTATGACCGTACATCGACGAGGGACTATTCAGGTAACTCGACGCCAACACCAATACGACCGACTCAATATTGAGTTTATCGCGCCACTGCTGGTAGGCCTCACAGCGCTGCTGTGTGTCGGCAATTAAACCCCGCTGTACCATCCACTGTTCACGGGCGGGATACTGGCAACGCATCGCGGGCCGCTCAGTAAACAGCTCTACACTGGCACGCAACTCGACCAGAGGGTCGCGGTGGCCGCGTTCGGCAATAAAAAACTGCGGGTCATCGATATAGCTGGTAGCGCCGCCCCGGGGGAAGTGCAGTAGCGCTCGCCACTGTTGCTGAGCGGCCAGTGCGGCCTCTGCGCTACTGTCATCCCCTGCCTGGGCAGGCGCGCTGCTAAGCACAAATAGCAGCGCCACGGCAACACAAAAGCTCAACATATATAACGCCCAAAAACGGCAAAACGGCCCCGCAGGGCCGTTAACAAAATTTCCCACCACTAAATTAAGACACGTACTTCGCCAATCTCTCTTCGCGCAGCATCACGTTAACAATGGCGTTCATCAGCGCCTCTGCATCCACCTCAGCAGAGGGAAACAGCTGATCAAAATTGTCGTGCAAAACGGCCTTAAACACTTGGCGGTCCTCCTCGGCAATGCCCATAGAAACAGCCACTGCGGTCAGTGCTTCACCGTCGCCTAGAGCAACATCTTCGGAGAATTCCTCCATGATTTGACCAAGATTGATCATCGACTTACCGCCGTAGGTCAATGTACCGTCAGCCGAACAACCGTTAGTACCCGACGTCATACCAAACGTTGCATTGCCCGAAGTGCCATTCGTCACCGAGGCAACCAAATGAGAGGGCAGACCGGATTGGCCAGCAAATAGCATATTTCCCCAACCGCAGTTCGAGCCACCCGGCGCCACTGCCATAGCGGTGCTGGAAGCCAATAGAAATGCCGATGCCATCAATACTTTATTCATGCCTTATCCTCGTTGTGTTGTGCAAAGTCCATCTACCTGCAGGCCGAGCCTATCACAGCACGGCCGCTTGTCTAGCACCGACATCAACAATGGCGCGACGCCGGTAACCCGCATTTTCTTCAGGCATAAAAAAACCCCGCGAGGCGGGGTTTTAACGAGCCGCTAGCAGCGGTTTACTCCTCTGCAGGAGTCGCTTCCTCGGCTTCAACTTCTTTCATTGACAGCTTGATACGGCCGCGCTGATCAACATCCAGCACTTTTACCTTCACTTCCTGACCTTCTTTCAAGTAGTCGCTGACATTTTCAACGCGCTCTTCAGAGATCTGGGAAATATGTACCAGGCCATCTTTGCCGGGCAGGATATTGACGAACGCACCGAAATCAACAATGCGAGCAACTGTACCGACATAGGTCTCGCCAACTTCCGCCTCGGCGGTAATGGCCAGTATGCGCTCAACCGCAGCGTCACGCGATGCCGCATCAGCGCCGTAAACGCGTACTGAGCCGTCATCTTCAATGTCGATCTGCGCTTGGGTTTCTTCGCAAATGCCGCGAATCGTCGCACCGCCCTTGCCAATGATGTCGCGAATCTTGTCAGAATCGACCTTCATGACATGCATGCTTGGCGCATTGTCAGAAACATCCTCACGCGAGGCCGACAGTACCTGATTCATCTGACCAAGGATGTGCAGACGCGCCTGCTGAGCTTGCTCCAGCGCCACTTCCATAATCTTCTGAGTGATACCTTCGATCTTGATATCCATCTGCAGCGCAGTCACACCATCGGCGGTACCGGCCACTTTAAAGTCCATATCACCCAGGTGGTCTTCATCACCGAGGATATCGGTCAATACGGCAAAGCGTTCGCCTTCTTTTACCAGGCCCATGGCGATACCGGCAACCGGCGCCTTCAGCGGCACACCGGCATCCATCAATGACAAGCTGCCCACACAGACAGAGGCCATTGAACTGGAGCCATTGGATTCAGTAATTTCTGAAACCACGCGAATCGTGTAGGGAAACTCTTCGGGGCTGGGCAACACTGCTTCCAGGCTGCGACGCGCCAGACGGCCGTGGCCAATCTCACGACGACCGGTGCTGCCCATACGGCCGCACTCGCCCACCGAGTAGGGAGGGAAGTTATAGTGCAGCATAAAGTTGTCTTTATACTCACCCTGCAATGCATCAATGAACTGCGCATCGCGCGTCGTGCCGAGCGTAGCAACACCAATCGCCTGGGTTTCACCGCGGGTGAACAAGGCTGAACCGTGCGACTTATTCAACACGCCCACTTCAACGGCGATAGGACGAACGGTGCGGCCATCGCGGCCATCGATACGCGGCTCACCATTCAAGATACGCTGGCGAACAATTTGTTTCTCCAGCTTGGCAAACACCGCCTTAACATCTTCGGCGCTGTATTGTGCATCGTCGCCAGTGGCCAATGCCGCAACCGCCTGCTCGCGCAGCTCACCCACTTTGGCGTAGCGCTGCATCTTGTCGGTAATGCGATAGGCCTCGCCCAGACCGGCCTTGTAACCCTCGGCAACAGCACCCAACAAAGCGGTGTTCTCTTGCTCGGGCTGCCAATCCCAAGCAGGCTTGCCCGCTTCAGCGGCCAACTCTTGGATAACTTGGATAACCGCCTGCATTTCCTGGTGAGCGTAAAGTACCGCGCCCAACATTTGGTCTTCGCTCAGCTGCTGGGCTTCAGACTCAACCATCAGCACGGCATCTTTAGTACCGGCAACCACCATATCGAGCAAGCTGGTTTCCAGCTCGGCGAAACTCGGGTTCAGAATGTAGCCATCTTCAGCAGTGAAACCCACGCGCGCCGCACCGACCGGGCCGGCAAATGGCACGCCGGAAACCGCCAGCGCTGCCGAGGTACCAATCAGCGCAGCAATATCGGGATCATTCGCCTTGTCGGCAGACATCACCGTACAGATGACCTGCACTTCATTCTGAAAGCCCTTGGGAAACAATGGGCGAATGGGGCGGTCAATCAGCCGAGAGGTCAGCGTCTCTTTTTCAGAGGGACGCGCTTCGCGCTTGAAGAAACCGCCAGGGATTTTACCCACCGCATAAGTGCGCTCTTGATAGTGCACAGACAGCGGAAAGAAATCTTGACCAGGCTTGGCAGATTTTGCTGCCACAGCAGTACACAACACCTGGGTTTGGTCGATAGTAACCAATACCGCACCGCTAGCCTGACGGGCTATGCGACCGGTTTCTAGCGTGACGGTTTTGCCGCCCCACTGAAATGTTTTAGTAACGGGATTCACCGAGTAATTCCTCCCAAAATGGGGTTTATATAAAGTAATAAGGGGGCCTTTAAGGCCCCCCCACTTTTTCTTTTTTTAGCGACGCAGACCCAAACTTTTAATCAGTTTGCTGTAGCGATCTTGGTCTTTGCGTTTCAGGTAGTCCAGCAGTTTACGGCGCTGGTTTACCATGCGGATCAAACCACGACGTGAGTGGTGATCTTTTTTGTGGCCTTCAAAGTGGCCTTGCAGCTTGTTGATATTAACAGTCAACAGGGCAACCTGGACTTCCGGTGAACCGGTATCGCCCTCGGCAGTTTGGTACTCTTTTACAACTTCAGCTTTCTCAGCGGCAGACAGTGCCATAACATTTTCCTCTTCTGATATGCATCAATAATCGAGCCTGACCGTGCATATCTACAGACAGGTTCGGAAGGCTGTGCCTTCTTCTGGTACCGCGGCTTGAGCCACAAGGCCAAACCAGCGGCGCATTATCACATATTTGCCAGCAAACGACGAGGCGCAAGGCGACCATCGTCCAACAATTCACCAACACCGATAAATTCCGCGGCTGTATCGCCCGGGCCATACAGCCGGAACCGCTCGCCGCTGGGCAGGCGCGGCACAAAAACCGGCTGTCCCTGGCGTAAAAAATCCGCCGCCGCAGCACCTAACTCAGCCGCCGGCAAGTGCCCCAGCGCCGAATCCACCGGCAGCAGCAAGGCATCCAACTCCGCAAAGGCCTCACGGTCACGCAACGGCTGCAAATCATCAAAATTCAGCGCCTGCGATTCAACAAAAGGCCCGGCCTGCAATCGCCGCAACGCCGACACATACGCCCCCACACCCAGAGCCGCCCCCAAGTCCTCGGCCAGCGAACGAATATAGGTACCCTTGCTGCAGTGCACCAAAAAGCTCGCCTCGGCGCGCGGGCCTGGCGCAAAGCTTTCCATGTCAAACCGCGAAATCCTTACTGGCCGCGCCTCTCGCTCAACCTCCAGCCCCCTGCGCGCCAGCTCATACAGCGGCTTGCCGTCCCGCTTTAGCGCCGAGTGCATCGGCGGCACCTGCAGGATATCTCCGCGAAACGCCGGCAGGGCGGCCTCGATATCGGCCGCGCACAAAGCACTGGTATCGCATTCTGCAATCACCTCACCCTCTGCATCACCGGTGCTGCGGCGCTCACCGAACACCACGCTACAGCGATAGACTTTATCGGCATCGAGGAGGTATTGCGAAAACTTGGTGGCCTCGCCAAAACAAATCGGCAACACACCACTGGCCAAAGGGTCCAAAGCCCCCGTATGCCCAGCTTTTGCCGCCTTGTAAATCGCTCGCGCGACAATCATGGCAGAATTTGAACTGCGCTCGAGAGGCTTATCCAAAATGAGAATGCCGCTAACTGCGCGGCCTTTGCGACGACGACCCAAACTCAGGCCTCGTCGTCATTGTCTGCCTGACGGCTGCGATCCGAATCCACCGCCCGCTGGATCAACGCACTGAGGCGCTGACCGCGATCGATAGACGCATCGTAGAAAAACCGCAGCTGTGGCGTAGTACGGGCATTGTTCACTTTGGCGATATGGCTGCGCAAATAGCCCGCAGCCTTGTTTAAGGCCGCCAGTGCCTCTGCAGCCTCTTCCGCCGAGTCCTTGCCCATCACCGTCACGTAAATTTTGGCGTGGCTCAAGTCGCGACTCACTTCGGCATCGGTCACGCTGACCATGCCAATCCGTGGATCGCGCAATTCAAGCTGGATCAAGGTGCCCAGCTCGCGCTTGAGAAAATCGGCAATGCGGGCCGTGCGACTGAATTCCTTCATTGGCACGAACCTCGCTGCGGCGCCAAATTACAGTGTGCGGGCAATTTCTTTCACCTCAAACACTTCGATCTTATCGCCGGGACGAACATCTTTGTAGTTCTTCACGCCGATACCGCACTCCATGCCATTTTTCACTTCACTGGCATCGTCTTTAAAGCGGCGCAAGGATTCCAACTCGCCTTCGTAAATCACCACGTCGTCGCGCAGTACACGAATTGGCTTGCTGCGATACACCGTGCCCTCTACCACCATACAGCCAGCGATATCGCCAAACTTCGGCGAACGGAACACATCGCGGACTTCGGCAATACCGACAATCTCTTCGCGCATTTCCGGGCTGAGCATGCCGCTAAGCGCAGATTTCACGTCGTCGATCAGATCGTAGATCACGCTGTAGTAACGCAAATCCACACCTTCACTTTCGGCAAGCTTGCGGGCACTGCCATCGGCGCGCACATTAAAGCCGAACATCACCGACTCGGAGGTCATCGCCAGGTTCACATCAGACTCAGTGATACCACCGACACCACCGGTGACGATGTTTACTTTGACCTCGTCGTTGCCGAGATCCAGCAATGAGGCCTGAATCGCCTCGAGCGAACCGCGCACATCGGCCTTGAGCACCACATTCAGCGTCTTGCGGTCACCGGCTTCCATGCTTTCGAACATGCGGTCGAGTTTCGCAGCCTGCTGACGCTTGATACGCTGCTCGCGCTCGCGCACCTGTCGGAAATCGGCCACTTCACGAGCGCGCTTGTCATTTTCAACAACGACAAAGCCATCGCCCGCTTCCGGCGTGCCATCAAGACCCAGAATTTCAACCGGGATAGAAGGGCCAGCTTCTTTCACTGGCTGGCCATTCTCATCCAGCATGGCGCGCACACGACCAGAACACTGCCCAGCCAACACGATATCGCCCTGCTTGAGGGTACCCTGCTGAACCAATACAGAGGCAACCGCACCCCGACCCTTGTCAAGCCGCGACTCAATAACCATACCTTGCGCAGGAACGTCTTCAGCCGCTTTCAGCTCAAGCAACTCGGCCTGCAGCAAGATTGCGTCGAGCAAGGTATCAATACCATCGCCACTGTGCGCTGACACATAACAGAACTGCGTATCGCCGCCCCATTCTTCAGAAATCACTTCTTTCTGAGAGAGCTCATTTTTAACGCGCTCGGGGTCGGCCCCCTCTTTATCCATTTTATTAACCGCAACTACCAGCGGCACTTCTGCGGCGCGGGCATGGGCAATTGCCTCTTCCGTTTGCGGCATAACACCATCGTCGGCAGCCACCACCAGAATAACAATATCCGTACTCTTGGCACCGCGCGCGCGCATGGCGGTAAACGCCGCGTGACCCGGGGTATCCAGGAAAGTAATCATGCCGTGGCCGGTTTCGACGTGGTAGGCACCTATATGCTGGGTAATACCGCCGGCCTCACCACTGGCAACTTTAGCCTTGCGAATATAATCAAGCAGCGAGGTTTTACCGTGATCGACGTGACCCATTACCGTCACCACTGGCGCCCGCGGCTTCAAGGTGCCATCACCCGTCTGTGCAACCAGTGTTTCTTCCAACGCTTCTTCGACAGCATCGTCAGAAACAAACTTAACCTTATGCCCCATCTCTTCAACAATCAGCTGGGCCGTTTCCTGGTCCAGTGGCTGGTTGATGGTGACCATCATGCCCATTTTCATCAATTCCTTGATGACTTCGGCAGCCTTCACCTTCATCTGCTGCGCCAGTTCACCGGCACTGCTGGTTTCACCGATAGACACCTCGTAAACGATCTTCTCGGTCGGCGCCTGGAAGGCGTGGCGCTGCTGATCTTCAGGTAACTTCAGCGTCTTTTTCTTACGGCGACCAGCTCCGCGATCATTATCGAATTCGTCGCGACGGCCTTTACCTTTTTTACCTTTCTTGCCCTTTGAGTGATCGTTGTCGCTCGTCGGAGCAGCACGCAGGTGGCGCGGACCCGCCGGCTTTTTGTCATCGACAACTGCGGCGCGCTCCTTGCGCTTGCGCTCGCGCTCTTCTTCCTCGCGTTTTTTATCCGCCAGTACGGCCGCGCGGCGCTCTTTCTCACGCTGCTCTTCTTCCTTACGGCGCAAAATTGCGCGCTGACGAAGAATTTCAGGGTCGACATCACGGAGATCTTCCTCTTCAGGCTTCTCCTCAACGTACTCATCCTGGATAATCGGCGCAGGCGCAGGTGCCGGCTCTTCGGCGACAACTTCTGGCTCACTGGCGACTTCAGGTTCAGCGTCGGGCTCGTCCGCAACGACCTCGGCAAGCTCTTCCACAGCGGGCTCAACAACCTCGGGCTCGGCCTCCGGTTCCGGCACTTTTTCAGCCACAACTTCAGCCGCAGCTTCCGGCTGAGCCACTTGCTCTGGCTCGCTGTCCACGACGTTTGCTTGTTCTGCCGCCTCCAACGCGGCGCGCGCCGCCTCTTCAGCCTCGGCCTCAGCGGCCATTTCGGCCGGATCGCGCTTCACATAGGTCCGTTTTTTACGCACCTCGATATTCACGGTCTTTTTACCAGCGCCAGAACCCGTTTTCAGAGTACTGATTGTTTTACGCTTTAAGGTTATCTTGCGCGGCCCCTCGGTGGATTCACCGTGGCTGCGCTTTAGAAAGGTGAGCAGAGTTTGCTTGTCTTCATCGGACACACTTTGGTCCGCCGAGCTGTGTGACAAACCGGCTTCCTTCATTTGCCTAAGCAGACGCTCCACAGGTGCGCCAACAACTTCGGCTAGCTGGCTCACGGTAACTTCAGCCATTCATTATCTCCCTAAACTGTACGACTCGCTTAGCTTGCTGATTCGTCTTCGTCGGCAAACCAGGGGGCACGGGCGGTCATAATCAACTCAGCAGCCCGCTCTTCAGTCATATCTTCAATATCGAGAAGATCTTCAACGGCTTGTTCAGCCAGATCTTCCATCGTTACAATGCCGCGGCTAGCAAGGATGAACGCAAGGTGTTTCTCCATGCCATCCATCGTCAGCAGGTCTTCTGCTGGCTCGACAGCATCTAGTTGTTCTTCACTTGCGATCGCCTGGGTCAACAAGGCATCCTTCGCGCGCGCACGCAGCTCGTGCGCAATATCCTCGTCAAAGCCCTCAATAGCCATCATTTCTTCCAACGGCACGTAAGCAACTTCTTCCAGCGTGGTAAAACCTTCCTCTACCAGCACTTCAGCTACATCTTCATCAATATCCAGGCTTTCCATAAAGGACTCGATAACCTGGCCTGACTCCTGCTCGTGCTTGGCCGCCATTTCTTCAACGCTCATCACGTTGATCGCCCACGTGGTCAGCTCACTGGCTAAGCGCACATTCTGGCCGGCGCGACCAATAGCTTGCGCCAGGTTGTCTTCGGCAACACCAACATCCATGGTGTGCGTATCTTCATCAACAACAATAGATTCCACTTCAGCGGGCGCCATCGCATTGATAACCAGCTGCGCGGGATTATCGTCCCACAAGATAATGTCGACACGCTCGTTACCCAGCTCACCGGACACCGCCTGAACACGCGAACCGCGCATACCAACACAGGCGCCAATGGGATCGATACGGCCATCATTAGTTTTCACCGCAATCTTGGCCCGTGAACCCGGATCGCGCGCTGCAGCGCGAATCTCGATAACGTCCTCGGACACTTCCGGCACTTCAATCTTAAACAGCTCAATCAGCATTGCTGAGCAGGCGCGACTGAGGAACAACTGGGGACCTCTTGCCTCCGGGCGCACATCTTGCAAAATGGCCCGCACCCGATCATTAATACGGAACACTTCGCGACCCACCAGCTCCTCGCGGGGCAACAGCGCTTCGGCATTATTTCCCAGATCGACAATAATGCTGTCGCGGGTCACTTTCTTCACTGTGCCATTAATCAACTCACCAACGCGGTGTGAGTATTCCTCAACCACCTGAGCACGCTCAGCTTCACGCACTTTTTGCACGATCACCTGTTTGGCAGTCTGAGCAGAAATGCGCCCGAAACCCACATTTTCAATCTGCTCTTCATAAACATCGCCGGCTTTTAGCTCGGCATTATGCTCATGGGCCTCTTCAAGTGTGAACTGAGTACCCAGCAACGCCATCTCATCATCGGGCATAACTTCCCAACGACGGAAGGTCTCGTAATCACCGGTCAGGCGATCAATCACAACGCGGATATCCGAATCTTCCTCGTAGCGCTTTTTTGTCGCAGTGGCCAAAGCCTGTTCCATCGCTTCAAAGATAATGTCCTTGGACACGCCTTTTTCGTTGGATACTGCTTCAACTACCAGCAATATTTCTTTACTCATCGTCCGCCTCTATTCCGTAGCCGGCTGTTATGGTTAATCGCTCCCTAAAAACGGGGAACGATCTGTGCTCTATCAATCTGATCAAAGGGCAGCAGGTATTCGTGTCCGTCGAGCTGGACCACCACCTCGTCACCCTCTATCGCCACCAAACGCCCAAGAAATTTACGCCGCCCTTCAAAGGCAATACGTAAACGAATGTTGATATCACTGCCGATAAACTGGGCGTACTGCGACAAGTGGTATAAAGGGCGGTCCATCCCCGGCGACGACACTTCGAGAGTGTATTCACCAGTAATCGGATCTTCCACGTCCAGCACGCCACTAACTTGGTGACTCACCTTCGCGCAGTCATCCACCGAAATACCCGCCTCGGCATCAATATAGATACGCAGCATGCTGCGCCGTGCGTGAGATTGGTAGTCAATCCCCCACAACTCAAAACCCAGCGCCTCAACACCCGGTCTCAACAGTTCTTCAAGCTTGTCGCTCTGTGCTGACAAATTTCCTACCCACCAATAAAAAATGGGCCCAAGGCCCACCATCGAAATTCCCTGTCGACCGCCTTAAAACCACACCTGGGCGATACGAAAAAGCCCCTGCGTAAGGGGCTTTTTAAAAAACTTCCACTAACATCAAGCAAGTCGCCCTACGCATCAGACCGGCTAATGCTCGCCGCGCTCTGAGCCGACCTGCTCCAAGGAGGCGAAATTATAGACAGTCACTCCCCGAAGGTCAAGATCAGCAGACGCTATTCGCAGCCGCGCCGCCGATAACCCCACCCCAACCACAAGCCGCACCGGGCCAAAAATCACGCCAACAAAAAAGGGGCCTGTACAACAGACCCCTTCTTCAATTTGGTGCCGAAGGCGGGACTTGAACCCGCACGAGCTAAGCTCACTACCCCCTCAAGATAGCGTGTCTACCAATTCCACCACTTCGGCTTATTCTTACCGCCCCTCAGGCAGGTCACCGCCCTCAGCCATCGGCACATCCGATACCGCCGGCGCAACAGGGATCTCCTGATCAGGGATCGGCGCAACCTCGCGACTCTCCTCAAGAACAGGGACGTCAATAATATCGTCACTGGCAACACTGCGCTGCTTGGCCACATAAGCCAGGGACAGACTCGTGACAAAAAACAGCGTTGCCAGGACCGCGGTCGCGCGGGTCAGCACATTACCACTACCGTCACTGCCAAACAATGTCTGCGACGCACCCGCACCAAAAGAAGCACCCATATCGGCACCCTTTCCCTGCTGAACCAAGATCAGACCAATAATGGCCAACGCCGCCAGCACGTGCACAATTAATATAATTTGTTCCATTTACTCCGCCGCCCGACAAATTGCGGAAAATTCCTGCGCATTCAATGATGCGCCACCGACCAAGCCGCCATCGATATCAGCTTGGCTAAAAAGCTCAGCAGCATTTGCCGCCTTCACACTACCGCCGTAGAGAATTCTTATCCCGGCGGCCAACTCTGTACTGCGCTCAGCGACCAAGCCGCGGATAAACGCGTGCACTTCCTGAGCCTGCGCCGGCGTTGCCGTCTTCCCCGTGCCAATCGCCCAAACGGGCTCATAGGCAACTATCAACGAAGCCAATTCCGACACCGGCAACAAATCGAACACCGCCTGAATTTGCTCAGCAACAACTTCCAGCGTGCGCCCCGCGTCCCGATCAGCCTCAGACTCACCGACACAGAGGATCGGCAGCAGCCCGGCATCGAGCACACATTTCACCTTGCTCGCGACCAGCTCGCTGCTTTCGCCATACATCGCACGGCGCTCCGAGTGACCAACGATCACATACCGACAACCAATATCCGCCAGCATTTGCGCCGACACTTCACCGGTATAGGCACCCTCACCCGGTTTCTCGCAAACATTCTGCGCACCGATCGCGACAGGACTACCACTTAACAATGACCGCGTGTCGGCAAGGTATACCGCACTGGGGAATACCGCTATATCGACCCGCGGCTCCGAGGGCAGTTCGGCCTTCAGGGCCGCCAGCAAATCACTGATAGCCGCACGGCTACCGTGCATTTTCCAGTTCCCAGCTACCAGCTTGCTACGCATACCATTTCCCTTAGCGCAAAATGGGCGCCAATCTTACATAAACTTATAGGCACATACAACATCAGCCTGCCAGGCTTTCAACACAGCCCGCCAGGCGCTCACACAATTCCAAAACCTGCCGGCGGTCGCGCCCCTCTACCATCACCCTAATCAGCGGCTCAGTGCCCGAAGCGCGCAACAATACCCGCCCCTCGTCACCCAGCTCACTTTCAACAGCGGCGACACCAGCTTGCAACTCGGCATTCATCAAATCTACCGCTGCCGCCGTACGGACATTAATCATGATCTGCGGCAACATCCGCAGAGGGGCGCGCAGCGCAGCCAAACTCTCCCCCCGGCCACACACGGCCGTCAGCACCTGCAAGGCCGCAACAATGCCGTCACCGGTAGTACTGACGTCCGCACAGATAATATGACCGGAGTTCTCCCCTCCCAGGGAAAAACCGTGCGCATTCATCTGCTCTTTGACATAGCGATCGCCCACCTTGGCCCGCACAAAGGGAATACCCAAGTCCTGAAGCGCCAACTCCAGACCGAGATTAGACATCAGCGTGCCCACCACCCCGGAGCAGCTGCCCGTGCGCCGCTGCTGCTCGGCAGCAATGATATACAGCAACTCATCGCCATCGACCAACTGGCCGTCGCAGTCGACAAACAACACGCGATCACCATCGCCATCGAAGGCTATTCCCAGATCAGCCCCCTCTTCCACCACCCGGCGGCACAGCGCATCGGGGTGGGTAGAGCCGACCTCGGCGTTGATATTCACACCGTCCGGCGCCGCGCCCATTACCACCACTTCCGCGCCCAGCTCGCCAAACACCGCGGGAGCGACGTGGTAAGTCGCGCCGTGAGCGCAATCCAGCACCAACTTCATACCGGCCAGTGACAGCTCAAAACCGACGGTTGACTTGCAATATTCAATGTAGCGACCGGCAGCATCATCAATACGCTGCACTTTACCCAAACCAGAAGAACCCACGGTGGTCATCGGCAGATCCATCGCCTCCTCAATGGCCGCCTCAAGTTCGTCAGGCAACTTGCTGCCCTCGGCGGAGAAGAACTTAATCCCATTGTCGTAATACGGGTTGTGGCTGGCACTGATAACGATCCCCGCCCGCCCCTTAAAGGTCCGCGTCAGATAGGCAATGGCCGGCGTCGGCATAGGACCGAGCAGACTGACATCAACACCGGCGGCAACCAAACCCGCCTCCAGCGCCGACTCAAACATATAACCGGAGATACGCGTATCCTTGCCAATCAGTACCCGACTGCGCCCCTCGCGAGCGAATACCTGACCAACCGCCCAACCGAGCTTGAGCACAAACTCCGGTGTAATCGGAAACTCCCCCACCCGACCGCGCACGCCGTCGGTACCAAAATATTTTCTTGCCATCATCAGAATCCTTTTAATGCAGCAACCACTGCCAATGCATCGGCCGTCTCACGCACATCATGGGCGCGCACTATCGCCGCACCGCGCTCAGCGGCGAGCGCCGCCAGCGCAACACTCCCCGGCATCCGCTGTTCAACAGGCCGACCGGTAATCTCTCCGACCATCGTTTTCCGCGACACCCCGACCAGCACGGGGTAACCCAGCGCACACAGTGCCGGCAGCTGGGAAAACAGCCGCAAATTATGCGTGAGATTTTTACCAAAACCAAAGCCGGGATCCAACACAATACGATCCGCGGCAATTCCTGCGGCGGCACAAGCAGCCACCCGCTCGCGCAAAAAGCCCTCAACCTCGCCCACCACATCATCGTAATAAGGCCGGCGCTGCATCACCCCCGGCTCGCCGCACATATGCATCAAGCAAACTGGCAGCCCCGACTCTGCCGCAGCCTGCAGGGCTCCTTCGCGAGTCAGTGCGCGCACATCATTAATCAAACCAGCACCCACTTTCGCCGACTCGCGCATCAGCGCCGCGGAACTGGTATCTACCGAAATCACCGTATCAAAACGCTCGGCCACCGCCGCGACGACAGGCAACACCCGGTCTAACTCCTCCGACCCGGCAACCGGCGCGGCCCCGGGACGGGTCGACTCCCCACCCACGTCGATCAAGGTGGCGCCGTCGGCCAACGCCCGCTCCACCTGAAGCAACACGGCATCCAACTGCACTCGGCCCGCACGATGAAAACGACCGCCGTCCGAAAACGAATCTGGCGTAACGTTTATCACGGCCATTAGCTGGGGGGTAGACAGGTCTAAAACACGATCGCCACAGCGGAGCTGTGGCGATACCGAGGGACTATATGTAGCCATAGAATTTTAGTGGTCGCTAACCGAGTCCACAAAGGGATCTTCAGGGCCGCGCTTGGGCGGCGTCTGAGGCTGCTCGTCGACCTCATCAACGGGGCGTGACTGGCCGCCACGACGGTTTTGATCGTCATCCCAACCCGCGGGACGGCGCGGCTTGCGCCCGGCCATGATGTCATCGATCTGCTTGGCATCGATAGTCTCGTACATCATCAGGGCTTCAGCCATGACATCCAATTTGCCGCGATTTTCCTCAAGGATTGCCTGAGCCTTGGCGTAGCATTCATCGATAATACGGCGAACTTCCTCATCGATTTGCCGGGCCGTTTCACCCGACACACCCTTACCAGGCTGCGCCGCGGAACGCCCCAAAAACACCTCTTCGTCAGCATCGTCGTACATCAGCGGGCCCATCTTCTCCGACAGCCCCCACTTGGTCACCATTTTACGCGCAATATCGGTCGCCCGCTGAATATCATTGGATGCACCGGTGGTGACGCCATCTGCCCCCAAAGTAATTTCCTCGGCGATACGACCACCAAATAGCGAGCAGATCTGACTGATGATGTGTCGGCGACTGAGGCTGTAGCGATCCTCTTCAGGCAGGAACATGGTCACACCTAAGGCGCGACCACGAGGAATAATACTGACCTTGTACACCGGGTCGTGCTCGGGCACCACGCGACCAACAATTGCGTGGCCCGCCTCGTGGTAGGCGGTATTAAGCTTCTCTTTTTCCGACATCACCATCGACTTGCGCTCAGCGCCCATCATAATTTTGTCTTTGGCGAGATCAAACTGCTCCATGCTCACTAGGCGCAAATTGGCACGCGCCGCAAACAGCGCCGCTTCATTGGCCAAATTAGCCAAATCAGCACCGGAGAATCCCGGTGTACCGCGCGCGATTACCGCCGCATCGACGTCGTCGCCCAGCGGCAGCTTGCGCATATGCACCTTCAAAATTTGCTCGCGACCGCGAATATCAGGCAAGCCCACCACCACCTGGCGGTCGAAGCGACCGGGGCGCAGCAAGGCCGGATCGAGAACATCGGGACGGTTGGTCGCAGCGATAACGATAACACCGTCATTCACCTCAAAGCCGTCCATTTCCACCAACAATTGGTTGAGGGTTTGCTCACGCTCATCGTGACCACCACCCATACCGGCGCCGCGGTGGCGACCCACAGCGTCGATCTCATCGATAAAAATAATACAGGGCGCCTGTTTCTTGGCCTGCTCAAACATGTCGCGCACCCGCGAGGCACCGACCCCGACAAACATCTCAACAAAATCAGAGCCAGAAATCGAGAAGAACGGCACCTTCGCTTCACCCGCGATGGCTTTAGCCAGCAGCGTCTTACCGGTACCAGGGGGACCAACCATCAACACGCCGCGAGGGATACGACCACCCAAGCGCTGAAACTTGCCCGGGTCGCGCAAAAACTCGACCAGTTCCTGCACATCCTCCTTGGCCTCATCGACACCGGCAACATCGGCAAAAGTGGTCTTGATCTGATCTTCACTGAGCAGCCGCGCCTTGCTTTTACCAAAGGCCATCGGGCCGCCTTTACCGCCCCCGGCACCGCCCTGCATCTGCCGCATAAAGAACATAAAAATGGCGAGAATGATCAGTATCGGAAAGCTGGCAACCAACAACTGCGTCCACAGACTCTGCTGCTCCGGCTTGCGCCCCTCCACAACCACATCATGCTGCAGTAGGTCATCAATCAACTTGGGATCGTCCAATAGCGGCCGCACCGTCTCGAAACGGCTGCTGTCATTGCGCTCACCGCTAATCACCAAGCCGTCGATCACCACCTTGCGGACGCGTTCACTCTGCACTTCAGAGATAAACTGAGAGTAGTTGAGCTGCTCAGTGGGCGACTGCACACTGAAATTATTAAACACCGTCAGCAGCACCGCGGCGATAACCAGCCACAACAGTAAATTTTTAGCCATGTCGTTCAAAAACCGATCCTCATATCGCAAACTGCGCAGAGCCGGATAATGGCTAGGCGCAAAGCCCTAGCCTCCACTCTACTACAGAAATTCCGCGCCCTCCATTTACAAATGGCGCAGTAGGCAGGCCCCGATCAGCCGCGGTGACCGCGCCCCAGCAGGTAAACCTCACGAGAACGGGGCCGCGACGCCGCAGGCTTGCGGGTAATGACCTTATCAAAATGACTGCGCATTTCCCGAAAGTACTCGTCGAAACCCTCGCCTTGAAATATCTTGGTTACGTAATCGCCGCCGGGGCGGAGCACTTGACCCGCCATATCCAGCGCCAACTCACAAAGATACATTGAACGCGGCTGATCAACATCTTTCACCCCACTCATATTGGGGGCCATATCCGAAATTACAAGGTCGGCGCGCTGATCCCCCAATGCGGCCAGCAGCGCATCGAACACCGACTGCTCGGTAAAATCGCCCTGAATAAACTCCACCCCAGCCAGGGTATCCATCGGCAAAATATCCGAGGCCACTACGCGACCGCGGTCGCCCACCAGCTGCGCCGCCACCTGCGACCAGCCACCCGGCGCACAACCGAGATCGACAACACACATACCAGGCTTAATCAGGCGATCTTTTTCCTGTATTTCCAACAACTTATAGCAGGCCCGAGAACGATAGCCCTCCTTTTGGGAACGCTTCACATAGTGGTCATCAAAATGCTCTTTCAACCAGGCGCCGCTGGACGATGATCGTTTTGCCAATGTTCTAACCCCTTTTTGCGACCGGCGCCGAGCTGACGGCGCGCAGGTGTATCGCTAACAGTATACCTTTCCCGTACAATACCGCTCCCGCAAACCGATACAGTCCGAAAACCATGAAATCAATGACCGCCAGCGACAAAAAACACTTGCGCAGCATCGGCCACAAACTAAATCCTGTCGTAATGATCGGCGACCGAGGCCTGAGCGAAGGCGTGGAACTGGAATTGGAGCGGGCCCTAGAGGACCACGAATTGATCAAGGTGAAGGTCAACATCGCCGATCCCGGCGAGCGCCGAAAGCTGATTGATCAGCTCTGCGAGGGCCGACGCGCCCAACTGGTACAGGCAATTGGCAAAATAGCACTGATCTACCGCGCCGCCAAAAAACCCAATCCCCGGCTATCAAATTTGCTGCGCGGCTAAGCCAAACCCGCGCGCAGCAAAAACCTCACTCAGCCAAGTGCTGAACCTGGTCGATTTCGTATTCAACATCACCGCCCGGCGCCGCGACCACTGCCACATCACCCTCTTCCTTGCCGATCAGCGCACGGGCAATTGGTGACGTTACGGAGATCTTCCCCGACTTCACATCCGCCTCATCCTCTCCGACGATGCGGTAAGTCACCTCTTCGTCAGTCTCGCAGTTAATCAGCGTAACCGTGGTGCCGAAAATCACCTTGCCGGTATAGGGGATGCTGGTGATATCAATCACCCGCACATTAGACAGTTTGCTCTCAATCTCCTGAATACGGCCTTCGCAAAAGCCCTGCTGCTCGCGGGCAGCGTGGTATTCAGCGTTTTCTTTCAAGTCGCCGTGCTCACGCGCCTCGGCAATCGACTGGGTAATGCGCGGGCGATCGACGGTTTTCAAGCGCTTCAATTCATCGCGCAGCGCCTGCTCGCCCGCCACAGTCATCGGTGTTTGCTGACTCATTTTACCAGCTCCTTGTGCACATCCTGCAGACGACGCACTGTGCGCTCCTCACCAAAAGCCAGCGCCTGGCAAATTGCCTCAGCCCCCGCCAGGGTAGTGGTGTAGCTGACTTTATTGGCCAGCGCCGAGCGCCGAATCAACGAAGAGTCAGCAATCGCCTGCTTGCCTTCTGTCGTATTAATAATCAGGTCGATATCGCCGTTTTTCACCATATCAACAATATGCGGGCGACCTTCCATCACCTTGTTCACACGCTGACACTTCAGTCCGGCCGCCGCCAACACCTTGTGGGTACCCCGCGTGGCGCAGAGCTCAAAGCCCTGCTCCAACAGCTGCTGGGCAACTGCCACCACACCCTGCTTGTCCGGGTCGCGCACCGAAATAAACGCCGTGCCCTCGGTCGGGAAGAACTCACCCGCACCGCGCGCCGCCTTGGAAAAGGCCTCGGCAAAACTCTCGCCCAAGCCCATCACTTCGCCAGTGGACTTCATCTCGGGGCCGAGAATCGGGTCGACACCGGGGAACTTGTTGAACGGGAATACCGCCTCTTTCACCGAGTAGTAATCAGGAACCCGCTCTACAGTGAAATCCTGATCCGCCAGACTGGTGCCCGCCATACAGCGCGCAGCCACCTTAGCCAATGAGATGCCGATACACTTGGACACAAAGGGCACGGTGCGCGACGCGCGAGGATTGACCTCGATCACATAGATCTCGCCATCCTGCACCGCCAGCTGCACATTCATCAGGCCGACCACGCCCAACTCCAGAGCCATGCGCTTGACCATTTCGCGCATCTTATCCTGGGTGTCGGCATCCAGTGAGTACGGCGGCAGTGAGCAGGCCGAGTCGCCCGAATGCACGCCGGCTTGTTCGATGTGCTGCATAATGGCACCGATCACCACCTGCTTGCCGTCGGACACCGCATCGAGGTCGACCTCAACCGCGGCGTTCAGGAAGTGGTCCAGCAGCACCGGTGACTCATTCGACACCTTCACCGCTTCGCGCATGTAGCGCTCCAGCTCTTCCTCTTTGTAAACAATCTCCATGGCCCGACCACCCAACACATAGGACGGGCGAACCACCAGCGGATAGCCAATTTTTGCGGCGGCGGCCAGTGCGGCCTCTTCCGAGCGCACCGTAGTGTTCGGCGGCTGCTTCAGGTTCAGGCGCTCAATCATCTGCTGGAAGCGCTCGCGGTCTTCTGCGCGGTCAATCGCTTCCGGGCTGGTGCCAATAATCGGCACGCCCGCCGCCTCGAGGTCGCGCGCCAGCTTCAATGGCGTCTGTCCGCCAAATTGCACGATCACCCCCTTGGGCTTCTCCTTGGCGACGATTTCCAGCACGTCTTCCAGGGTGATGGGCTCGAAATACAGCCTGTCGGAAATATCGTAATCGGTGGACACGGTCTCGGGGTTACAGTTGACCATAATGGTCTCGTAACCGTCTTCGCGCATGGCCAGCGCGGCGTGCACACAGCAGTAGTCAAACTCGATGCCCTGACCGATACGGTTGGGGCCGCCGCCAATAACCAAAATCTTCTCGCGATCGCTGGGCTGCGCCTCGCACTCCTCCTCGTAAGTGGAGTACATATAAGCGGTTGAGGTGGCAAATTCTGCCGCACAGGTATCGACGCGCTTATACACCGGGTGCACACCCAGGGCGTGACGACGGCCGCGCAGCTGGCGCTCACTGACCGCCAACAGCACCGACAGGCGCTGATCGCTAAAGCCCTTGCGCTTCAGACGACGCATCTGCTCGGCATCGATATCCGACAGCGCGACTTTCTTCAGGGCGTTTTCCGACTTCACAATGTCTTCGATCTGCACCAGGAACCAGGGGTCAATCCACGAGTGCTCGTAGACCTCCTCTACCGTCATTCCAGCGCGGAAAGCATCCGCCACATACCAAATACGCTCGGGGCCGGGATTCGTCAGCTCGGCAATCAAAATATCGCGGGCATCGTCGCGATCCACATCGATCTTGTGTTCAAAGCCCGACGAGCCCACTTCCAGACCGCGCAAGGCTTTCTGCACCGACTCTTGGAAGGTGCGGCCAATCGCCATCACCTCGCCCACCGACTTCATCTGGGTGTGCAGCTTGGACTGCGCCTCGCCAAACTTCTCAAAGGTAAAGCGCGGCAGCTTGGTCACGACATAGTCGATGCTCGGCTCGAACGACGCCGGCGTGGCACCGCCAGTAATATCGTTTTGCAGTTCGTCCAGGGTGTAGCCAACCGCCAGCTTGGCCGCCACCTTGGCAATCGGGAAGCCGGTGGCCTTCGACGCCAGCGCCGAGGAGCGCGATACCCGCGGGTTCATCTCGATCACCACCAGACGACCGTCTTGCGGATTCATACCAAACTGAACATTGGAGCCACCGGTTTCCACACCGATCTCACGCAGTACCGCGCAAGAGGCGTTACGCATGATCTGGTATTCTTTATCGGTCAGCGTTTGCGCCGGCGCCACGGTGATGGAGTCACCGGTGTGCACGCCCATCGGGTCAAAATTCTCAATCGCACAGATAATGATGCAGTTATCATTGCGATCGCGCACCACCTCCATCTCGAACTCTTTCCAGCCGATCAGGCTTTCATCGATCAACAGCTCGTTAGTCGGCGACAGATCCAGACCGCGAGTACAGATCTCCACGTACTCTTCTTTGTTGTAGGCAATACCGCCGCCGCTGCCACCCATGGTGAACGAGGGGCGAATAATCGCCGGGAAGCCGATCGAGTCCAGCACCTGCAGAGCTTCTTCCATGCTGTGGGCTATGGCTGAACGCGGCGTCTCCAAGCCGATGCGCTTCATCGCCTTGTCGAACAGCTGGCGATCTTCCGCCATGTCGATCGCTTCTTTCTTGGCGCCAATCATTTCGACGCCGTACTTTTCCAGCACACCCTCGCGATCAAGATCCAGAGCGCAGTTCAGCGCCGTCTGGCCACCCATGGTCGGCAGCAACACATCGGGGCGCTCTTTCTCAATAATCTTCGCCACCGTCTGCCAGGTCACCGGCTCAATATAGGTGGCGTCGGCCATCGCCGGGTCGGTCATGATGGTCGCGGGGTTAGAGTTTACCAGGATGACCCGGTATCCCTCTTCGCGCAGCGCCTTACAGGCCTGGGCGCCAGAGTAGTCAAACTCACAAGCCTGGCCGATAACGATCGGACCAGCACCAAGGATCAGAATGGATTCTATGTCGGTTCTTTTGGGCATGATGTCTCCGCTTTACGCTGACGGGGCCGCAACCTGCGACGCCCGCATGCGCAGGACGCAATCCGAAATTCTCAACCGGCCTTTTGGGCCTGAATTAACTCAATAAAGTGATCAAACAAGGGCGCAATATCGTGCGGCCCCGGGCTGGCTTCAGGGTGGCCCTGGAAGCCAAATGCCGGCGCATCGCTGCGCTCCACACCCTGCAGGGAGCCGTCAAACAGCGACTTGTGGGTCACCGTCAGCGTGGCCGGCAGGCTGTCTTCGTCTACGGCAAAACCGTGGTTCTGACTGGTAATATGCACCACCTTGCTGGCCAGGTCCTGCACCGGGTGGTTGGCACCGTGATGACCGAACTTCATCTTCACCGTCTTGGCGCCCGAGGCCAGCGACAACAGCTGGTGGCCAAGGCAGATGCCAAACACCGGCAAACCGGCCGCGACAATTTCTTTGATGGCGGCGATCGCGTAGTCACAGGGCTCCGGGTCACCGGGGCCGTTGGACAGGAACACGCCATCGGGCTTCATCGCCAACACGTCGGCAGCGGGCGTGGTCGCCGGCACAACCGCCAAACGGCAGCCGCGATCGGCCAACATGCGCAAAATATTGCGTTTTACGCCAAAGTCATAAGCAACCACGTGGTGAGGCAACTGCTCGTCACCAAACACCTTGTGACCTTCGCCCAGCGCCCAGCTGCCTTCGCGCCACTCGTAGCGCTCGGCGGTGGTGACTTCCTTGGCGAGATCCATGCCCTTGAGGCCACCAAAGCCCCGGGCCAATTCCAGTGCCTTCGCCTCATCGTCACTGCCGAGAGCATCGCCGGCCAACAGGCAGCCCCCTTGGGCACCCTTGTCGCGCAAAATACGCGTCAGACGACGGGTATCGATTTCGGCAATGCCGACAATATTGCGCTCGCGCAGGTAGTCAGACAGGCTCTGCTCGCTGCGGAAACTGCTGGCCATCAGCGGCAGATCACGAATCACCAAGCCGGCCGACCAAATTTCGGCAGCCTCTTCGTCTTCGCTGTTAACACCGGTATTACCGATATGGGGATAAGTCAGCGTCACGATCTGACGCGCATAGGAGGGATCGGTAAGAATCTCCTGATACCCGGTCATGGCGGTATTGAAAACGACCTCGCCTACCGAATGCCCGTGCGCACCGATCGCAACGCCCCGAAAAATACTGCCGTCTTCTAGGGCGAGTATGGCTGTAACCGTCAAGATAACCTCCTGGATCAGACTTGCGGCCGAGAGTCACCGCCGGCAACAGCCGGAACGACAACCAGGGAACCACAGAGGAAAATACGCGTGCAAAAAAGCGAGATGGGGTAATCCTCATCTCGCTCTCCTGCGGGGTCTCGGGCCTGCTACAACCCGGCGCCCAAATCTGAAGCGCGATTTTACGCGAAAGCGGCGCCAGAATCCACCGCAGACTGCAGCTAGCGGCGGGCCGTTAATGTAACTATTACGCCTTGAGCGCCGCCAGCAATTCCGCCGGCGCATCGACCGCACGACCACTCTGCAGGGACATCATCAAATGGGCGGTTTTTGCCAGCGCCACCAGCCGGCCGCTCAGCGACTCCGTCACACGGTAGGCAATGTCAAAACCACAGCGATGAAAGTCATTGGCCGCCACCTCAAAACACAGGGTTTCACCGTAGTGCGCCTCACTCAGATAGCGCACCGCCATATCGGCATTGACCATCGCCAGACCGTCGTCGCGACCGCCCTCACGCACCCCCCGCCCAGACAGGAAACGACCGCGAGCCTCGTTGAGCAGGCCGATCAGCGCATCGTTACCCAAATGGTTGCCCGCGTTAATGTGGCTGCGCAGCAGGGCAATCTCCGTGCGAAAGACAAAGGCCTCAGGCAGACTAAATTCCAGCTTTGCCACGCCCTAACCCGCCTTCAGCCCCAACACATCCTGCATGTCGTAACGACCAGCAGCCTGAGCACTCAACCAAATCGCCGCGCGCACCGCACCGCGACCAAAAGACATACGCGAGCTGGCCTTGTGCGTAATCTCCACGCGCTCGCCATCGGCACAGAACATCACCGTGTGATCGCCGACAATATCGCCGGCGCGCACCGTGGCAAAACCAATGGTGTCGCGCTCGCGGGCACCGGTCTGACCCTCGCGACCGTATACCGCCACCTTGTCCAGGTCGCGACCCAGCGCATCGGCCACCACCTGACCCATGCTCAGCGCCGTACCCGACGGCGCATCCACCTTGTGGCGGTGGTGGGCCTCGTAGACCTCAATATCCACATCGTCGCCCAATACCCGCGCCGCCATGTCCAGCAGGGTAAAGCAGAGGTTAACGCCAGTACTGAAATTCGATGCCTGGCAGACCGCGATCGGCGCGACCAAGCGTTCCAACTCAAGTTTCTGCTCGGCATCAAAACCGGTGGTACCAATCACCATCCCCTTGCCTGCCGCCGCGCAGACCGCTGCGTTCGCCAGGGTTGCCTGCGGCGCAGTAAAGTCGATCAGCACATCAAAGTCGGCCGCGACCTGGGCAATATCGCCCACCACCGCCACACCACACTTCCCCAGGCCCGCCAGCTCACCTGCATCGGCACCAATCAGGCTACTTTCCGGGCGCTCGATCGCCGCCGCCAACTCACAACCCTCCGCCAGCGAAATCGCCTCTATCAAGGTCTTACCCATACGCCCTGCGGCACCGGTCACAGCAATCTTTACAGTCATAACACGTCCAATTACTTACTATTAGTTATCAACACCGGCGACACATCTTCAGTCCCCAGCGCCATCTCTTTCACACTGACATCCGCCAATGCCGCATCAACGGCTCCGTCGATCTTGCGACGAATCTCGGCCACGCCGTTTACCTCACGGCGGCGCCCAGCACCACCAAACACCGCGTCCCCACCCTCGTTGCGCACGGCATCAAGCACATCTCGCAAGCTCACCGCCTCCAGCGGCGCACTGGGCAAATAGCGCGGCGGGTCCTCGTGGTTCTCCGTCACCAGGCCGGCGCGATCCAGGGCGCGCAACACCCTCGCCACCCCCTGGATCTGCACCCGCAGTCGCAACACATAATCGGAGGCCGTCATCGGCCGGCGCCCCTCGTAATAGCGCTGCGCCAAAACCGCCATAATTTCCAGCGCCAAATCTTCCTGCTGGCGGATACTCATGTCGCCACTGCGTCGCGAGGGCACCACATATTCCGGATGCTGAACATAGAAAGCAACGCTGCTGCCGACCAACAGAATCAACCAACTGATGTACATCCACATCATAAACAGGATCAAAATGGCAAAACCCGAATAAATCGCGTAGGTACCACTGTCGCTGGCCGACACCACCACACTGCCAAAGCCCCAGCCCAGACTCTGAAACAACACCCCGGATACCAAGCCCGCCATCGCTCCGGCACGGAAGGTCACCCGAGTATTGGGAATAAACATATAGAAGAAGGTAAAGGCCGCGATGATCATCACATAGGGCGCAACCGCCGTAAGCACCGCCACCAGCTGAGCAACGAAAGGCAAGTACTCACTTGCCTCCTCGACCGCACCACCACTGAGTACGCTGGCCGACAAACCGATAGCCGAGAACACCAGCAGCGGCCCAATCAGCATCACACTGCCGTAATCCGCAAAACGTCGACCAATACTGCGGTGCTGCTCAAGTCGCCAGATATAGTTAAAGGTCGCCTCAATTTTCTGGATCAGCGACAACGCCGTATAAAACAGCAGCGCAATACCAAAGGTACCGAGCACACCGATTTTGACATTGTCGATAAAGCCGATGATCTTCTCGGTAATCTCAACACCCTTCTCTCCCATCGGCGCCAGAAACTGCAGCATGATGGGCTCCAGCTGCTTATTGTGCATGCCGAAGGCCTTTAGCACCGAAAAGCTGACCGCCAACATCGGCACCAGCGACAGCAAGGTGGTATACACCAAACTCATCGCCCGCAGCGTCAGCTCACCCTTGGCAAGGTCATCCAACACCACATAGACATAGCGCAAGGCGTGAATCGCGCGCTGGCGCAGCGGACTGTAGTCCGCCACCGCTGGCGACCACAGCCGCTGAGCAACAAAATGATTGAGGGTTTTTTCCATAAATCGTCGTCCAACCCGAAGTACAGGGTCTCAGGATGGAGAAAAAAAAGGGGTAAGTCGAGAGGGGCCGAAGCCCCGCCCTTACAACTTCATCTCGTCGAAGAAATCCTTCACGCCGTCAAACCAGCTCTTCTTGCGCGGCGACTGCTTGTCATCGCCGTCGAGGCTCGCCTGAAACTCTTCCAGCAACTCCCTCTGGCGCTTGTTCAAAGAGACCGGCGTTTCAACTACCACTCGACAAATCAGGTCGCCCGTACTGCCGCCGCGCACCGGCGCAATGCCCTTGCCGCGCAGTCGGAAAGACTTGCCAGTCTGCGTCTCCGCAGGAATTTTCAACTTTACACGGCCATCCAGCGTCGGCACATCCAGTTCGCCACCCAGCGCCGCATCGGCAAAGCCAATGGGCACTTCGCAGTGCAAGTGCTTGCCGTCGCGCTTGAAGATGGGGTGAGGGCGCACCGACATCTGCACGTACAAGTCACCGGCCGGGCCACCATCTGGACTGGCCTCGCCTTCACCACCCAGGCGAATCCGATCGCCGGTATCCACCCCTGGCGGCACTTTCACCGACAGCGTTTTAGTTTCCTCAACCCGGCCCTGGCCGCGACAGTCACGGCAAGGATCAGAAATAATCGTGCCACTGCCGCGACAATTTGGACAAGTCTGCTGCACAGCAAAAAATCCTTGCTGCATACGCACCTGCCCCACCCCATTACAGGTACCGCAAGTCAGCGGCGAAGACCCCTTCTTGGCACCACTGCCGTCGCAGCTCTTGCAGCCCACCAGACTGGGAATACGGATCTTCGCCGTGGTGCCGCGCACCGCCTGCTCGAGATCAATCTCCAGGGTGTAGCGCAGATCCGCGCCGCGCTGCGGGCCGCGCTGACGACCGCCGCCACCGCCACCAAAAATATCGCCGAACACGTCGCCGAAAATATCACTAAAGCCCGCACCGCCACCGCCGCCGAAGCCGCCGGCACCGCCGCCCACCGCCTCGTGACCAAAGCGATCATAGGTAGAGCGCTTTTCCGCATCCGACAGCACTTCGTAGGCCTCAGTGGCCTCCTTAAAAATATCTTCCGCCCTGGGGTCATCCGGATTGCGGTCCGGGTGATTTTTCATGGCAATACGACGATAGGCTTTCTTAATTTCCTTCTCGTCGGCGTCCCGGGCCACGCCCAAAATTTCGTAGTAATCGCGTTTTGACATTGGCTCGCTTCACGCTTGACCGGCAGCGGGAGCCGCTGACACAGCCCCACAATCGGTATATAAATTTAAACTCTCAACACACGCGAAACGGGAGTGGGCAAAACGCCCTGCAAAACCATCAGGCTTTAGCGTCCCCCGTCTCCCGTTCGGCAATCCGCAAGGCGGGGCCAAAGCCCCGCACAATACTTACTTCTTGTCGTCGTCTTTGACTTCCTCAAACTCAGCGTCGACCACATCGTCGCCAGCCGCAGAGCTCTCGGCCTGCTCACCGGTAGCCGCCTCAGCTTCGGCGGCCTGCTCGGCGTACATCTTCTGCGCCAAACTCGCCGATGCCTCACCCAGCTCCTTGCTCGCCGCTTCAATGGCCTCCACGTCGTCGCCTTTCAGTGCCTCGTCGACCTTGACCAGCGCCGCCTCAATCGCCGACTTCTCGTCGTCGCTGGCTTTATCGCCCGCTTCCTCGAGTGTCTTGCGGGTGGCGTTCGCCAAACCCTCGGCGTTGTTGCGCGCTGTCACCAGAGCCTCGAACTTCTTATCAGCCTCGGCATTGGCTTCTGCGTCGCGCACCATTTGCTCGATCTCGTCCTCATTCAAGCCGCTGGAAGCGGTGATGCGGATCGACTGCTCTTTACCTGTGGCCTTGTCTTTGGCCGACACGTGCAAAATACCGTTGGCGTCGATATCGAAGGTCACCTCGATCTGCGGCAAACCGCGCGGCGCCGGCGGGATATCGGCCAGGTCAAAGCGGCCCAGCGACTTGTTGGCCGAAGCCTGCTTGCGCTCACCCTGCACGACGTGAATGGTCACCGCCGTCTGATTGTCTTCAGCCGTCGAGAACACCTGCGACTTCTTGGTCGGGATGGTGGTGTTCTTCTCGATCAGCGGCGTGGCCACGCCACCCATGGTCTCAATACCCAGGCTCAGCGGGGTCACATCGAGCAGCAATACGTCTTTCACGTCGCCAGACAGCACCGCACCCTGCAGCGCGGCACCCATGGCTACCGCCTCATCGGGGTTCACGTCACGGCGCGGCTCTTTGCCAAAAAACTCGGTCACTTTGGCCTGCACCAACGGCATGCGGGTCTGACCACCGACCAGAATCACCTCATCAACCTCGGAGGCCGACAGGTTGGCGTCCTGCAGAGCGATCTTCATCGGCTCCAGCGAACGCTTCACCAGGTCTTCCACCAGCGACTCCAACTTGGCGCGGCTCAGCTTCACCACCAAGTGCTTGGGGCCGGTGGCATCAGCAGTGATATACGGCAGGTTTACTTCAGTTTGCTGGCTGGATGACAGCTCAATTTTCGCCTTCTCAGCGGCTTCTTTCAGGCGCTGCACTGCCAGTGAATCGCCCTTCAGATCGATGCCGTTTTCTTTCTTAAACTCTTCCGCCAGATAGTCGATCAGGCGCATATCAAAATCTTCACCACCCAGGAAGGTGTCACCATTGGTCGACAACACTTCAAACTGGTGCTCGCCATCCACTTCGGCGATCTCAATGATGGAAATATCGAAAGTACCACCACCCAGGTCGTAAACCGCTACTGTGCGATCGCCCTTGGCCTTGTCCATACCATAGGCCAGTGCCGCCGCAGTCGGCTCATTGATGATCCGCTTCACTTCCAAACCGGCAATACGGCCGGCATCTTTAGTGGCCTGACGCTGTGAATCATTGAAGTAAGCCGGCACGGTGATAACCGCCTCGGTCACTTTCTCGCCCAGGTAGTCCTCGGCGGTCTTTTTCATTTTCTTAAGCACTTCCGCAGAAATTTGCGGCGGCGCCATCTTCTCGCCCTTCACTTCAACCCAGGCATCGCCATTATCCGCTTTGCAGATACCGTAGGGCACCATTTTGATATCTTTCTGAACAACATCATCCTCAAAACGGCGGCCAATCAAGCGCTTCACCGCATACAGGGTGTTGTTGGGGTTGGTGACCGCCTGGCGCTTGGCGCTTTGACCCACCAGAATTTCTTTGTCGTCGGTATAGGCGACAATAGACGGCGTGGTACGGCCGCCTTCGGCATTTTCAATAACCTTTACCTTGTCACCATCCATAACCGCCACACAGGAGTTGGTGGTTCCGAGGTCGATACCAATAATTTTAGCCATAACTGCTCTCCGCATTCGCTATTTACTGCGCGGGGCGCACTGCCCCCAATTCTGTACTCTTGCTGTAGATATTGGCCCATATCGGCAAACTTCAAGGCCCTTGGACACATCTCCCAGCGTAATTAGTTGGCGGACTTAGTCCGCCTTAGCCACCACCACCATTGCGGCGCGCAATAGGCGGCCGTTAAGGGTGTAACCCTTCTGCATCACATCGATCACCGTATTGGGCTCAACACTCGGGTTGGGCACCATCGCCATCGCCTCGTGAAACTCAGGGTCAAAGGGCTGACCCATCGGGTCGATACGCTCGACGTTGTGCCGCGCCAGTGCGTCGAGTAACGACTTGCGCGTCAACTCGACACCTTCCAAAATCGGCTTCAGCGCCTCGTCCTCGGCATCGGCCGCCGCCAGTGCGCGGTCGAGATTATCTGCCACGCTCAACACATCGCCGGCAAACTTTTCCAAAGCAAATTTACGGGCATTCTCGGCATCCTTCTCCGCCCGGCGGCGCACATTTTGCGCCTCGGCAACCGCGCGCAGGGCCTGCTCTTTAGCGTCAGCCGCCTCCTGGCGGGCCGCCTCCAGCTGCCCCTGCAGATCCCCACTCTCCACTTCAACCTCAGCGGCCGGCTCACTCTGCGGAGCTTGATCCAACTGTTCAGACGACGATTCCTCTGCCACCTGCGCCTTATCTTGTTCCTCTGCCACTCTCGCAGCCTCCTATTAAGCAACGCGGCACTGCCGCTGCAATACCTATACACCCCGCTGCGGGGCGAGCTTCCCCGTCTATGGGGGCGCCGCTGGCGTTTTCAAGGCCGCGGGCAATTTTTTAACCGTCGACCAACCGACAGGCTTGAGTCCCCACTACCAACTACTGTATAAATAACCAGACCTTTATACCTCGGGAGCCACCGCCATGCTGGTTCATCTAAGCATCAGCAACTTTGCCATCACCGAAGCCCTGGAAATCGAGCTACAAGCCGGCATGACCGTGCTCACCGGCGAAACCGGCGCCGGCAAATCCATCATGCTCGACGCCCTGGGACTGACCCTGGGCGACCGCGCCGACAACAGCGTGGTGCGCGCCGGAACGGAGCGCGCCGATATCCATGCGGAATTTGATATCCGCGACATCCCCCGCGCCCGCCAGTGGCTGCGCGAACGCGAGCTGCTGGCCGGCGACGAGTGCATGATGCGCCGAGTCATTACCAAGGAGGGTCGCTCGCGCGCCTATATTAACGGCCAGCCGGCGACCGTACAGGACGCCCGCGAACTCGGCGGCCTGCTGATCGACATCCACAGCCAACACGCCCACCAGTCACTGCTAAAAAAATCACATCAGCGCGAATTGCTCGACGCCTTTGCCGGTGCCAGCGAACTCAGCGCATCACTGGCAGAAGACTGCAATCACTACCAGCGACTCAGCAAAAAACTGACCGAGCTGGAAAGCCGCCTGGACGAACAGAACGCCCAGGAACAACTGCTGCGCTACCAGCTTGAAGAGCTCGACCGCCTGGACATCCAGCCCGGCGAAATAGAAGAGCTGGAAATCCTCCAAAAACAACTCGCCAATGCCGAGCAGATCCTCGCCGCCAATCACCACAGTCTGGCACTGTGCCGCGAAGGCGAAGTCAATGCCATGGGCATTCTCCACCAGGCGCTGTCATCGCTGAGCAGCTGCCAACACGGCCATCCCGCACAGGAATCGGCCATGTCGCTAATCGAGAGCGCCCGCATTCAAATAGAGGAAGCCGCCAGCGAGCTGCAACGAGTCACCGACGAAACCGAACTCGACCCACAGCGCCTAAAAGAAGTAGAAGAGCGCCTAGACGCCATCTACCAAACCGCCCGCAAACACAAAATACAACCAGAAGAACTGCCCGCCCTGCAGGAATCACTACAGGCACAACTCGAGCAACTGGACGCCACTGACGAAAAGCTGGACAGCCTGCGCAGCGAGCGCAAACAAGTGCTAGACGACTATCGCAGCAAAGCCCAGAAACTCAGCAAACTGCGCCGCAGCGCCGCCGGGAAAATGCAAAAACGCATAGAGGCCAAGCTCGCTGAACTGGCCATGAAACACTGCCGCATCGAGTTCGCCATCAGCCCACTGGCCGACGACCAGCCACACGCCCACGGCGATGAGGACGTGGAGATCCTTATCCGCAGCAATCCCAACGCCGCCATGGGACCACTACACAAAATCGCCTCAGGTGGTGAACTGTCGCGCATCAGCCTGGCCATCCAAGTGGTCACCGCCCAAGTTGCCGCCGTACCCACCGTGGTCTTTGACGAAGTGGATGTCGGCATTGGCGGCGCCACCGCGGAGATCGTCGGCCAGCTGCTTAACGACCTGGGCAAACGCAGTCAGGTGCTGTGCGTCACCCATCAGGCTCAGGTAGCCAGTCAGGGCAATCACCATATCCGCGTGAAGAAGACCGGCAATAAAAACGGCTTGCGCACTGAGTTACAGCCACTGACCGACGACCAAAAAATAGAGGAAATTGCGCGCATGCTCGGCGGCGTTGCCATCACCGAAAACACCCTGGCTCACGCCAGAGAAATGCTGGGTATTCGCCATTAGCCAGAGAGCCGGCAGGCATCGCGCCTGCCGGAACAAACACCATTCAGCAAGACGAGCTTACTTGGCCTTCGGTCGCACGTAGAGCACTAGACTGTGGTCAACCAGCTCGAAACCGCGCTCTTCAACCAGCTTGTGTTGGCGCTGTTCGATCACTTCGTCGTAGAACTCAATGACCTCACCGGTTTCCATACACACAATATGATCGTGGTGCTCGCCTTTCGCCAACTCAAAAACGGAGTGCCCCGCCTCAAAGTTATGTCTCACCACCAAACCTGCGGCTTCGAACTGAGTCAGCACCCGGTACACGGTGGCCAGCCCCACATCTTCACCAGACTCCATCAGCGACCGGTACACATCCTCAGCACTGAAGTGCTGGTTTTCAGCTTCGGCCTGTTCAAGCAACTGAAGAATTTTCACCCGGGGCAGGGTGACTTTAAGTCCCGCCTTGCGGAGCTCTTGATTTTCGCTTGACATAAAGCACTGACCTTAGCGTTGTGTTGAGGTTTGCGCTATTATCCCCGCCTCTGCGAGCGATTGGAACCCTGACTATGTTTTTGCGTATTGCCACTGCCAGCCTGCTTCTGCTGCTCAGCGCCTGTAGCTCTCTGGAGTTTCCCGGCGTCTACCGACTGCCGATAGACCAGGGCAATATCGTCACCCAGGAAATGGTTGATCAACTGGAAATCGGCATGAGCCGCAGCCAGGTAGAATATGTCATGGGCTCACCGCTCATTCGCGACAGCTTTAATCCAGATCGCTGGGATTACGTTTATACCCTGAATCAAGATGGCAAGCCCGCCGAGCGCAACCAGCTCAGCGCCTTCTTCGAAGGCGACACACTGGTGCGCATCGTCACCGACGTCAGCCCCTCTGCCGAAGGCAAAATCGGCACACAGTCACCGGCCCCAGAAGCAACGCCAGAGCCCGCGAAAGACCCGCAGCAAGCGCAATAAGCCCCGCTCAAGCCTCCCGGCGCGCCTTAGCTTTCGCGGCGCGCTGCTTGCGCACCTCTTTGGGGTCGGCAATCAGCGGTCGATAGATTTCCACCCGATCGCCGTCCTTCAGCACCTCGACATCCGGCTTGCTAACCACCTTGCCGAACACACCGACATCAGCGGCCAACAGATCCAAGCCGGGAAACTGCTTATCCAGCCCCGACTGCATCACCGCCTCGCGCACGGTCGTGCCGCTGGGCAGCTCCAATGCCATAATGCGCTGCTTGTCAGGCAGCGCATAGGCCACTTCAACATGTATCGTCTGATTATTTTCCATATAGCTCATTCGCACGTTTGACTAGGGCATCGACCAAATTATTAGCCACCGAGTTAAACAACTGCCGGGTCGCCGCCCCCACCAGCGCGCCGCTCAAGGCAAAGCGCAATTGCAGACTCACCTTGCAGGCCTTGTCACCCAGGGCCAGTAACTGCCATTCACCGCGCAGCTTCTCAAAGGGGCCGTCGACCAGATCCAACGCAATAGCCCGCGGCGGCGTCAGCGTATTGCGAGTAGTAAAACTCATTCGAATCCCCGCCCGCGACAGATCCAAACGCGCCTCCATACTATTGTCATCGACAGCCAAAACTTCGGCGCCGACACAGCCGTCCATATACTCGGGGTAGGCCGCCACATCATTAATCAGCTGGAAGATTGCTTCTGATGAGTATGGCAGCAAGGCACTGCGGCGAATATCGTTCATGCGGAGGGTTTCCGGTGTTCAGTTACATCTGAAGGCGCTGGTACAAGCCCGCAGACAGCAGACACAGTAGCGCTAACGGCGCAATATACCGCAACAACACCAACCAAAGCCAAAAAAAGCCCCGCTTCAGCCAGTGATCGCGACTGCCATACACCGCGGCGGGCACCCGCCAGGCCGCAAACAGCACAAAACACAGGGCACACAGCGGCAATAAAATATTAGCCACCAGAATATCCAGCCACTCCATAACCCCGCGCGACCACAGCATCAGCGATGTTCCCGGCTGCAGTGACATCAGCGCCGCATCCCCCACCAACATCACCGACAGCCCCGCGGCTCCGGCCGCCAACCAGCGCGGCAGCGCCCAGCGTTCGACCAGATAGGCGACCACCGGCTCCAGCAGCGCCACCACCGTCGTCAGCGCCAGGATACTCAACAACACATAAAAGCCAGTGCCGGCAATATCGCCAAACACCAAATTGCCAAAGCTGTACGGCAGACTGACAAACAACAGCGCCGGCCCCTGACCGGCGACAATATGCTGGTCGCTGACCAGCGCAATAATCATCAAGCCGCCGAGCAGCATCACCGCCGTATCAATAAAAACCAAGGCCGTTAGCTGGCGGGTGATCGAACGCCCCGAAGGAAAATACGCGCCATAGGCCATCAGCGCTGCCGTGCCCAATGCCAGGGCAAAAAACGCCTGCTGCAAGGCCGACAATAGCCCCCACCAGGAAAAGTCTGCCGGCCGGAACTCAAACAGCGCGCGCCACGCCGCCGCGTAATCACCCAGCTCGTAACTGAAGTACAACAAGCTCAGCATCACCAGCAACATCACCGGCAGCAGAATACGCAGCACCATCGCCATGCCGCGATTAACGCTGACCGACGACAGCAGCACCGCCAGCAGTAAAAACAGCCGGTGCGAGTCCCGCATCAGCTCTGGCGAGGCCAGCAGCTGCTGAAACTCCGCCGCCACAGTGTCCAAGCTGGCAGCATCCATTAATCCCGAGGACATTTTGCCGATATAACTCAGCAGCCAGCTCGCAGCAACACTGAGGTTGGCGGCCAGTAACAAGGCGGACAACGCCGCCAACTGAGTCACTAACGACCAGTGACGGAATACCCCGGAAGCATGCGCCAGTTGATCTACCGCGTGGATGGGGTTGGCGCGGGCGCGCACCGCGATGCGCACCTCGGCGACCGCCACCGGCAGCATCACCAGTAACAAAAAGGCGATATACGCCAGCAAATACACCGCACCACCTTGGGCGGCGACCTGCTGGGGGGCGATCCAAAAGTTGCCAAGACTGACAACCAGTCCGGTCGCCGCCGCCAAAAAAGTCCAGCGACTCGACCAGATACCCTGGACTTTGTTTTTAATGAGGGCCATATACCGCCGCAGGAAAGTGTTCAAAGCAGCGCTCTTTTTACCTGAGCGCCATAGGTTTTGCCAGCCAGTCACTCTATAATCGCCGGCATGAGTAAAAAGAAACCAGCAACGAACAGCGGCACCATCGCCCTCAACAAGAAGGCGAAGCACGACTACCACCTCACAGAAAAATTTGAGGCCGGGCTAGCCCTGCGTGGCTGGGAGGTAAAAAGCCTGCGCCAGGGCAAGGTGCAAATCACCGACACCTATGTGCTGCTCAAGGACGGCGAAGCCTTCTTGCTGGGCGGCAATATTACACCGCTACTGAGCGCCTCCAGCCACGTCGTCACCGACCCCAGCCGCACGCGCAAGCTCTTGCTTCACGCCAAGGAACTGCGCACACTGGAGGAGGCGACCCAGCAAAAGGGCTACACTTGCGTGTGTACCGCCCTGTACTGGAAAAAGCACCTGATCAAAGCAGAAATCGCGCTCGCCAAAGGTAAAAAAGACCACGACAAGCGCGAGACGGAAAAAAACCGCGACTGGGATCGCCAAAAGCAGCGCGTATTGCGCCAACACAATTCATGAGCGAAGCACGCCTGAGCCAATGAAAACTCTCTATCTGCTGCGGCACGCCAAATCCAGCTGGGACGACGATCAGCTCAACGACGCCGATCGCCCCCTCACCCGCCGCGGCAAGCGCGACTGCGCCCTGGTCGCCCAGGAGCTGGAGCGCAGCCAGCGCCATTTCCAGCACGTGTTCTGCAGCACCGCCACTCGCTGCCTCGAGACCCTGGCGCGCTTTCGCGCCGAGTCCGACGTGCTCGACCAGGCGGAAATCCACCCCGTTGAAGCGCTGTACACCTTCGAACTGCAAAACCTGCTGAGCTGGCTAAAGGAACTGGGCAACCAGCATGACCAGGCCCTCATCATCGGCCACAACCCGGCGCTGCGCGAACTGATCAACTACCTCTACCACGGCAAGCTCGACCACCTCGGCACCTGCACCTTTGTCGAGCTGGAGGTCAATGTGGAATACTGGGACCAGCTGCGCACCGACAGCGCCAAACTGGTTGAACTGATCCGCCCCAAGCAACTGCGCTAACTCCAGGCACAAGGAAATCGTCGCCGCATGAGCGAACCCGAGGTTCTCAAGAACATCCGCATCGTTCACGATGTCCTGATTCTGAAAAAAAGCCACAAACTGGTTCGCCGCATGCAGCGCGCCCTGGCCGAGCCGGAAATACACGGCTACCAGGTGTGGGGCTCGTCTTTCCTGATCATGGATTACCTGCTGCAACACCCGCCGCGCAGTGGCAGCAAGATCATGGAGATCGGCTGCGGCTGGGGTATCCTCGGCATTTTCTGCGCCCAGCACTTCAAGGCAAAAGTCACCGCCGTGGATGCCGACGAGCACGTCTTCCCCTACCTCGACGCCCACGCCCTGCTCAATGACGTCAGCATTAAACAGCGCGTAGCCCGCTACGAAGAATTGACCGCCGCCGACATGAAGGGACACAAAGTCTTGCTCGGCGGCGACATCTGCTTTTGGCCAAAACTGGTGCAACCGCTGTTCGAGGCCATTGAAACCGCACTGGCAGCCGGGGTAAAAACGGTGATCATCGCCGACCCCGGCCGGCCGCCCTTTCACAAGCTGGCGCGCAAATGCGAGAAGGCCTTTGGCGCCGAGCTACTTGAGTGGCAGGTAACAACACCGAAATCGATGAGCGGCGAACTGCTCGTCATTCAGCGCTAATCGGCCGATTTTTTCTTGGCCTTCTTAGGCTTGCTGCGCGGCCGGTAATCCAGCTTTGCCAGGCGCGGCAGCTTTCCCGTTTCCAGGTAGCTGTGAATCTGCAGCTGTGAACGCAATTTCTGTGCGCTTTTTTTCCGCGGCCGGAAGTCATTGCTCTGCGCGGCATCAATCACCCGCGCCTTCACATTGTCAGCCCACTGAATATCAATAATATTCTGAATGCGCTGCTGCAGCGCCGGGCTGTAAATGGGGCAGCTCACCTCAACGCGAAAATCGATATTGCGGGTCATTAAATCGGCGGAGGAAATAAAATACTTTGGCTGGCCAGCATTGTGGAAGATATACACCCGCGGGTGCTCCAGAAAACCGTCGACGATGCTGATCGCCTCAATATTGTCGCTCAGCCCCGCCACCCCCGGCACCAGCGAGCACATGCCGCGCACAATCAGTCGCACCGGCACCCCGGCCTGACTGGCCGTATACAGGCGGTCAACCAGCTCGCGATCCACCAAATTATTGCACTTCAAGGTGATCCCGCAGTCCTCGCCGCGGCGGGCGGCGGCGATCTCGGCGTCCACATGCTCCAACACCCGGTCGCGGCTGTTCAGTGGCGACACCGCCAGGTGCTTAAACTCGTGGCGCTTGTAGGTGTAGGCAATAAAATCAAACACCTTCGCCACCTCATCACCGATCTCCTGATCGTAGGTCAGCAGGCTGAAATCGGTATACACCTCGGCGGTTTTTTCATTGAAGTTGCCGGTACCCACGTGGCTGTAGTACTTCTGCACACTGCCTTCCTGACGGGCAATGGAAATCAGCTTGCTGTGCACCTTCAGCCCCGGCACCCCCAGAATGACATTCGCCCCGCCGTCGGTCAGACGCTGCGACAGGGCAATATTGGCCTCCTCGTCAAAACGCGCCTGCAGCTCCACCACCACCGTCACCTCCTTGTGGTTGGCCACCGCATTCAACAGCGCATCCACCACATGGGAATTCGACGCCACCCGATACAGGCTGATGCGAATCGACTTTACCGCCGGGTCAATCGCCGCGGTCTTTAACAAGTCGGTCAGGTAGTCAAAGCTGTGGTAGGGGTAAAACAGCAGGATATCCTGCTCGCGCATACAGCTCAGAATATTGTCGGCGGCGTCGATCTCCGGCACCCGTATTTTGGGCAGCGGCTTGCTGTCCAAATAAGCCGGCCCGAGATTGGGGAAGCCCATAAAATCCTTGGAATTGTGATAGCGCCCGCCGGGAATCATCGAGTCCAGGCGGCCAATCCCCAGCCGGCGCACTAGGTACTCCAGCAGATCATTGGGCATTTGCGCATCGTAGACAAAGCGCACCGGGTCGCCCTTGCGGCGGCGCTTCAAACTCAGCGTCATTTTCTCCACAAAGGTCTGGGTCACCTCTTCGCCCAGTTCCAGCTCGGCATCGCGGGTCAGCTTCAGGGTATAGGCCTCGGCCGACTCCAGCGGAAACACCCCGCGAAATACCTGGGGCAGACAAACACGGATAATATTTTCCAGCGCAATCAGCACCTTGCCCTGCTTGCCCCGGCGACCGGGAATGCGCACAAAACGCGAAATACGGACGGTGGGCACCTCCAGCAGGGCAAAGCGAGTCTGCCCTTGGCAGCTCAGTTTAATAGCCAAATAGATCGACGCATCATTGAGTTCCGGCATCGGCGTGGCGTCATCCAGCACAATCGGCACCAGCTCCTGCTGAATCTGCGCATTAAAATACTCGCGCACATAGGCGGTCTGGGCCTCATCGAGCTGCTTCTCGTTAATGACATAAATCTTGCGGCGGCGCAGCTCCTTTAAATTGGCGTTGTAAATCGACTCGAAACGCTGCTGCAGCCGCAGCACCTTTTGCCGAATTTCCTCCAGCAGCGCCTTGTACTCCTCCTGCTTAGACGGGGTAGAAAACGCCGCCAGGCGCCGCACATCGGCCACCCGCACCCGAAAAAACTCGTCGAGATTATTAGAGAAAATCCCCAGGTAGCGGATGCGCTGAATAATCGGCACCGTCGGGTCAGCCGCCTCCTGTAACACCCGGTCGTTGAAGGACAGCCAGCTCAGCTCCTTGGCCACCCAAGCCCGTTCGCCGTTCGTATCGCTCATACCACCTACCTTTTCCGTTTAGGGAGCGCCTGCGCGCACAGCAGCCTAGCCCGCCGATATGTCACCCTGATGACAGTGTACGACGGTCGCATTTGCCCTGCACAGGCCTTACACTCATTGCTCACAAGGGATTTTTTGCATGGCACAGAACAGCGACTCCTACGCCGCCCTCGACATTGGCTCAAACAGTTTTCACCTGCTGATTGCCAGCTTTCAAGACGACAAACTCCGTATTATCGACCGCCACAAAGACATGGTACGCCTGGCCGCCGGCCTCAGCGACGACGGCGAACTCAGCGACGCCGCCCAGCAGCGCGCGCTCGACAGTCTGGCCAAAATCGCCAACCGCCTGCGCGGCGTGCCGCGCCAGCAAATTCGCATCGTTGGCACCAACACCCTGCGCGACGCCACCAACGCCGGCGGCTTTATCCGCCAGGCCGAGGCCCTGCTCGGCGTGCCCATCAATATTATTTCCGGCACCGAAGAGGCCCGCCTGGTTTACCTCGGGGTCGCCAACGACCTCGCCATCGAACAGCAAAAGCGCCTGGTGATCGACATCGGCGGCGGCTCCACCGAACTGGTGGCCGGCAAACGCAGTCCCAAATTGCTCGAAAGCCTCGCCATGGGCTGCGTCAGCTACAGCATGCGCTATTTCGCCAATGGCGAGATCAGCGAAAAAGCCTTCAAGCGTGCTGTCAATGCCGCCCGCCAACAGATCTCCGCCTATGTAGAACCGTTTCGCGGGCAGTGGCAGGAAGTGGTGGGCGCCTCGGGCACCATCCGCGCCATCAGCAAAATTCTCGGTGAACTACAGCTCTGCGATGCCGGCCAGATCACCGCCGACGGCATGCAGGGGCTGAAACGGCAACTGCTCAAGGCCAAACACGTCAGCGCGCTGTCGCTACCCGGCCTCAGCGACGAGCGCCGCGAAGTCTTTCCCGGCGGCTTCGCGGTACTCTACGCCCTGTTTAAAGAAATGGAGCTGAGCGAACTGCATATTTCCAACTACGCCGTGCGCGAGGGCATTGTCTACGACCTCGCGGGCCGACTGCACCACCAAGACCAGCGCGACGACACCATTCGCCAACTGATCGAGCAATACCATATCGACGCCGAACAGGGCAGCCGCATAGCCGAATTGTGCAAACGCTGGCTGCCGGCGCTGGAGCCGCGCATGAACAGCGACTACCAAGAGGCCGAAAAACTGCTGGTCTGGGCCGCCCAATTGCACGAGCTGGGGCTGGCCGTCGCCCACGGCGGCTACCACAAACACGGCGCCTATATCCTCGGCAACGCCGACCTCTCCGGCTTCTCGCGCCAGGAACAGGCGCGCCTGAGCATGCTGGTGCTCAACCACCGGCGCAAACCCAAAACCCTGGGCATCGCCGAATACGGCGTCAATCCCGACTGGATGATGGCCTGCCTGCTGCGCCTGGCCTGCATCTTCTACCGCCGCCGTCAGGCATTCGCACTGACCGACGCCATTAGCCTCAGCAGCCCCAGCGACGACTGCATCAAACTGTCAGTTCCGCAGAACTGGCTGCGCAGCAACCCGCTCACCGCCGCCGACCTCGCCGACGAAGCCGAGCTGCTGAACAAAACCCTGAATATCCGCCTCAAGCTCGATATCCGCCGCGACAAGCACTGAACTTAGCTAGTGCCGCTGCGGTCGAAGTGTTACGATAACTCGTTGCAGAATACGGGGCCGATTTGGATTCGACGCCGGTTACAAAACTCTGTGGTGCATGCCGTGAGGACAGCGAATCACGTTAATCCAAAGCTGTAATTGATATAGTTGCCAACGACGACAACTACGCTCTAGCGGCCTAAACCCCTGCTAGCGGTTGCTACCGGATGCTTGTAAACGGGACGCAACCGTCAGATAGAACAAGCTAGCGGTGACGTTTGTCTGAGACCGATCCGCGAAACCTTTAATCAGAATCGCCAACTACGTCCTGACCGTTGGGCTGTATGCGGCTAAATCAATAAACGGAAACTAAGCATGTAGAGCCCTGAGCGGCGGACTGGCGGACGGGGGTTCAATTCCCCCCGGCTCCACCAACTTAAAAGGGAGAACTGATCGCAGTTCTCCCTTTTTTATTGCCCCGCCTGCCTTAAACTAATTTAAAAACTTCAGGTACTTCCCTGCCCCGGAGCTTTCCATTTGCTCTTCGATAACGGCACGGGTAATCAGTGTATAGCCCTTACTCTCCGCAAAGTCTTCGATATTACCCACAGCGAAACCACGCACAAAGCGCGGCGAGCGCGCCACTAGCTCTATGGCTTCGCACTCCCAGTTCATGCTGATTTTCAGCCCCTTTTCCTTGGCCAGCTTATTGGCGGCGTCGTCGCTGCGCGCGGCCGCCTTGGCTTCTTTAGCGCGTTGACGCTCCCAATATTCGGAGTCTTCCGGCCGAGTCGCCTCGTATATGCCTTTAACATCGGGCATTTCGCCAAACAGCTTAACCAGATTATCGGCCCAGCGAGTGGGGATAATAACGAACAGCTCTTCGGGCTTGAGCTTGTTGTTCATTCGGCCACCCATGTCGCCCGGCGTCAGCACCACATTTTCTTCAAACCAGGGGCTAACGAACAGGTCGGTGCAGAAGGAGCCGCCGGCCGCCGAGGCAGGCTGCACGCCGTCTTCAACAGCGCGCGCTGCGGCAATTTGGCAGGCCCAGGCCGGGGTGCAGACCACCGCGATCCAGTCGATGTTTACGCCCTCGGGCACCTTGTCCAGCGGTGCGGTGCCTATGGCGCGCACCGTGCCCTGGGGCAGCACGGACTTGCCGGAATTGAGGGCATAGGCAGAGTCTTCGTTGTAAACCGGAATATAGTCGGTGAGTATGCGCCCCGAACGGATTTGCTCATTGCCCTCGTGAACACCGGTGATAAAGGCGCCGTGCAAACAATCTTGGTACTCGCGGTCAAAGTAAGCCAACGCGCCATCGTCCATGGCGTGACGCAGTATTTGGCAGGGGTCTACCTTAAAACCCTGGTACTGCGGCGGGATGTCTTTTTCGAACAGGCTAACCGCCACAGCATTGCCGCGAATTTTACCTTCCAGGGCTTTGCAAATTCCCTCGATGTTCATAGTGCCTTCTCCTCTATGCTTAGAGTTAATCGCTATTGTTATTAAGTTTGCTTGTCGTGTAGAGACCTTTAATGCGCTGCGACATCACAGCGCATATTTCACACTGGCTCCGTAAGACGGGCCGGGCAGCTTGCTCACCAGGTACTGATTAAAGATGGTGATGTAAAACGCGTATGAGGCAACATCTTCGTCGAGTATGTTTTTGCCCCACAGATTCACTGTCCAACGATCATCCGGGCTGCTCAGATTCAACGAGGCATTGGTCACGGTGCGCTCGGGTAGCGTGGTGACATTCAGCGGGGTGACAAACTGCTTGGACTGGTAGTTGGCATCCACACGCGCATTCATATGCCAGGCAGAGAACAGCGGAAGATTCAGGTTCAAACCGATATTGGCCTGCTGACGCGAGCTGCGCGGCATTTGATTGCCGCCGACATCACCATCGTCCGGGCACACATCACTGGCGGCGCAATCAACGCGATTGGTAGCCGGCGAGAACACCACACCCTTTTTATAACTGGCGTCGTTGTAGGTGTAACCCAAGTCGATATTGAAGAACCGATTGATGTTGTACATCACCTCCAACTCAATGCCATAGCTGACGGCATCACCCACGTTGGCAATCAAATCACTGCTCGACAGCGAGGCATTAACGGGTGGCTGCGGCCCCTGCAGGTCGCGCCAGTCGATATAAAACAGCGCACCATTAACGATCAAGCTGTTGTGGAAAAAACTGTTTTTCGACCCCACTTCCAGGTTGTAACTTTGCGCTACCTTGTAGGTGAGCTGAGACTCCGCCTCGGCGTTGTTAAAGCCACCGGTTTTCAAGCCCCGCGCCAGCGCCACAAACAGTTTTTGGTCGTCATTGATTTGATAGTCCAGGGTCAAGCGCGGCGTAAAATAGCGATACACCTTGCTGTCCTCGGGCACGATAATGCCGTCGACCAGTGTGGTTTGGTCGGGCCGCCCACTGCCATTGCCGCTCACCGAATCGGGCGGCAGCGGCACGATGGGATCCTCGCCGACGCTGTAGGTGAAGGTCTGGCCATCGGCAATGGCAAAGGAGTCTGTCAGGCGCTTAACACTCTTTTTCTCGATACTGTAACGGCCCTCCAGGGTCGCAGCCAGCCGCTCATTGATATCGATGCTCAGCGAGGCAAACAGTGCGTAAATCTCATCCTCAAACTCCGACCATTCGCCCTTGGCCTTGGCGTGCTGGCGGCTGCCCTGGTCCCACACGATGGGCGCCGTCGCCGTGGCCTCGGTGAGTATCGGCGAGGGCGCCGAGGTGGGCGTATTGCAGTTGTGGATATTTTCTGCGGTGTCGGCATTACACAGCGAGTTCAAAAATAACTGCACCCACTCGGTGTCTTGTACCACCGCGTGATAGAACCCGCCGCTCAGCAACGTGCTTTCACTGGCCAGCCAGTCAAAGCGCAGCTCATTGGAGAAGGTCTTGGCGTCGATATTGGGTCGGCCGCTAAACGAGTTGATACGGGTTATACCGTTCTCGCCACCGAGCAGTGACAGGGGGATATTGGTGGCAATACGCTGGCCCTTTATCGGGTCTTCACCGCCCGGCCCCCCGGTGGTTTCGGAGAAGTGATCGGCGTAGCCAAACAGGTAGTGGGCACTGAGGCTATCCGACAGATCCCAGTCCAGCGCAAAGGTGTAAAAGTCGGTATCGCCCTGCGCACCGATGCCACGCGGATCGATAACGATGCCCGCAACCCGGCGATCGGACACGTCCGAGGCGGCATTGGGCAACTCGCCGCAGTACAGGGTATTGCCCGACACCATTTGATTGCCACTGATATCAGGCTGGGTGGAGTAGTTACAGTTGAGGTCGTTCTCCTCCTCAGTACGCAAGCCAAAGCCGGTGGCCCCCAGGCCGGAAATCATATAACCCGGCTGCGTCTCGCGCAGCACTTCGCTGCGATAGTAGCCCAGTCGCATCGCGAGACTGTCGGTGGCCTGAAAGCTAAGGCCAATATTGATCGCCTCGTCATCCCAGCCACCAAGGCGCCCCCGGGTATTGGGGCCTGCCGGATTGGCGTCGGCCACCGGGTGATCGTTGCGGGTGTGGCCATCGTAGCGACTCAAGCCATAACCGGCCCTCACTAGCCAGCGCCCGTCTTCGGTTATCGGCCCCCCCACGGCGACACGGAGATCTTCACGCTCATCGCTGCCCACCATCAGCGACACATAACCCGACAGCTCGTCACTGGGTAAGGCCGGAATATAATTGACCGCACCCGCGAAGGCATTGCGGCCATACAGGGCATTTTGTGGCCCCTTAACCACCTCGATGCGCTGCATATCGACCAGGCCGATATTGAGCATGCTCTGACGCGGCAGGTACACACCGTCCATAAAAAACGACACATTCTGCACCCTGGCAATGGTGAACTGCGGCGCCAGACCGCGAATAACCGCATTGCTGTGGTGCCCCGAGGTGATGCTGCCATCGAAGGTAAAGCCCGGCGTGGCGGCGGCAATATCTTCCATACCCGTAAAACCGCGCTGGGCCATGTCCTGGGCAGAAAATGGCGTGATCGACACCGGCACATCTTGCAGCGACTCCTGGCGCTTACGTGCGGTGACCACGACCTCTTCCATGCCGTGTCCCGCCGTGGCGGCCTGCTTGACCGCCTGCCCCTCGGCCGCAGCTAACTGAGCCACTGCCAGCGATACCGCCGGCAAGGCTTTTCTCAATGCTCTCATTACGCGCTCCAATAGCACTTTATAGTTTGGCGGCCGCAGCGAGCGGCCCAGCTTGATAGGTATCGACTAGTAAGGTGCGCCTATCGCCTTGAGGTGGGGGTCATTCTCGGGGTCTTCGGCCACATAGCCGCCGCCGTGCACCAGGCCAAACACAAAGGGATGGCGCTTCGCCGGTGGGGTTATCTCCTTGCTCCAAGGCGCCGGCATGCGCATGGCAATCGAGCAGCCGGTCAGAGCCAGCGCCTGCAGGGCGATAAAGATCCAGTAGGCGTCGTAGACCACGAAATAGATCAAGCACAGCGTGACATTGGGAATATGGGTGCAGGGCACTTTCCACTTAATGGTCCAGGCCGTGTCGTGCTCGGGGGCGATATACACGTCCCAATACAGGTCTTGCCAGAGGTACTGCCACACTGAAATCAGACTGTAGGCAAGCAGAAACACCGCCCAGGTTGGCCACTGCGGGCCAATATTGGCGGACATATGCCAAAAGCCGAGAAAACACAGCGGGTAGCTCACGCCCCAGCACAGGCCAAACAGCAATTGGGCGGGAATATCCAATTTACGACCAAAGCGCAGCGTCCACTTGGCCCAGATGCCCCAATAGGCGATCAGCACAAACACCAACAGTGCCGCAGTAAGCGGCAGCCAGTAGCGACTGCTGCTGGCCGCTGCGGGAATAAAGGGCGTTGCCAGTGCCGCTTCTGTCGCCCCGCTAAGCCAGGCAAACAAAAAGCAACAACCGAAATAAATGAAAGCACGCAACCACGCGGCTATCGGCGAAAATACCTCTGCCGGGTGGTTGCGATAGCGCAATACATAGAGCAGCAATAGTGACAGCGTTGCCAGTGCAATACCGGCATGTATTGAATCCAGGTTAATCGCCAAAGTCTGATCCTCCTACCCAGAGCACCAGCAAGGCAGGACGCCCCCAGCAAGCACTCGAAAGTGTAAACATTCTATTGTTATATCTTTATGCAAATAGGGATGCAACTACTTTTTTGCCACCCACCGCCTCACCCCTTGTGCGCCCAATGCGGCAAGCGGCAACGAGCGAGTGGCAAGAAAGGAATAAACGGCATGACAGCTTTACGGACGGCAACCATGCCGCCACGACCCGAGCAATGGGCAGCGTCGTTTACCGTGAAAGAGACTGCCCGTAGGGAAAGGCCCAGCCAAAACCGCCAGGCAATTTGCCTTCTAGACAGGGCTTCGCAGCTCGGAACTGCTTGGGTTAAGATGGGGAAAATGTCTCCATTGAAGGAGGCTATGCCATCATCAAGGAAGCGCTAGTACATGGACGACTCAAAGAGCCCAAGACCTCGTCGGGCAGGCGGAAAATCCTACTTCACCCCCAAGCTATCGAAGCGCTTATCGATCAACACAACCGTGTTGATAAATGCGAGTTCGTATTCACCGACCCAAAATCAGGCCAGCGCTGGGCATCAGACCAACCCTTTAGGAAACGCGTTTGGATACCGGCATTAGAGAACGCTGACGTAAAGTACCGAGAGTGCTATCAAATTAGACATACTTTTGCGTCACAGATGCTCAAGGAAAACGTAAATCCGCTTTGGCTAGCTTCTCATATGGGTCACAGTGATTGGGGAATAATAAGAAAAATTTATGGCAGATGGATTCCACAATAATCCTTCAGAATTATATTTAATAGAGTTTGAGAATGGAACTTCATGGTTCCGTTCAAAAAATGAGAACCTAAATACTTATGTTTTAAAATTTTGGTTTCTTTTAAATAACCAACTATTTCGCATAGCACAAACAGTTCGTACAATGG
>NZ_JBFIGO010000006.1:0-75575 GCF_041602295.1 Spongiibacter sp. | reverse complement strand
GGCATCGGGGAATTCAAACAGGCTGTCTATGGCCTCGCCGCGCTGGTTGATGGGCAGCGCTTGATTAGCGAGGTCGTAGAGCTTGCGAAAGCTCAGGGTGAAATCGCAGTGCTGCTCTTGCAGCAGCTCGAGGAAGTCGCGGTAGAGCTGTTCATCGGCGTCGCTGCAGTCGTCCAGCCCTAGCTTGTCGGCCATGCGCCGCCGATAGGCGCTGATATAGTGCTCGGGGAACTGATTGAGCACGGTTTGCACGCGTTCGACAGCGGGTTTGAGGTCGGCTTCGCCGTCGCCTTGCAGTAGTGGCAGCATGGCCTGGGCCAGTTGCAGCAGGTTCCACTGGGCAATAGCCGGTTGGTTGCCGTAGGCATAGCGACCCTGTTGGTCGATGGAGCTGAACACCGTGCCGGGGTGATAGTCCTCCATAAAGGCGCAGGGGCCGTAGTCGATCGTCTCGCCGCAGAGCAGCATATTGTCGGTGTTCATGACGCCGTGGATAAAGCCCAGTGCCTGCCAGCGGGCAATGAGTTCGGCCTGGCCAGTGAGGACGGCGGCAAACAGTGCCTCATAGGGCGCTGCACTGTCGCGGCAGTGGGGGAAGTGCCGCTGCACGACGTGGTCGAGCAGCGTTTTCAGCGCCTCGTGGTCGCCCTGAGCGGCAAAATATTGCACGGTGCCGACGCGAATATGGCTGCTGGCAATGCGGCACAGAATGCCGCCGGGCAGACCGCCCTGTTCGCGAAATACCTGCTCTCCACTGGCCACCGCCGCCAGCGCGCGGGTGGTGGGCACGCGCATGCGGTGCATCGCCTCGCTGATCAAATACTCGCGAATCACCGGCCCCAACGGCGACTTGCCGTCGCCGCCGCGGGAGTAGGGCGTGCGCCCGGAACCCTTTAATTGTATATCGCGCCGCTGGCCGTGGCGGTCAACCACCTCGCCCAACAGCAGGGCGCGGCCGTCGCCGAGTTGCGGATTGTAATGGCCAAACTGGTGGCCGGCATAAACCGTGGCGATCGCTTGGCTGCCGGGGGCGATGGCATTGCCGGCCAGTACGGCGAGCCCCTCTTCTGACTGCAGCCAATCCAGATCAATGCCTAGCTGCTGCGCCAGAGCATCGTTGACCAGCAGCGCACTAGGGGCTGGCACGGGGGCTGGCGACTGGCGGTGGTAGAACTGCTCGGGCAGTGTTTGGTAGCTGTTGTCAAAGGGGATGGGCTGCGGGCGCATAGGATCTCTGTTTGGCGGCTGAATCACCTGGATATTGTACGCTTGTCGCCGCCGGGATGCGCGCCGGGGCTGGAGGGATACAGTTTTCTGTCGTCGATGCGCGACCTGAGCGCGTGGACACGGTAAAATTGCCAACTTTTATACACATAGCGACCGGACACGGCCTGGCCGATGGCTGGCAATACCTGCAGGAACGCATAGACCCATGCCCTGGTTTACCAAATTGTTTTTCCTCCTCTGCCGTTTTTTGTCGACGCCGGTATTGGCGCTAGTGCGGCCAAATATTGTGCAAGTGGATGAGGGCTTGCGTGAGGCTCTTGCCGGCCGGCCAGTGTGTTATGTGCTGCGCCAGCACAGCTGGACCGACCGCTTTTTATTGGAGCGCCTGCTCAAGGCCGAGGGCCTGCCGCCGCTGCGCGCCACACCGGGCAAGCTGCCCGATGACAGCCGGGCCGCTTGTCTTTATTTGCCGGTGCTCAGTGGCGAGCGCGGTGGCGAACGCGGCAAGGCGACGATGGCGGCGCTGATTGCGCGCCTGGGTGATGCCGAGGCGGCGACACTGGCGACGGAAATGCAGATCGTGCCGGTGTCGATGTTTTGGGGCCGCGACCCGGGTACGGAAACGTCGTTCTTGAAGCTGTTACTCGGTGACGGCGAGCGCGGTGGCGCACTGCGTAAATTGATGGTGATCATTGCCCAGCGCAAGAATGTGATCTTGCACTTTGCCATGCCGATTAATTTCCAAAAATTGGTGGAGCGCACGCGCGAGCCGGAAAAGGCGGCCGAGTTGTTGGCCCGCACGCTGAGTTTTTACTACAGCCGGCGGAAAACCGCGGCCCTGGGCCCCAGCCTGTTGTCGCGGCCGGAGATTATCAAATTGGTGCTGCGCCGCCCCGAAGTGCGTGAGGCAATGGCCGAGCAGCAGCGGGAGAAGTCGCTGAGCGAAGCGCAGGTGATGAAGCAGGCGCGCAAGATGGCCGATGAAGTCGCGGCGAATTTTGATTCGCGCATGCTGCGAGTGCTGGACCTGATTCTCAGCTGGGTGTTTCGCAAAATCTTCAGCGGTATTCGCCTCCACCATATTGATCGCCTGAGCCGCACGGCCAATGACCGGCAGCTGATATATATGCCCAGCCATCGCAGTCACCTGGACTATTTGCTGATTTCCTACAGTCTCTACACCCAGGGCTTGGTGCCGCCGCATATTGCTGCGGGGGTCAACCTCAATTTTTGGCCGGTGGGCGGGCTGCTGCGCCGCGGCGGCGCCTTTTATATCCGTCGCAGTTTTGCCGGTCAGCCGCTTTATACCGCGGTGTTTCGCAATTATCTCGACGTCATTTTGGGGCGCGGTTATCCGGTGGAGTTCTTCCCCGAGGGCGGGCGCTCGCGCACCGGCCGTTTGCTGCCGCCGAAAAAAGGCATGCTGCGGATGACGGTAGAGAGCTTTTTGGCGCAGCCGGCACGGAAGGTAGCGCTGGTGCCGGTATATGTTGGCTACGACAAGCTGGTGGAGGGCGGCACCTATATGAAGGAGCTGCGCGGCGCGGCCAAGCAGAGTGAATCGGCCAGCGGCCTGTTGAAGGCGACGCGAATATTTAAGTCGTCCTATGGCAGCCCCCATGTCGCCTTTGCCGAGCCGATCAGCTTGGACGACTGTTTGAGCAAGGTTGAGCCGGAGTGGCGCAGCAAGTTGCAGGCGGGAGACAAAAGCTTTGTGCCGGCGGTGGTGGACCATATCGCCCAAGAAAATATGGAGCGCATTAATGCCGCGGCGGTCATAAATCCGATCGGCTTGGTGTCGATGATCTTACTGTCTAGCCCGCAGCGGGCGATGGCTGAAGAGGAGCTGCTGGCGCAGATCGATTATTTTGTGGCCCTGCTCAAGCGCCTGCCCTATAGCGACGATGTCAGCTTGCCGCAGGGCAACGCTAGAGAAATTCTCGACGCCGCCGCGCGCACTGCCGGCCTGTCCCATATCAAGCACAGCTGGGGGCCGATTATCACCGCCACGGGCAAAGAGGCGGTGATGTTGACCTACTACCGCAATTCGGTGATGCATGTGCTGGCAACGCCGAGTTTGATTGCGCGCTTTTTCCGCCACAGTGAAACCGTTAACGAGGCCGAGCTGCGTGAGTCGTGCGTGCAATTGCTGCCCTTTCTTAAGCACGAGCTGTTTCTGCGGGTTGATGATGACAGCGGTGCGGCGCTGGTTGACGCCCATATCGACAATTTGCTTGAGCTGGGACTGCTGCAGCGGCGAGGCGATGACGTATTGGCGCGCCCCGAGGTCGGTACAGAAGCCTATGCGGTGTTGATCGGCTTGGGCCGTATTTTGCGCGAGACCTTTGAGCGCTACACCATGACCAGTTTACTGCTGGTGCATCAGCCCGGTGAGCAGCCGGCGCTGCGCAGCGAAGTGGAAAGTCACATCATTGAAATGGCCCAGCGCCTGGCCATCGTCAGCGGCCGCGAGGCACCGGAGTATTTTGATAAGAACCTGTTCCGGGTGTATCTCGATACGCTCATCGCCCAAGGCTTATTGCACGAAGACGAGCAGCAGGGAGAAGTGCGCATATACTGCGATCCGCGACTGACGGTGTTCAGCCAGCGCTGGGTGAGTTTGTTGGGCCCCGATGTGCAGCAGAGCATGCTGCAGCTAATTCGACGGCCGACGATGCCCAGTGCCAGTGAGGGTGAGTAGGGGCCAGCTCTGCAGTGGCAGCCGGGCGGCCGTTGATGCTCTCGGCGGCCCCCGTTCTGCCCAGTGGCGACGAGCTATGCGCGAGGATGTCGGCGGTTAACGGCTATGGGCATAGCTTTGTCTTATTGACGCCGCGGCGCCGCAGGCGCTGAGCGGCTGGCCGTTGTTTCAGGTTATATCGCTAAGCCGTTGAACACATTAGCGCGGGCAAGGCGCCGCTGGAAGGCCAAGGCTGGTGGTCCTTGGCGAGAGTGGCAACGCCGTCCAGTGCCCCCCAAAAAAAGACCCGCCCTGCGGGGCCTGGTATGTGCTTACCCAAAGCACTCGCTGAGCTTATGGGGCCGGCTCTTGAAACTGCTTGAAAGGCAGGCAGCCTTCCTTCGCAACTTCGCAACTTCGCAACTTCGCAACTTCGCAACTTCGCAACTTCGCAACTTCGCAACTTCGCAACTTCGCATTGCCTGACAGACTCATGTAGCGCCTGGGGTATCACTGGGTTGTGCAGAGCGTGCCTAGCTGCAGAGCAGCCCCCTTCCAGTTCAGCGCTGTCACAAATCTGCCGTCAAATTGCCCTCTTGCTGTCATACAGGCCCCATAGCATGGTCGCAAATGCTTGAGCGGGGGTCACCGTGTGACCGTGCAACGACGATATAAAACCATATGGCTGTCGGATATACATTTGGGCTTTAAAGATTGCCGGGCTGACTATCTGCTCGATCTGTTGAATAAGGTCGAGTGCGAAAACCTGTATTTATTGGGCGATATTGTCGATCTGTGGGCGATGAAACGCAGCCTGTACTGGCCTGACAGTCATTACGAGGTACTGCGCACCCTGTTCCATAAGGCGAACGCGGGCACGCGGGTAGTGTATATCCCGGGTAATCACGATGAGCCGTTTCGCGACTACGTTGGAAATGTTTTTGGCCCTATCGAAATCCGTCGGGAAGAGGTGTACACCTCGTTACAAGGCAAGCGCCTGCTGCTGTTTCACGGCGACTGTTTGGATGGGCATATGCAGCTTAGCAAGTGGGAAAACTTGCTGGGCGATGCGGCTTACGACCTGCTGTTGTTTCTGAATCGTTGGGCCAATTTTTTCCGCCGTCGCTTTGGCCACCAATACTGGTCGCTGGCCACCTATATCAAACAGCGTATTCCCAACGCCAGACAGGTGATCGATGTGTTTGAGCAGGCGGCGGTAAAAGAAGCGAAACTGCGGGGTTTTGACGGCGTGATTTGCGGCCATATTCACCAGCCCGCCCTTAAAGAAATCGATGGCCTGCTGTACTGCAATGACGGTGACTGGATAGAAAATTGCACCTTGCTGACGGAAAGTCATGAGGGCGAACTGGCGTTGTTGCAGTGGACGGAAAGCCAGCAGCAGTTGGGCCAAATAGCGGACTCTTCGGCAGTAGATGTACTGCCGTTGCGGCGCGCAGGTTAAACAGGAGGAATACGCGATGATTTCTGTCGACGCGGTGATTGATCAGCGCTTTCCGCGCATTGCCCGTAGCAACCCCCATATTAAACGCACTCTCACCGCGCTGCTGCGCTATTTGTTCCACGAGGCAGAATTTAAGCAATTTGAACGAGATTATCCCCACCTGCAGGGCATGGATTTTGTCGAGCAGGTGCTCGAGTACTTTGACTTCGGTTATGCCGTGAGTGCGCTGGACAAGGAGCGGATACCGGTGTCGGGGCGCGTCGTGATTATTTCCAATCACCCGATTGGCAGTCTCGATGGCCTGGCCTTGCTTAAGTTGGTGTCGGAAGTGCGCAGCGATGTAAAAGTGGTGGCGAATGACGTGTTGTACGCCCTTAAACCGCTGCGCTCGATGCTGCTGCCTGTGGACAATATGAGCGGTAAGCGCAATCGCCGGGAAAACCTCCAGGCGATTCATCGCCATATTGCCGGCGAAGGCGCGGTGATTATTTTTCCCGCTGGCGAGGTGTCGCGCCTTGGCCCTGCCGGGGTGCGCGATGGTCGCTGGCGCAATGGTTTCATCAAGTTTGCCGAACGCGCCAATGCGCCAATTTTGCCGGTGCATATCAACGCGCGCAATTCGCTGTTCTTTTACGCGCTATCACTGCTGGCCAAGCCACTGTCGACATTGTGGTTGATTCGCGAAATGTTCAAACAGCACAACCGCACAGTGCGGGTGAGTATAGGTCCGGCAGTGGAGGCCGCGACGTACACGGCGCTGCCGTTAACCGCAGCTGCCAAGGTGCGCACATTTAAGAAGCATCTCTATAAATTGGGAAAGCGCAAACGTCGGGGCGAACCGTGCTTTATGCCTCATGCGCAACCGGTGGCACACCCCGAAGATAGACAGGAACTGCGGCGGGCGATACGCAGTTGCCAACGGCTGGGCAGTAGTCGCGACGGCATGGAAATTTACCGCTATCAATACAGCGGTGACTGCAGTGTTATGCGCGAGATTGGTCGCCTGCGGGAAGTCAGTTTTCGCGCGGTGGGCGAAGGCAGCGGTCACCGTCGCGATGTCGACGTCTACGATGCGTTTTATGACCACATTGTATTGTGGGATGACGGCCAGTTGGAGCTGGTCGGGGCCTACCGGCTGAAGCAGTGCAGCACCCTGGAGGAGGGGCAGAGCCTCTACAGTGCCAGCTTGTTTGATTATCAACCCGATGCCGCTCGTGAGGTATTCGCAAACGGCGTGGAGCTTGGGCGTAGTTTTGTGCAGCCTGCGTATTGGGGGCGCAATGCCTTGGATTATCTGTGGCAGGGCGTTGGCCGTTATTTGGCTTGTTACCCCCAGCTGCGCTATTTGTTTGGCCCGGTCAGTCTTAGCGATCAACTGCCAAGGGCGGCAAAAGACCAGTTGCTGCAGTTTTATAGTTGTTACTTCGCCGATGATCGCGCTTGGGCCAAGGCCAAAAAACCCTATCTTAGCGACGCGCTCGAAAGCCCGTTCAGTGGTGTGGACTATCGTGAAGATTTCATTCGCTTGAAGGCGTCTTTGGCCGCTATGGGCTGCGCGGTGCCGACCTTGTACAAGCAGTATTCGGAGCTTTGTGAGCCGGGCGGTGTGAGCTTTGCCGACTTCAATGTCGACCCCGACTTTGCCGACTGTATCGATGGCTTGGTGTTGGTGGACATAGAGAAAATGAAACCGGCGAGGCGCAAACGCTACCTCGGATAAGCTGGCGCTGGTAGGGCGCTGATGGCCGCGGCGATGGCGCTGCGGCTTTTTTATGGGCAATAGCGAGGAAACTGTTGAATCAGCCAATCGCCGTCGTCGATTGGCAGGTCGTGGCCGGCGCTGTTGTGCAGGCGCAGTGCACACTGGTAGCGCTGTGCCAGTTTGACACTGCAGCGCCAGGACACCATGCGGTCTGCGCGACTGGCAACTAACAGTAACTGTTGATGTGGTGCCAGTGCGGCGGGCGCCCGGAAGCGCGCCGCCGCCCATAACTGCCGCAGGACATTGCGCCGCAGTGCTGGATGCCGACGCCGCAGTTCACAGTGCTGATTGAGCAATGCCAGCGTGACGGGCTGGGTGTTGCTCACCAACCGGAGGATGGCCTGCTCCTGGTCGGCAATGCTGCGGGCGCACAGGGCGCGCAGCAATTGTGGTAGGACCGCCAGCTGTAACCGCTGCCAGGGCAAACAGTCGGCACTGCTGCTGTTGATCAGTATGACGTGGTGGATGCGGGAGGGTTCGGCGCGCAGCCAGTCCAGGGCCACCATAGCACCCAGTGATAGCGCGACAATTCCCAGTGGCTGGTCGGCTGGCAGCTGCAGGCGTGCTTGCAGTGCGTTGCGAATGTCGGGGATGCTCAGGGGAGAGCGCTGTTGGTAGGCGCGACCAAAGCCTGGCAGGTCGAGACTGTGGCACTGCCAGCCGAGTTGCCGCTGGCAGTCATTGATAAAAGTTTCCCAGTGGCCACTTTCGCGGGCCAGTCCGCGTAAAAATAACCAGTGTTTGATCGGCGGCGGTGTATTAGTCATCCAGCTGTCGATACCACAATGTTTCGGCGATTTGCCGCATTTGTCTATCTTGCTCGCCGTGGGTTAACCACTGGTGATGGTTGCGGCAGGCCGCCAGCAGAAAGTCGATCAGCACCAGGTGGCCGCGGAGTACTCGGGCGTGACGGTGAGGCACTGTGGGATTAAACAGGCCGGCAAAGCTGAATAGCTGACGGGGGCGTTTTTTGACCCACAGCCAGCTGCCCATTTCCAAGGTGAGGGGTAGCAGGCGATGGCCGCGCGCTACTGCGCGCAGGTAGAAGTAGTCCCACATATCACCGTGACTTAAATAGTGCATCGCCTGGGGGCCGAACACATAGTTGTGGTGGGGGAAGTTGCGTTCCCACAACAGCTTGAGTGACATATAGCTGCCAATGTCGTCGATGGGTTGGCGGCGATAGGCGTGGGGAATCCAGATGTGGTCGCGAAGGCCAAAGCCGGAATGAAAGTCGAGCGCCAGCATCATGCGCTGGGGCATGCTGTAGCGCTCGATGATATTGCTCAGGGCCTTAAACTCGGTTTCCACCGTTTTGTGCCAGTCTCCGCGAAACCACGGTAGTTTGCGTGAAAGTCGCTGACCTCCGACCAGTGGTGGCACGCTCGCCTCGGCATTGATCGGTGCGTGGCGGTTGAGGTCTACGCCATTGGCGTTGCAGCGCGAATCTTGCAACATGCCGGCGGGGTTGACGATGGGCATGGCGACGATGGCGATATCCCGGTCAAATTGCTGTCGCCAGTGGCTGTCCCAGCGGCAGCGCTCAATTACCGATTCCAGCCAAGCCAGCAACACCTGGCTGCCGATACGCTCGACGCCGTGAACGCCTGCCGTGAGCAGCAGGCAGCTTTTGGCGCGCAGTGGGTCACCCAGTGTTAGCGACACCAATGGCAGCTCCATTTCTTCGACACCGATTAGGGCTTCGCAGCGACTGCGCAACAAGGCGGCGTTTTGCCGGCACAGTTGTTCTACGGTCAGTAGCTCGGGCAAGCGGCGTTGTAGCCGGCCGCGGCATTGATCCATCGCCCGGTGAAAGCACGGTGCTTCTTGCCCGGCAGCTTTATGGTCGATATTGGCGGTGCTTGGCGTGTTGGCCAGTGCCATCGGTGACATATCATCAACAGTCGGCTGCGGTTTTTTCCGGCTCACTGCAGCGCTGCCACAGTGAATTGACCAGGGCTTGGCTGTGTTGCCAGTTTTTGCTCAGTAGCCAGTCGCATAGGGCCGCGGCGACGTCGGGATAGTGTTGTGGCTCAACAGCGCGTCGCTGTTTGAGCCAGCGGGCGATATCGGTGCTGTTTAACTCGTCGATAATTTCTGCCAGGCCGAGTTGGCGCAGTGCTGCGGCGTTGCTAAGTTGTTCCGATTGTCCGGCGACAGGTTTGGCGAGCACTGGTAGACCCATATGCAGACATTCGCTGGTCAGTTCGAAGCCGGCGTTGCAAATCACGCCGCGGGCACTACAGAGGTCGTGTTTAAAGCCGTGTAAGCGGGTTTGGCGCAGCGACACATTGCCGTATTCGGCGTCGTTGAGCTGCGGTGAGTATTGGATGAAGTGTTGTCCGTCAAAGGTGTTTAATAATTCGGTAACTCGGCTTTGGTCCTCAAAGGGCAGATAGACCAGGGTGTGAGCAGCACTAGGCAGGCGCTGTTCCTCCGGACTGATAATCGGCGGCACAATCGCGCCGTTAAAGTGATGCCAGTGCAGGCCGAGGGCGATCTCTGCCGGGGCGAACAGTTTCATAACAAGGCGGTTGCGCAGGTCGGCGCCGGCTCGGGGGACGTCGGGGTGGCCAAAGGCGTACTGGTGGCCGATGCCGATAACCGTTTTCCCCTTTAAGCGGCCTGCCCAGGCGGTGATGGGCTCGAAGTCGGTGACTATCAGGTCGTAGCCGCTGACATCGAGACGTCGAACGTCGTTGATAAATTGCAGCGGTCGTGAGTTGCGCAGGGTGTGCAAGGTGCTGATGCGACCGTTGATTGCGGCGAAGCTCAGGCCGGGGCGGAGCTGGTAGCGGCCAAAGTCTTCCATGTCGAAGTACTGTGAGGCGGCGCGACCGCTAAACAGGTATTGCACATCGACGTCGCGAGCGCTGAGGTGCTTGGCCATCATTCGTGCGCGGGAAATATGGCCGTTGCCGGTGCCCTGCACGCCGTACAATATTTTCATGATTGGGTGCTACTCCAGACCGTCAGCTGCTTAGTAGATTGTAGGCGAGGTGGGCAATGGCAATGCCCAGTCCCGCGCCAGCGACAGTGTCGGTGGGAAAGTGCACGCCCAGTATCACTCGCGAGGCCGCCACCGCGACCGCCCACAAAAACAGCGGTGAGGCTATGGCGCCAAAGCACAGCACCGCCAGTGTCGCTAATAGAAAGGCCGCTGCGGTGTGTCCGGAGGGAAAGCTAAATTCATCGGAGGCAATAATTGCCGCATTGAATTGCGGAATTGCCGCCGGGGGGCGGCGCCGGCGACAGCTGTTTTTCAGTAGCCAGTATAGGGGCAGCCATATGCCAAAGCCGGTAGCAACACTGCTCAAAAATGTGCCGCTGCCGGTGACTCCCCAAGCGCTCAGCAGCAGCGGCAACAGTAGCTGGGTGTAGCCGTCACCGCTTTTGGATATGCCGAAGGCCAGCTTGCAGAGCTGGTGTTGGTGGCGGCTGTTAACGCAGGCCAGAAACATCCGCACATCGAACTGATTGATAGCTTGTATTACGCGCATAGTTTACTCCTCTCGAGTAAGACCCTACGCTTGCTTGTTTGCAGTTAAGTGACAGTGATATTGCAGCTTTGCGACATCCTAGCGGTTTTCAATATTCAGTATCCAGCCGCGGTGCTGGCGTTGGCTGCGGGCGGTGATGGGGCTTAGCTCACCGAAAAACTCGCTTACGCAGGCCTCGGCGACGGCTAAAAATGGTGGCCGGCCGGGGTCGGCGATCACTATGCGTTCGCAGCCGGCGTCCACTGCGCGCGCAATCAGTTGGTAGAGATCGGCTGCCATGTCGTCCCAAAAACAGATGTCGCTGCCAATTAAGGCCTGGCGGTTTGCCAGCTGTGGGTGGTCGATATCGGCAAAGGCCCAAGTCTGGCAATCTATACTTAGCTGGTTGACCTCGGCCTGGGCCAGTAAAAACGGGAAGACTGCGGGGTCGGCATCGCTGGCCTGTACCTGAGCGCCAAAATGCTTGGCGCAATAGAGGCTGGCTAAGCCCCAACCGCATCCCACATCGAGTACTGAGCTGCCCCGTGGTAGGGGGTGGCTGCGGAGATATTCCATCAGTAAAAAGGCGGCCCCCCAGTTTTTATTGCCGTGCAACTGGCTGGTGGATTCGCGCCGCAGTCGCCGCATGGTGGGATCGGCGGCGAGCAAGTAGTGGATACCATAGTGCTGGCGGCGGTGTGCAGAGCTGGGCATAGTGAGGTTCTCGAGTTTTTTCGGCGCCGGGGCAGACCAAGGTCGAATCCCGGTGGCAGTGGCGAGGCGCTAGTATACTGTTTGAGGGCGCGCGGCGCCGCAGGGTGAAAGGGAGTGCATGGGTGGCTGAATACGATTTTGATGTATTGGTGGTTGGCAGTGGACCGGCGGGTGAAAGTGCTGCGTTAAACGCGGTGAAGCATGGGCAGAGCGTCGCGGTTATTGAGGTTCTTGCCCAGGTGGGGGGCGCCTGTACTCACCAGGGGACCATTCCCTCCAAGGCCTTGCGGCATATGGTGCGCCAGGCGATACGTTTTAATCGTATGCCCATCTTTCGCGATATCGGCGACCCCCGGACTCTGACTTACCCGCGGTTGTTGAGCCATGCCAATGAGGTCATTGCCAGGCAGGTCGCGATGCGCAGTCGGTTCTACTACCGCAATAATATCCGGGTGATTCACGGTCGCGCGGCCTTTGTCGATGCACACACCTTGAGTGTCACCGCCGAGGACGGCAAGGCCGAGCACTATCGCGCAGAAAAAATTGTTATTGCCACAGGTTCGCGACCCTACCGCCCGGCCAATATTGATTTCTCTCACCCTCGGGTATACGACAGCGACAGCATATTGCGGATGAGCAATACGCCGCGAAAAATCATTGTCTACGGCGCAGGAGTGATCGGCTGCGAATACGCGTCCATTTTCTCGGGTATTGGCATTAAAGTTGAGTTGGTCAACACCCGTGACCGCCTGTTGGAGTTTCTCGATGATGAGATTTCTGATGCCCTGAGCTACCACTTGCGCCACCTCGGCGTGATGATTCGCCATCGCGAGATATACAGCGAGGTCGTGGCCGACGATCACCAAGTGCTGTTAAAGCTGGAAAGCGGTAAGCGCCTGCATGCCGATGCGCTGCTGTGGTGTAACGGTCGCAGTGGTAATACCGATGATCTCGGGCTGGCTAATATAGGCGTGCAGCCAGACCATCGCGGTCAGCTGCAGGTCGATGAGCACTACCAGACTGGCGTCGACAATATTTATGCTGCCGGTGATGTAATCGGCTGGCCGAGCTTGGCCAGTGCGGCTTACGATCAGGGGCGGGCGGCGTCGGCGTCGGCTCGCGGCAAAGAGCACTGCCGTTTCGTTGACGATGTGCCCACCGGCATTTACACCCTGCCGGAGATCAGTTCGGTGGGCCTCAATGAGCGTGAACTTACCGAACAGCGGGTGCCTTATGAGGTGGGGCGAGCGTTTTTCAAAGACACCGCGCGAGGGCAGATCAGCGGGGAGACGGTAGGCATGCTCAAATTGCTGTTTCACGTCGACAGCTTGGAAATTCTCGGTATCCATTGCTTTGGCGCCGAGGCGGCGGAAATCATCCATATTGGCCAGGCGATCATGAAACAAAAAAATGGCGGTAATAGCCTGCGCTACTTTCTGGGGACCACCTTTAACTACCCGACAATGGCCGAGGCCTACCGAACGGCGGCGCTGAATGGCCTGAATCGTCTCTAGTCTAGGACGCGCGGGGCTTGTAGGGCGTCGCCGGGTGGTTGAAATAGGTGTAATTTTCGATTGACAGAACGTCATTCTGGGCATAAATAGTGGCTTGAACAACCGTGCTAAATGCCGATGGTTGCTTCCGTATTTAAATGTGCTGGAGTGAGCAAGAAATGGCTAGAGAAGTGGCAGTGTCGGACAGCGTTGACGACCTGGAATTTGGTTTCTTAGATGACAGTGGCGCGGCCTACGATGACGATATCAGTGTCGGTGGCCGAGATAACAGTATTCGTCGGCGTATTGAGGAGCGCTTAGAGCGCAAGCGCTTGATGGAAGAGCTGGATATGCTCGACGATTTCGACCTGTAATCGTCCTCTATTACCTCCGAAATGCCCGCGGTGTCGCTGCGGGCGCCCCCAATTGTGTGTTTGTTTTTTTGCTGCTGTTGCCGCCGCCATGTCGCAAGGCTACCATGGGCGGCGTGACATGCTGTGCAGTGGTGCTGGCCTGGCCGGTGCTGCAAAGGGGCGCGTGGGTATCAATATTTATAACAGGACGAATTAATGAACTGGAAATCCTTGTCTGCGATTGTCGTTGTCGCCGCTGTCGGTGCCTTTGTGTGGTTTGTGGTCGAGCGCTCGGCGACTAGCGAATTTAACGATACAGCAGCGCTGTCTGGCGACAGTCTCGATGCGGCAGCCTCGCTGCCCGCGGTTGCGGGCAAGCCCTCGCTGGCGGTAGAGCGAGAGGCGGACTATGAGGAAGAGGCCGCTAAGGCGCCGCCTCCGCCACGAGAGATTGACGGCAGTGATCAGCAGGTTCGCGAGGCTGCAGCAGAGTTATCTCCGGCATTGGCCAAGTGGCTGCAACCCCAGCATCAGATTCGCAAGTGGGTGGCGCTGGTCGATCAAATGGCGCGCTTCCGCCTGCCCAGTAAGCACTTGCCACTGGCTTACGACAAGGAGCCTTTTCTCGTTATTAAAACTGCCAAGGGCATGGCTAACGACCCCGGTAACTTCCGTCGTTGGGAGCCCTTGGTGAATTCGATAACAGCGTTGAGCCCAAAGAAAGTGGCAATCTACTACAAAAAGTGGTCGCCGTTTTTGGAGGCCAGCTATAACGAATTGGGCAATCCGCAATCCTTTGACAATCAGCTGCGTACGACCATTGAGCATTTGCTGATCGTTGAGCCGATTTCCGCGACTGCGGAGTTGCGCCGTCCCAAGGTGTTTTATGAATACGCGGATCCCGTGTTGGAAAACGCGGATCCACTCAGTAAGTGGCTGTGGCGCTTAGGCCCCGACAATATGCAAAAATTGCAGCATTGGCTGCGCGACTTGCAAAGCTACCTGTAATTTCTCCCTCTTTGCCGCTGCCACCCAAACGGAGGGTGGCGGTATCATCCGCTCGGGCTACACTCGCCTCAACTAATAAATAGTGAGGCGAATATGGCATTAAATCCTGTAGATATTTCCGGTAGTCGGGTCTTGCTCGCAGGCCCCGGTGGCCAAGTCGCTGCGCCGATTGTCGAAGCGCTGGCGCCAATCTGCGAGTTGACCGCCGTCGCGCGGTTTTCGGACGAAGCGCAGCGCCAGCGCTTGCAAGCGCTAGGCGTGCACACCGTGCGCGGCGATCTTGCCGACCATCGCAGTCTGCGCGATTGCCCGGCCGATGTGGATTATGTATTGAATTTGGCGGTGGTGAAGAGCGGAGATTTTAATTACGACATGAGGGCCAATGCCGAGGGCATCGGCAATTTGATGGCGCATTGCCGAAGCGCCAAGGCCGTGCTGCATTTTTCTTCAACGGCCGTTTATGAGTATGCGGGCCATGAGCCGCGTAGCGAGGATGCGCCGCTGGGGGATAACCACCGCGCTATGTTTCCCACTTACAGTCTGTCGAAAATTGCCGCCGAGTCGGTGTGTCGATTTGCAGCGCGCCAGTACGATATTCCCACGACCATAGCGCGCTTGAGCGTGCCCTATGGCAATAACGGCGGTTGGCCATTTTTTCATTTGCTGATGATGAAAGAGGGGATGCCCATCGATGTTCACCCCGAGTCGCCAAATTACTACAATTTATTGCACAGCAGTGATTACATCGACAAGCTGCCCTATTTACTGGCGGCTGCAGATAGCGATGTCTGCACGTTAAATTTTGGCGGTTCTGAGGCGGTGAGTATTGAGCAGTGGTGTCGCTATCTGGGCGAGATGTGTGGCTTGGAGCCGAGTTTTCGCGACAACCCCCAGGCCTTCGGTAGTTTGCAGATTGATACTGAAAAAATGCACAGTGTGATCGGCGAAACGCAAAAGGATTGGCGCCAGGGACTGCGTGAGATGGTGCAGCAGCTGGCGCCGGAGCTTATTCGCGACTAGCCGGCGGGCTTGGACAGGCTGCCTAACAAGTGGGGCTTACCGCTGCGGGCATCGCGAAGTTCGAAGGCGATGTTGCCCTTGTCCTTGTCGTAGCACAGCAGCGTCTTGGCCGGCAGGAACACCGGGGTTTTAAACTCCACCTGGCAACGTATGTTGTCGTCGCCGTCGTTGTCCATCAGTTGGGCGATACAGGCAGCTTTGCTCCACATGCCGTGAACAACCATTTTTTTAAAGCCCAGCAGTTTGGCGCTGATATCGTGAAGATGGATGGGGTTAAAGTCGCCAGAGGCACGGGCGTAACGGCGTGCTGTGCCGGCGGTGATTGGCAGTTCTCGTTGCTGGGCAAATTGCCGAGGCTTGGCGCGAAGTTTTTTCGCCGGTTTGGCAATCCCCGTTTTGCGGCGCGATAAATAGCGGCTGCGGTCTTCCCAGACACATTCTTCGCCGACAAAGGCCAGGCATTCAAAGGCGAACTCGACGCCGCGATCAGTGAGCGTGTGCTCGCTGAGACGGCAGTTCATGCGCAGGGTTTCGCCAATGGCGATGCCGCGGTGTTGCACGATGTCATTACTCAGGTGTACACAGCCCATTGCCGCAAGGGGGAAGTCGGCCTGTACCATCTGCTGCATCTGCAGGCGAAAGGCCAGTGTGTGCAAATAGCTGGGCGGCAGTGTGTCGCGGTCCAGTGCGAAGCCGCAGGCGCGGGCGTAGCGCTTCACCTGGCGGGGGCTGCAGCGCAGTGGCGCGAGTTCGATACAGCGCTGGGGGAAATTCAGTGCTTTGCTGCTGCTTCGCGGCAATGCTGCGCGCGCGAGCAGGGGGATTAGCGCGGGCAGACGTTTCATTTTTAGTTCCTGAGCGGCGCTCATGCTACTCTTACTCCTTATCTTGTGCAGCTTCACAGTATAATCAATGCCAGACAGTAAATTATTTGCTGACGCGGCAGAGTGAAATCTGCGCTGCGGCCAATACCATGTGACTTGGTAATCCTGCGAACAGCCATAGATAGCGAGTGTAATGAGCGATTCCACGGAAAAACGGTTTTCAGAACTCAGTGACTCCAGCTTTTTGATTCAGCTGGCCTATCCGGCTATTCAGCAGTTAGGGCTGGATGTTGAGCGAATAGTGAGCGAATGCAAAATATCGCCCAACTTGCTGAAAGATCGCACAGCGCGTTTCCCCCATGCGGCGCAGTTGCAGTTTTGGCGGGTGCTGGAAGAGGTCAGTGGTGACGAGAACATAGGCCTACACCTGGCGAATCACGTGCCTGTGTATCGCGGCCAGGTGCTGGAATACCTGTTTCTCAGCAGCCCGAGCTTTGGCGATGGCCTGCGCCGAGCAGAAAACTATCAGCGGCTAGTGACCGATGCCATGCAGTTTAAGCTGCATGTGGACGGTGACGAGGCGAGGGTCGTGCTGGATTTTTATGGCGATAGCGAGGCGGAGCTGCGTCACCGCGATGAGTGTTTTGTGCGTTTTTTACAGCGCTATTTTGAAGCCCTAACCGACGGTGCGTTTCAAACTCGCGAAGTTAATTTGGGGCATGAATTACAGGGTGATCTTGCCGAGTACGAAAAGCACTTTGCCTGCCCTGTGCATTTTGGTGCCAGTGAACAGAGTTTGGTGTTTGCTGCCAGTATTCTGTCGACGCCATCGAGCCACGCTGAGCCGGATTTACTTAAGCTGCATGAAAAAGTTGCCAGTAAGCAGCTGGAGAGGCTGTCGCGGAAAGACGTGGTCGGCGATGTAAAGCAAGTGATTGCCGAGATGTTGGAGCTGGGGCAGCCGAGTTTGGAGAGCGTAGCCGAACGACTGGGAATGAACGAGCGAGTGCTGCGCTCGCGACTCACGGAAGCGGGTACCAGTTTTAACCAAGTACTGGCGGACTACCGCTGTGTGCTGGCTAAGCGCCTGTTGTCGCGCACCGAGGAGAGTATCGCCGATGTGGTTTATCTAACCGGTTTCTCTGAACCCAGCACCTTCTATAGAGCGTTTAAACGCTGGACAGGCTTGACGCCAATTGAATATCGCCAGCAGAAGCAACAGGCGGAGTCTGGCTCCGCCTGATTGCCGGCTGGTTTAGGCACCAAACCAAGACTGACCACAAACCCGCAGAGTGTTGCCGGTAACGCCTCGCGACAGGGGGTTGCCAAAGAAGGCGATTGCCTCGGCGACGTCGACCGGTTGGCCGCCTTGCGATAGCGAGTTAAGGCGACGACCAAACATCCGGGTAAACAGCGGGATTGCCGCCGTCATCGCGGTTTCAATAAAGCCTGGTGCCACGGCATTAACGCTAATGTTGTGGGCGAGCAAGTTTTCGTCATTTTTCATGAAGTCGACATAGCCGATAACACCGGCTTTGGACGCGGCGTAGTTGGTTTGGCCGCGTTGCCCGCCAATGCCATTCATTGATGAAACGCCAACGATGCTGCCGCCGTTGCGAATCAAGCCCTGGTCTAACAATTCGCGAGTAATGCGCTGTGCGGCGGCCAGGTTGATGTCCAGCGTCATCTGCCATTGCTGCTCAGTCATATTGGCGATGGTCTTGTCGCGGGTGACTCCCGCATTGTGTACGACTAAATCTATCCCGCCGGCTTTTTTGGCGGCAGCGGCGATTTTCGCCGGCGCATCACTGGCGGTAATATCGGCGATTAGCGGTTGGCCTTCTACACGGCTCATAACCTTGCTCAAGTCTTGCTCCATCTGAGCAACATCGACACCTATGACCGTGGCGCCATCGCGGGCCAGGGTTTCTGCAATGGCTTCACCGATGCCGCGTGAGGCGCCAGTTACCAGTGCGGTTTTGCCGGCCAGTGGCTTGTGCCAATCGACGTTGCCCGATTGCTGGACGGCGCTGACGGCAATAACCTGGCCGGTAATATAGGCTGATTTCGGTGACAGCAGGAAACGCAGGCTGCTACCAAAGTCATTTTCGGCGCCTTCGGCGACGGTGATCAGTTGCGCCGTGCTGCCGCGCGCGCCGACCTCTTTTGCCAGCGAGCGACTCAGGCCTTCCAGGGCGCGCTGGGTGGCGGCTTGTTCGGCGTCGCTGGCGGCGAGATGGGGGCGGCCGAGAATGACGATACGACCACCGGGGGCCAGTTTGCGGATGTTGGCATTGAAGAAGCGGTAGGCCTGAACTAACTCCAGCGCATTGCGCATACCACTGGCGTCAAAAACCAGTGCAGCGTAGGAAGCGTCGGCAAGTGTGTTGGCGGTAAGTGCCGAACATTGCAGGCGGGCGTTGCTGTCGCCGAGGACCTCGGCATCGCTCTCGGCCAGAATGGCAGAAATATTGGCTAACAGCGCGGCATTGTCGCCGGCGCCAAGCAGCAGGCGGCCGCTAAAGAAGCTGCGTTGCTTGCTGTTATAGCGCGTTAGTTCGCGGGGGGCATTGACGCCGAGTGCGCCCAATACTTTCTTACCGGCGGCGGAATTGATAAACGTTTCTATGCGATCGGTCATCGGAAATTCTCCTGGCTGAGGTCGTGCCACATTATATTGGCGGTAATTCTACGCGCTGAGTGACGGTGGTGAATTGACAGCGCCGCCCGGCCGAGCCTGTCGGTTCAGCCAATGTGGCGGCGCCGCGGCTTGCTACACTGCGCGACCTGACAAAAGACCCGAGGACCTGTCATGGCTCAATCCATTAAACGCGTCGCTATTATTGGCGGTAACCGCATTCCCTTCTGTCGCTCCAATACCGCCTACTTTGGCGCCAGCAATCAGGACATGCTCACTGCTGCCATAGAGGGTTTGGTGCAGCGTTACCAGCTAAAGGGAGAGCGTCTGGGCGAAGTTGCGGCGGGTGCGGTGATGAAGCACAGCCGTGATTTCAACCTGACAAGAGAGTCGGTGCTCAGTACCTCGCTGGATCCGGCAACGCCGTGTTTTGACGTGCAGCAGGCTTGCGGTACCGGCTTGCAGGCGCTCAACTTGGTCGCGAACAAGATTGCTTTGGGGCAAATTGACGCAGCCATCGCCGGTGGTGTCGATACGACCTCCGACGCGCCGATTGGTGTCAGTGAGGGTTTGCGCAAGATTTTGCTGCAGGTGAATAAGGCGCGTAGCTTGGGCGAGCGAGTGAAGCCTTTTCTGCAGTTGCGGCCAAAGGATATCGGGGTGCAGATTCCATTGAACTCTGAGCCGCGCACCGGCTTGTCTATGGGGGGACACACAGAAGTAACCGCCAAGGCCTGGCAAATCCCCCGAGACCAGCAAGATGAACTGGCCTACAACAGTCACAAAAATCTGGCTGCGGCCTATGAGCGCGGTTTCTTCGATGACCTGATTACGCCATTTAAAGGTGTGGGGCGTGACAATATTTTGCGCGCTGATACCACTGTTGAAAAGCTGGCGACTCTCAAGCCGGCCTTTGACAAGGTGAGTGGTGAAGGGACGCTGACCGCGGGTAACTCTTCAACACTGACTGATGGTGCCTCAGCGGTGCTGTTGGCAAGTGAAGAGTGGGCAAAGGAGCGCGGCCTGCCCATTCGCGCATACCTGAGTTTTGTGGAAACGGCGGCGGTAGATTTCTTCGGCAAAGAGGCTGGCAGCGAAAAAGAAGGTTTGCTGCTGGCGCCGGCTTACGCCGTGCCGCGGATGTTGGCGCGCGCCGGTTTGAGTCTGCAGGATTTTGATTACTACGAAATCCATGAGGCGTTCGCTGCGCAGGTGCTGGCAACGCTGAAGGCCTGGGAAGACGAGGATTTTTGTAAGCAGCGCCTGGGCCTGGACCGCGCGTTGGGCAGTATCGACCGCAGTAAACTGAACGTGAATGGCAGCTCCCTGGCGGCCGGTCACCCCTTTGCCGCGACGGGCGGACGGATTGTCGCGACGCTGGCAAAAATGCTGGAAGAAAAGGGCAGTGGTCGCGGATTGATATCGATTTGCGCAGCTGGTGGACAGGGTGTGACAGCCATTGTCGAGCGTTAATCGCGCCGTGCCAGATAAAAAAAAACGGGGCCTAGGCCCCGTTTTTTTATGCCTGTAGATTACTGCTGGCCTTTGCCATACGACTCACAGCTGCCCTGTTCATAGCCGATCACGCGTTGGTCTGCACAGGCGCTACAGGCATTGCCGTAGCTCTGGTGGGTATTGGCGGTGCAGTCTTGTGTCAGGCAGCGCATGCCGGTGTCTACATGACCGCAAACCGGGCGGTATTCACGTGTACAGCGTTGTGGGCGAGGCTGTTCACAGCTGATAAAGCCCTCGGTAATAGCGGCGGGCGTTTCGGTAGTCGCGCAGCCCGCTAAAATTGTGCAGAAAAGGGCTAGTGGCAATATCATGCCGCGGCGGGGCGAGTGGATCATGGCCGGATTTCCTGTGTCTGTGGTGAGCGTGGCGACGAATTTGACAGTACTGTCGAACAGACTATAGCGCCCCGTTATTTTTTCAAGAGGCAGGCGAGCTTACCGCGCGCGGGTGAAATTTTTGGGTCAGCGATTTCGCTGTCAGTATTTCAGCAGGCTGGCAATTTTTTGCAGTCCGGGAGATCAACTCTTGGCTTGCGGCTAAATATTGGCGGCATGGGATCAGTCAGGCACTGGTGAATCCAATGGCGCCGCGCGAACAGTTTGCTGGCCGAGGCGTTTAACGTGATACATGTTTTGGTCGGCAATCCGCAGCAGGGTTTCGTAGTCCTTGCCGTGATCTGGATAGATGGCGTAACCGGCACTGGCACTGGGTTGGTAGTCGATGCCATCAATATGCAGTGTTTGCGATAGCAGCTTCAGCAGCATGTCGATACGCTGCTCTATGATGTCAGTACTGCCCAGCGTCGGCAGTAAAATGGCGAATTCATCGCCGCCGAGGCGCGCGGCAACGTCGTCGTCACGGATGACGGTGCGCAGCCGCTTGGCAATCTGACTGAGTATTTCGTCGCCAAAGTGATGGCCGTGGCTGTCGTTGGCCTGTTTGAAGTGGTTGAGATCAAAATACAGTACGCAAAAGCGGCTGCCCTGGCGTTTTGCCTTGGCGATGGCGGCGTCGATGGCGTCGATGAAATGTCGGCGATTGGCCAGTCCCGTCAGGCTGTCGTGGTGGGCCTGGTGGAAGTACTTATCTTGCTCACGCAGCAGTTGGCTGCGCAATTTTCGCCCGTTTAAGTCGTAGTAAACGACGATAAAAATAATAAAGGAATGCGTAGTTAGCAGACTGCCGAACAGGGCGAGACCGAGGTTTTCGGCAATGATGATGTTGTTGAACATGTGGCCCTGGGACTCAGCGGCAAACATCAGCGAACCGATTAGGCCGATGGCTATGCTCCAGAACACGCCGGCTGAGGCGCCAATACTGAGTGTCGCCAGCGCCGGGATAATGACCGAGCAGATATTGATGGGGGAGCCGATGCCTCCGGTTTGCATGGAAACATGCAGCAGCCCGCCGGTCAGTGTGGCGATAAAAGCATGCAGGGCGAAGTGGCGCTTGGCACTGAAACGCAACATCAGCAGAGCACAGCAAATGCCGACGGCCATGCCTAGAGAAAACTCGGTGATTAATCGCTTGCCATTAGCGGTGATGGGCAACAGGTATTGGTTGACCAGCAGGAGGGCGCTTAGATATAAAAAAGTCCCCAGTAGTATGCTGGCTAGAAAACGATACACAAAGAGTCCGGTGCCACTGGCCTTGGCGCGAGGCGGAATCCACGGGTCGATCACGTGCAGTAGCAACTTCTGGAAGTCTTTGATCATGATAAGCAGCGTCTTGTTGATTATTATGAATGTCGGGGAGATCCATCTTCCCTGGCGACCGCTGTCTGATACCGCCTATTCCTTAAACGGTGACGGACAAATAATACTCAATTTGTATAATTTGTGCCATATATTGGCCGTATTGTCGGCAAGTTGACGGCTTCTGTAACAATATTCGAAAAGCTCGGTCTCTGTTTGGTAGTTGTATACCAGGGCCACCGTACTGCTCTCACATCATCGGGACCGATTATGACAAAGAAAAAATTCGTGCTGCTGCTGGTTGTTCTCGCGGCATTACTCCTCATCGCTAACAGCGGGCTGGGTGAATACCTGAGTTTGCAGGGCTTGAAGTCGGTGCAGGGCGACATCAATGCTTTTCAACAGTCGCAGCCCTGGGGATTTGCCGCGCTGTTCTTCGGCGCCTACGTGCTGGTGGCCGCGCTGTCTCTGCCGGGGGCGGCGGTAATGACCTTGGCCGCCGGTGCGTTTTTTGGCCTGATAAAGGGGCTGGTACTGGTGTCGTTTGCGTCGACGATCGGCGCGACCCTGGCTTTTTTGGTGGCCCGCTATATTGCGCGAGACGCCCTTGCCCGGCGCTTTCCGCAGCGCTTGGAAAGCATTGATGCCGGGGTGATAAAGGAGGGCGGTTTTTACCTGTTTACCTTGCGCTTAGTGCCCCTGTTTCCGTTTTTCTTGATCAACTTATTGATGGGACTGACAGCGATGTCGGTGCGGCGTTTCTATTGGGTCAGTCAGCTGGGGATGTTGCCGGGTACCGCGGTGTATGTGAATGCCGGGGTGCAGCTGGGTGCACTAGATAGCCTGTCGGGCATTGTTTCGCCTGGCCTGATTTTGTCGTTCACCTTGTTGGGTGTGTTCCCGTTATTGGCTAAGCGGTTAATTGCTGTGATTAAGGCGCGCAGGGTCTATCGGCCATGGACGCGGCCGGCGCGCTACGACCGCAACTTGATTGTGATTGGTGCCGGTGCTGCGGGACTGGTCAGTGCCTATATCGCCGCAGCGGTAAAAGCCAAGGTCACCTTGATTGAGGCGGGGGAAATGGGCGGTGATTGCTTGAATACCGGCTGCGTACCCAGTAAGGCGCTGATCAAGTCGGCCAAGGTGGCCGCCATGCAGCGCCGCGCAGAGCACTACGGGCTGGACAATTACCAGCCACAGGTTAATTTCAAGCGCTTGATGGCGAGAGTGCGCGAGGTGATCGCCGCTATTGCTCCTCACGATAGTGTCGAGCGCTATACCGAGCTGGGGGTGGAGGTCATTAAGGGCTACGGCCGACTGATTGACCCCTGGACGGTGGAAATTGCATTGCCTGGCGGTGGCAGCCAACGGCTTACCGCCAAGTCGGTGGTGATTGCTGCGGGTGCTGAGCCGACCGTGCCGCCCCTGCCGGGGATGCGGGAAGTCGGTTATGTCACCAGTGACACCCTGTGGTCGCAGCTTGAGCATTATGAGGCGCCACCGTCGCGGGTGGTGGTGCTGGGCGGCGGGCCGATCGGCTGCGAACTGAGCCAGTGCTTTGCGCGACTGGGGTCGGCGGTCAGTCAGGTTGAAATGTTGCCGAGGCTGTTGCTTAAAGAAGATGAGGAGGTGTCAGCGTTTGTCACCGAGCAATTTTCTCGAGAGGGAATCGCGGTGTATTGCGATACCCAGGCGCTGCGCTGCGAGCGCCGCGGTGAAGACAAGTGCTTGATTGTGCGTGATGGGGGCAGTGGTGAGGAGCGGGCAATCGTCTACGATTTGCTGATCTGTGCGGTGGGGCGCAGTGCCCGGCTCAAGGGCTATGGCTTGGAAGAGTTGGGTATTAGCAGTCAGCGCACGGTGGACACCAATGAGTATCTGCAGACCTTGATGCCCAATATCTACGCCGCAGGTGATATTGCGGGACCCTATCAGTTTACCCATGTCGCCGCACACCAGGCCTGGTATGCCAGCGTTAACGCCCTGTTCGGGCAATTCAAAAAGTTTCGAGTCGATTATTCGGTGATTCCCTGGGTGACCTATGTGGATCCGGAGGTGGCGAGGGTTGGGCTGAGCGAACAGGATGCTAAAGAGCAGGGCGTTGCCTATGAGGTGACGCGCTACGGTATTGACGACCTGGACCGTGCGATCTGCGAAGGCGAGGCAAAAGGTTTTATCAAGGTGTTGACGGTGCCCGGTAAAGACCGGATTTTGGGGGTGTGTATCGTCGGTGCTCAGGCCGGTGAGTTGCTGGCTGAGTTTGTGTTGGCCATGAAGCACGGCCTGGGCTTGGGCAAGATTCTGGGCACTGTGCACCCCTATCCGACCCTGGCTGAGGCCAATAAATACACGGCGGGCGAGTGGCGCAAGGCGCATCAACCGGAGCGTTTGCTGCGTTTGTTGTCGCGCTTCTTTGCTTGGCAGCGGGGGGGGAACTAGATGGCCGGCAAGCAATATTGGCTGAGGCGCATGCTGGTGATGTTGTGCGCAGCGCTACTCACGCCTATCGCCAATGCCGAATTTGAACATACGGCGTGGCAACAATTATTGGTCAAGCATGTGTATGTGCTGAGGGAGGGGCGTGCCAGTCAGGTGGATTACCGGGGCATGGCCTCCGACCGCCAGTCGCTTGCCGACTATCTATCCCAGCTTGCCAAAGTTACCGAGTCTGAATACCAGGCGTGGACGCCACCCCAGCAATTGGCATTTTTGATCAATGCTTATAATGCCTGGACTGTGGAATTGATACTGCGGCATTACCCCGATATCGATTCGATTCGAGATATCGGTGGTTGGTTCGGTTCGCCCTGGAAGCAGGAAATTGTTGCGCTGTTAGGGAAAAGGCGCAGTCTTGATGAGCTGGAGCACCAGATGATTCGCCCGCACTTTCGCGAACCGCGCATTCACTTTGCCGTGAACTGTGCGAGTGTCGGCTGCCCCGCGCTGTTGCCGGAAGCCTATCGGGGCGAGCAACTGGACAAGCAGTTGGAGACGGCAACAAAGGCATTTTTGGCGGATCGGCAGCGCAATGCGCTGCGGCAAGGTCGTCTGTCGGTGTCGCGAATTTTCGATTGGTATGCCGGTGACTTTGCCCAAGGTTGGCGAGGTCTGGGGTCGCTGAGGGAATTTCTCGCCCACTATGGTGAGGCGTTGGGCTTAACCCCTTTACAGCGTCAGGCATTGCGCGATGGCCAGTTGCGCATTGTCTACGGCGATTACGATTGGCGTTTGAATGATCGGCCCGGCGATGAGTGAGAGATGCGAGTGTCCGATGTCACGTCCGCTGTTATCTGTGGTGGTGCCCCTGCTTAATGAGCGCCCCTTACTTGACGAGGTGCTGGCTGAGGTGGCGCATTGGCAAGCGCGCTACCCGGCTGTTGAGTGGCTATTTGTCGATGGTGGCAGTCGCGATGGGTCGCGACAGTGTTTGCAGAGCGCGGAGGTAACGCTGCTTGACAGTCTGCCCGGCCGGGCGCGGCAAATGAACGCTGGCGCCGCACAGGCAGCTGGACAGTGGTTGCTATTCTTACATGTCGATACGCAGTTGAACGCTGCGGCTATCGATGCCTTGCTGGCGCTTTGTCAACGTGAGAAAACCGGTTGGGGGCGCTTTGACGTCCGCCTGCAGGGCCGCCCTGCGATGCTGCGTGTAGTGGCGCGCATGATGAACTGGCGTTCGCGTTTAACGGGCATCGCTACCGGTGACATGGGGATCTTTGTACAGCGAGATTTGTTTGCCGAGATAGCCGGCTATACTGAGCAGCCGTTGATGGAGGATATTGAAATTAGTAAACGACTGCGCCGTGAGCGCTGGCCGCATTGCCTGCCGCAGCGTATTACCAGCTCGGGGCGGCGCTGGGAAAGCCGCGGTGTGTGGTCGACTATTGCTCTCATGTGGCGCTTGCGCTTGCAGTATTTTCTCGGCACACCGGCAGAGCAGATCGCTCGCCGCTATCGCTAGGCGGAAATATGACCTATATACCAAGTATTGCGGTAAAAATTTTTGCCAAGGCGCCGCTCCCGGGAATGGCCAAGACGAGGCTCGCGCCGGCGCTGGGCGACGTTGCTGCCGCGCAAGTAGCCGAGAGTTTGCTGGCCTGCTGTGTGCGACTCAGTCGGCAGTTGCCTGCTGGGATGGATGCAGAATTTCAGCTGAGCCCGGCGCCGCAATCGGCAAGTTGGCAGGGCATTGAGTTTCTGGCGGGGAGCCGCTGTTGCGACCAGGGTGAGGGGGATCTGGGGCAGCGCTTGCTGCGCGCTGCCGAACGCGGTTTGACAGAGGCCGATGGGGTGGTCTTGATCGGTACCGATTGCCCAGCACTTACCGTAGAGCACCTGTGTTGGGCGCGACATTGTCTGCGCGAAGTGGATGCCGCATTGATACCGGCCCGCGACGGCGGTTATGTGCTGCTGGCTTTGCGGGTGGTCAATAGCAGCCTATTTTTTGATATCGACTGGAGCACTGCGCGGGTGGCGGAACAAACCCGTCGGCGGCTAAGGGCCGCCGGGTTGTCGTGGCGAGAACAGGCGCCACTGGCCGACCTGGATTTGCCCAGTGATATTGTTGAGCAGCCTCAAACCTTTATCGAGAACTGCGCGCCGTTGGCGCGATATCGGGGTGTTGATGGGTGACTGGGAAGGGCCGCTAAGGCTGACGAGCTTTGCACTGTTGTTCGCGGTGTTTGCGGCGATTGAGGCATGGAAGCCATTCCGTCCGCCGCAACACCGCCGTTGGTTGGCTAACTTGGGGCTTGCGCTGATAGGTAGTGTGCTGCTGCGCATATTGTTTCCACTGGCCGCCACCGGGGTTGCGTTGCTGGCCGAGCAGCGGGCTTGGGGGCTGTTTAATGCGCTCAATTGGCCGCTTTGGTTTAGTCTGCCTTTGTGCGTGTTGCTACTCGATTTAGCCATTTACTGGCAGCATCGGCTGTTTCACCACCTGCCCTGGTTGTGGCGCGTGCATCGGGTGCACCATGCGGATACGGCGGTGGACGTGACCACAGGACTGCGTTTTCATCCCCTCGAGTTGTTGCTGTCAATGCTGCTTAAGGCGGGGCTGATTATTGCAATGGGGGCACCAGCTTCGGCGGTGCTGATATTTGAGGTGTTACTCAATGCCTGTGCGATGTTCAACCATAGTAATTTCGTGTTGCCGCAGCGCGGGGAACGGCAGTTGCGGCGACTGTTGATAACACCGACCTTGCACCGCATTCATCACTCGCGGCGCAGCGCAGAAACCAATAGCAATTTTGGTTTTAGCGTATCTTGTTGGGATCGGTGGTTTGGCAGCTATAGCCAGGAGGCGGCTGGTGGTGATGATAGGGTGGCATTGGGCTTGCCCGGCGAGCGACAGTATGCCAGTCGGCTCGGAGTCATGCTTTGCCTGCCATTTCGGCGTGACCGTTAGGCGGGCCTGGCGGTGAATGCCCAAGGGCGGTTGTTGGCTCGCTATTTGTCAGCTTTGCCGGCAGCTCCGCTACAGTGGATTGGTGTGCGGCCCGGGCGCAAGCTGGCCATGCAGTCGCTCAGCCATGTTGAAGCGCTGGCGGGGCTGGGCTTGGAGGGAGATTGGCGCGCGCAAGGGCGGCCGGGTTCAGCGCGGCAGGTTTCGCTGATTAGCCGTGAGTTTATCGACAGCATCGCGACTTATATGGGAGTCGACGGCATCGATCCCGCACTGCTGCGTCGCAATTTACTGGTGTCGGGCATCAACCTCAATGCCCTGCGGCATCAGTATTTCCAAATTGGCGGCGCTATTTTTCAGGCCACGGCACTGTGTCACCCCTGCGGGCGTATGGAACAGGCCTTGGGGGAGGGGGCGGTGGCGGCAATGTTGGGCTACGGTGGCTTGTGCGCGCGGGTCTTGCGCAGTGGCCGCATTGCCGTGGGTGATACATTGCAGCCGCTGGCAGAGGAGGCACTACCGGGCTTGTTGAGTTGACTCAGGGCTCAGGAGGGCTCAGGGCTCAGGGCTCAGGAAAGGCACCGTGGCGACCCCGGCCCTCGCGGAAGGCCTCGGCGCCGCTGAGTGCCTCGCCGCTGTCTAGGCTGTGTCGGCCGAGTTGAAATTCGCGGCGCAGTGCTTGATTTTCACTGAGTGACCACTGCTCGATAGCACTGCGTCGATCGTTGCGTAAGCACTGCTGGGGAAAGCTGGCGAGCTGTCTAGCCAATTGTTCTGCTTGTTCCAACAGTTGTTCACTGGCCACCACGCGATTGACTAGACCAAAAGCCAAGGCTTCTTGGGCGTCGACGGCGCGGCCGGTAAGAATCATGTCCATGGCGCGGCTGTGGCCGATAAGCCGCGGTAAGCGCACACTGCCGCCATCGATCAGCGGCACGCCAAAGCGTCGGCAGAACACGCCAAAGACGGCGCGTTCACTGGCTACCCGCAGGTCGCACCACAGCGCCAGCTCTAAGCCGCCGGCGACGCAGTAGCCGTCGACTGCGGCAATGACCGGCTTGTCCAGCTGCAGGCGGCTGGGCCCCATGGGCGCGTCGCCACTCTCCTGAAGGGGATTGCGCCGATCGATATCACCACTGGCAAAGGCTTTTAAATCCGCGCCGGCGCAAAAATGCTCGCCATCTCCGCTGAGAATGGCAACTTTTAGCGTGGGTTCATGGTCAAACCGGCGCAGGGCCGCTGCCAGCTGCACGGCGGTGGGGCCGTCTACGGCATTGCGCAGTGCTGGGCGGCATAGGCGGATGTGGCAAATATCGTCGATACACCGGTAGGAAACGGGGGGCTGGCCGCTCATAGGGGCTTTTCCTTATATTTTATAGGTATTTAAGCCGGATATTAGCTTAGTGGCTTGTATATTGCGCGGCGGCTCGGGTGTAATGAGCTGAGACGATATCAATGGAGTGAGTAATCGTGGCAAGACCGAGAGTAAGAGAAAAATTATTGGATGCGGCCTATGCGCTGTTCCGCGATGATGGCGCGGCAGCACTGACGACGCGAGGCGTGGCCGCGAAGGCGGGTACCACGGAAGCCAGTGTGTTCAATAATTTTGGTGCTAAAGCGGGCTTGTTGCGCGCCCTGGTCAATGAGCGCCTGCCTCAGCTGATCGAGGCAAAGGACTGTGTTAAGCATGGCGACACCACAGATCTGCGTCTGTGGTTAGAGCAGGTATACAGCAGTGCCGAGCAGTTTTATATTGCCGTTGCGCCACTTACGACCCCGTTTTGGGTGGGGAATATCCACGATAGCACCGGCGATGTCCTTTCTGAGATTTTATTCCCAGTACACAGCGTGCTGTGTGAGCGTTTACAGGCTTTGCAGCAGAGCGCGAAAATTTCTCCGTCAATCGATACCCACGCCGTTGCTTCCCTGCTGATTGGTGCAGCCTTGCACAACGCGCTGAATGTCATTGCCCGCGAGCTGGTGGGCTCTGATGGCAGTCAACTCGAGCGCGGCACTGGAAATGCGGCGTCGAGCGCTGTGGTAGACCAGGTCTACGGTATTTTAACTACCTGAGTGCTGGCAGAGTGGCGAGGGACGCCACTTGTACGCCATCAAGGCTCGGCGGTAACGCGTTCCCGGCGTTGTTGCCCCAACGTGTTTTTCTTGTCGCTACGCTATCTGCTCGGTTGGCTTGAGCGGTCTGCGGGCGCTCCCCAAACATGGCGAATAGCCTGCGTGCAGGCTCCAGCAGTGGGGTTGAATACGACTGGTAGCTACCTTGCCAGGCAACTATAGTCATCAGTAGACCGTCAGCTGTTCAAGCCTGTTGTGGCGGTGATTTGGCGGCTGGGCAAGATGCCGGTCAGCGCCAAAAGGAGGGGCGATGGCATCCTTACATCCCGAGTTGCAGCGCATTACCGAGGCGATAGACCGTCGCAGTCGCAATACTCGCAACAGCTATTTGCAGCGTCAGCGACGTGCCGCGGGCTTGCAGGCCGTTCGAGCACAGCTGAGTTGTGGCAATTTGGCCCACGGGTTTGCCGCCTGTGGAGAAGATGATAAATCGCGGATTCGCCTAATGCAGGCGGCAAATGTCGGTATCGTCACCGCCTATAACGACATGCTGTCGGCGCACCAACCCTACCGCGACTATCCTGAGCAGATAAAGCGGGCTGTTCGCGCCATGGCTTGTTCAGCACAGGTGGCAGGAGGTGTGCCGGCGATGTGCGATGGTGTCACACAGGGGCAGGCTGGCATGGAACTCAGCCTGTTTAGTCGCGATGTCATTGCCCAAGCTACCGCGGTGGCACTGTCGCACCAGATGTTCGATGCGGTGCTGTGCTTGGGTATTTGCGACAAAATAGTGCCGGGGATGCTGATTGGCGCCCTGCACTTCGGTCATTTGCCGGTGATGTTTGTGCCGGCGGGGCCGATGCCTAGCGGTCTGCCTAATCGGGAAAAGCAGCGTGTGCGACAACTGTTTGCCGAAGGCAAGGTCGGGCGCGAAGCGCTACTGGCCGCCGAGGCTGAATCGTATCACTCGGCGGGGACCTGTACGTTTTACGGTACGGCCAATAGTAATCAATTGCTGATGGAGGCGATGGGATTGCAGTTGCCCGGTGGCTCGTTTGTCAACCCGGGCACGCCACTGCGCGAGGCGCTGACGATAGAGGTGGCACAGTATATCTGCAAGATTAGTCGTGTTAGCGGTCGTTGTCGGCCGCTGGCTGAAGTGCTGGATGCGCGCAGTATGGTCAACGCGATGGTGGTGTTGCTTGCGTCTGGTGGCTCTACCAACCACGGTATACATCTGCCGGCGATTGCGCGCGCTGCCGGGCTGCTGATCAATTGGGATGACCTCGATGCGCTCTCCAAAGTGGTGCCCCTGTTGGCGCGGATTTATCCCAACGGGGAGGCGGATGTTAATCACTTTCACGCGGCGGGGGGCAGCAGTTTGCTGTTTAGGCAGTTGCTGGATCTGGGTTTGCTGCATGGTGATGCCCGCAGTATGTGGGGGGAGTCGATAGCGGATGCGGCTCAAGAGCCGTTTTTGCACAGCGGCAAGCTAGGGTGGCGGCCCGGCGTTGGACAAAGTGTCGACGACACGGTCATCGCTTCGCCAGAGGCGCCCTTTGATCGAGAGGGCGGCTTGCGATTGCTGCAGGGCGAGCTGGGCAGAGCGCTTATCAAGGTGTCTGCGGTGGCCAGGGAGCATCGCTGTATTCGTGCGCCGGCGGTGGTGTTGGCGAGTCAAGATGCCTTGCAACAGCAATTTGATGCCGGCGAGCTGAATCGCGACTGTGTTGTGGTGTTGCCTTATCAGGGCCCCCAAGCCAACGGGATGCCAGAGTTGCACAAGCTGACGCCACTGCTTGGCGTATTGCAGGATCGCGGTTATCGGGTGGCAGTGGTCACTGATGGCCGTATGTCTGGTGCCTCTGGCAAGGTGCCTGCGGCCATTCATGTCAGCCCTGAAGCCGCGGCAGGGGGCAGCATTGGTCGCGTGCGCGACGGTGACGAAATGGTTGTGGATGCTGAGCGCGGTGAGCTGCGCTGCTTGGTGGACGCCGACGAGTGGGCGGCACGTTTGCCACAGGGGGCGGTGGAAGATAGCAGCGAAGGTGTGGCGCGGGAAATGTTTGCCGGTGTGCGTCAGCGGGTGAGCGGCGCGGAACAGGGCGCCTCGGTGCTGTTTGTCGGGCTGCCGAATGGGGAGGGAGAATGCATCAGTTACTGAGTGATATTGTAGGCCGGGCGGCTGTTTTACCCGTGCTAAGTATCGATCGCGTCGAGGCGGCGATTCCCTTGGCCATCGCTCTGCGCGATGGCGGTTTGCCCGTTTTAGAAGTCACCCTGCGTACCCCGGCGGCGATAGAGGCCATTGACCGTATTCGCCAGCGAGTGAGTGGCGTGTGTGTGGGGGCCGGTACGGTTATCAGCGGCCACGACGTGAAGCGCGCCAAGGCTGCGGGCAGCGAGTTTTTGGTAGCGCCGGGTTGCAGCGAGGGCTTGTTAGCGGCCGCACTGGACAGCGATTTGCCATTTATGCCAGGCGTCGCAACAGCCAGTGAGGCGATGCGTTGTTTGGAACGTGGTCTGCGTATCTTGAAGTTTTTTCCCGCTGAGGCCAGTGGTGGAGCAGCGGTGCTGCACGCGCTTGCCGGTCCGCTGCCAATGCTGAGTTTTTGTCCTACTGGAGGAATTTCTCTGGATAATATGGCCCCGTATCTGGCGCTGCCATCGGTGGTGACCTTGGGCGCTTCCTGGGTGGCGCCGCCAGCATTGCAGGCGGCGGGTGATTGGTCGGCGATTACTGAGCGGGCGCAGTTGGCGAGTCGGCGCGTGCAGGCGTTGCGCGCTGCAGCGGAGGCCGGCGATGGACGGTGAATGCGACCTGGTGGTATTTGGCGCGGCAGGGGATCTGTCCGGGCGCAAGTTGTTTCCCGCGCTGTTCCAGTTGCATTGTGCGGGCCTGCTAGCACCGCAGTCGCGGATAGTTGCGCTGGCGCGCCGTCCGCAGACTCAGGAAACGTTTGCCAATGACTTGCTGGAGCGCCTCGGTGGGCTGGCGGAGAGTGCTGACGAGCAGTGGTCGAGTTTCACTGAGCGCTTGCATTACTGCTGTTTGGATTTTAATGATGGCAAGCAATACGCTCTGCTGCGCACATTGTTAAAGCCGGGGCGCCGGGCGATCTATTATTTGGCGACACCGCCCAGCTTGTTTGGTGCGATTTGTGAGAAATTGAGTGCTCAACAGCTGATCGATGAATACAGTCGTGTGGTGCTGGAAAAACCGATAGGGCAAGATCTGGCATCGTGTCGGGCAGTGAATGAAACGGTAGGGCGGCTGGTTGCTGAGGAGAATATCTACCGTATCGACCACTATCTGGGGAAGGAGACGGTGCAAAACTTGTTGGTACTGCGGTTTGCCAATCGCTTTATCAACACCCAGTGGGATCAAAGTTGTATCGACCACATTCAGATAACGGTGGCCGAAACGGTGGGAATTGAGGGCCGCTGGTCTTACTACAATGAGGTCGGGCAATTGCGCGATATGGTGCAGAACCATTTAGTGCAGCTGCTGTGTCTCGTGGCGATGGAGCCGCCTAATGCGATGACGGCAGAAAGTATCCGCGATGAGAAGGTGAAAATTCTGCGGGCCTTGCGCCGCATTGATGCCGCTAGCGTCTCCGCTCATGCCGTGCGAGGGCAATACGCTCAGGGTTGGTATCGCGGTAGTGCCGTGCCGGGCTATCTGGAAGAAGAAGACTGCACGGTAGGCGACAGCGATACCGAAACCTTCGTGGCAATCAAGGCACATATCGACAACTGGCGCTGGGCGGGGGTGCCGTTTTATTTGCGTACCGGCAAGCGCCTGCCGGAAAAGCTCACGGAGATTGTGATCACCTACAAGAGTCTGCCGCACAATATTTTTTCTGCTGGCGACAATATCCCCAATAGACTGGTTATCCGCCTGCAGCCCAATGAGGGCATAGCGATGCAGATGGTCTCTAAGTTACACAGTTTGAAAAACAAGATGGCGCTGGTGCGGCAAAACCTTAATTTGGATTTTTTAGGCTCTTCGGGGATGAGTCGTATCCCCGATGCTTACGAGCGCCTGTTTTTAGATGTGATCAACGGCGATCCGTCGCTGTTTGTCGGTCGCGAAGAGGTGGAAGAGGCCTGGCAGTGGTGCGATGCACTGATTGCGGCCTGGGACGCCCAGGCCATGCCGGTTTCCCCCTACCATGCGGGTTCCTGGGGGCCGGCCAAGGCAGAGTTATTGATCGAGCGTGACGGGCGTAGTTGGCATGAATGAGCATCTACTTGAGCGACGACTGAATCAGGTGGGTGCGCAGTTACTGAGCTTCAGCTGCCGGGAGTCCCTGGCGCAGGCATTGTGTGATGATTTGCAAATGAGCCTCAACGCCGCGCTGGAGATCCGCGGCGAGGCCTCGCTGGTATTGCCGGGTGGCAGCACGCCCGAGCGCTTGTTGGAGCTGCTGTCGGTCTGTGGCCTCGATTGGTCGCGGTTAACGGTGACCTTAAGTGACGAGCGCTGGGTGTCGACGGATAGCGCGGATAGCAATGAGTGGCAGTTGCGCCGGCAGCTGTTGCGCGGCGCTGCTGCTGAGGCTAGGTTTGTGCCGCTCAACTTGGCGGCTGGCAGCGTTGAGGAGGCCGCTGAACTCGCCGGGCAAGCGTTGGCGGCGCTTCCGCGCTTTGACTGTGTGGTGCTGGGGATGGGCGGCGATGGTCATTGTGCGTCGCTGTTTCCGGATAGCCCTGAATTAGCACAGGCGATGGCCATGCGCTCGCGGCGGGCGTGTGTGGCGCTGACTACACCAGCGAGCCCCTATCCGCGCTTGACGCTAACACTGCCTCGCCTGTTAAACAGTGAGCACGTGGTGGTGTATATCTGTGGCGAAGAAAAGCGACATGTGCTGGAGCGCGCCCTGTTTGCAGACCCTGCGCCGCCAGTTGCGGCACTGTTTGGCCGCGGCACCCCGGTGTCGGTGTATTGGGCGCCCTAGTGGCGCTGGAATTGTGGCGGGCAGAGGCGCAAAATAGTGCTGAAGGCCGATGGCGTGCCGCAGATCTGGCTTTGCGGGGGCAAGTATTGTTAGAATCGGCCGCTTTTCATCCTCTGCACGGGGAAATGATTTTGGCGGAACAGGCAATTTCACAACAGCTGGTGCGCGAGCACCTGGCTAAGCTTAACGAGCCATCGGCGCTGTCGGCGGCGGAGCGACTGGCCCTGCGCGAACGTATCAAAGCGCTGCTCAAGGCCCGTGACGCGGTGCTGGTGGCTCACTATTACACAGATCCTGAGATTCAGTCGCTGGCCGAAGAGACCGGTGGCTGTGTGTCTGATTCCCTGGAAATGGCACGTTTTGGTCGCGACCACCCGGCATCGACGCTGATTGTTGCTGGTGTAAAGTTTATGGGTGAGACGGCAAAGATTTTGTCGCCGGAAAAAACCGTGCTGATGCCTACCTTAGAGGCGACCTGCTCGCTGGACATTGGTTGTCCGGCCGATGAGTTTGCCGATTTTTGCGATCAGCATCCCGATCGTACCGTGGTGGTTTACGCCAATACCTCGGCGGCGGTTAAAGCCCGTGCCGACTGGGTGGTAACGTCAAGTATCGCGCTGGATGTGGTGGATCACTTGGACGCCGAGGGGCAGAAAATTCTGTGGGCGCCGGACAAGCACCTCGGTGACTATGTGCGTCGCGAAACCGGCGCCGACGTGCTGCTCTGGGACGGTGCCTGTATCGTTCACGAAGAGTTTAAGGCCCAGGGGATTCTCGATCTCAAAAAGGTATACCCAGACGCTGCTGTGCTGGTGCACCCGGAGTCACCGGCCAGCGTAGTGGAGCTGGCTGATGTGGTGGGTTCGACCACGCAGATTATTAATGCCGCCCGCGACTTGCCCAATCCACAGATGATTGTTGCCACCGATCAGGGGATTTTCTACAAGTTGCAACAACTGGTGCCGGATAAGGAATTTCTGATTGCGCCAACTGCGGGCAGCGGTGCCAGCTGTCGCAGCTGTGCCAATTGTCCGTGGATGGCGATGAATGCCCTGGATAATCTCGCCGAGGTCTTGGAGAAGGGGGGCAATGAAATCCATGTCGATCCCGCTCTGGGAGCGCAGGCGATGAAGCCTCTGATCCGTATGCTGGATTTTGCTGCCGCCAGGCGTTGAGTCGATCTTTTACCAGGGGCGCCTAGCGCCCCTGCAGTTCTTTTAATTGTTTCTTCAGCTCGTCAATATCCCGCAAGCGCTGGGTGATTTTTCCCTGTAGTACACGGTTGTTACCGCTTTGCTTGTGGGCGTAGTGCAGTTGGCTGGCAGCGCGTTCAAATTGGGCATTGAGAATAAAGTATTCGGCGCGGGCCAGGTGGACGCCAAGGATGTTGCCGGCCAGTCCGCGCACTTCGGCCAACTGATACCACAAGTGCGGGTCCAAGCTGCGCTGCTCGCTGTGCTCGCTAAGCAGCTGGTCGGCGCTGCGAAAGCGCTGGGCTTGTTGCAGGGCCTTGGCCAGATGCATGGTCAGCGGGTGGTTGCCGGGACTGAGTTCAAGGGCGCGCCGCAGTATGTCGATGGCCTGGTCGGTGTTTTTCTGGCCCAGCAAAATATCCGATCGGGCAATGATATAGGCAACGCGTTGGGGGTCGTCTTTAATCAACGCGTCCAGTTGAGTGCTGGCTTCTTGCCAGCGCTCTAACTTGCTCAGCGCCAACACGATGCCATAGCGTCGGGCTTCGCCGTTGGCCCCTGTCTCGTTTTGCCAGCGCTGTAACAGGCTTTCTGCCTGTTCGCTATGGTAGACGGTGGCGCGCATCTTCATCAGCTGGAAGCTCAGGTTGTCGGTGAATACCTTGCGGGGGTAGCTGCGCGCGCGGTTTTTGCTGTCGCTGATCCGGCTTTCGGTGAGCGGGTGGGTCAACAAAAATTCTGGCGGTTTGGCGCGGGCATAGCGCAGATTGCTGTTCATGTTTTCAAACATGGACGGAATGCCATTGGGGTCCATATTGGCGCGTGCCAGGGTTTCCATGCCGACCCGATCGGCTTCTTGTTCGTGTTCGCGGCTGAAGCGCAATTGATTTTCTAAGGCGGCTGCCTGACTGGCGGTAATGGCGGCAATGCCGGCATCGGTGCTGGTGGTGGCGGCGATAATAATGCCAGCCAACATGCCTGCCATACTGGGAATGCTGGCTTCTCGCGCCTTATCGATAGATCGACTGAAGTGGCGTTGGCTGAGGTGGGCAATTTCGTGGGCGAGCACGCCGGCAAACTGCGCTTCATTGTCGCTGAACAAAAACAAGCCGCTGTGCACGCCGATTACACCGCCCGGCACCGCAAAGGCGTTGATCGTATTGTTGTCGACAATCACCGTTTCCAAGAGCGGCTGTTTTAATTCGCTGTTTGCGGCCAGCTTGTAGAGCAGTGACTCAAGATAGCTTTGTAATTGCGGGTCGGCCAACGTTTTCACTTGAGTGCGAAACATTTTTAGCCACATGCGGCCGAGTTGGTATTCCTGTTTGGCGGAGTAGGGCGAGGCACTGACCTCACCGAGTTCGGGCAATTGATTGCCGGGGTCGCGACTGGCTTGGGCCAGGGCGGTAGTGCACAGCAGGGCGCTGCAAAGTGTAATCAGGAACTGTCGTAACACTGCGTTGTCCTTGTAGGTGGCCGCGGCGGCGCGCGCTTTTGCTTAATCGATCATACTAGAGTGCAGGGTGTCAGACCTAGTAATGCAAAAAAAGTGCGGCCTGGAGCTATTCTTAGCAAGGCCGTGCTCAGGCTATACTGCCGGCCTTTCGCGAAAGGGGTATGCTATGACCGAGATACACAGTCGAGTCGATGCTAGGCAGTTGGACTGTCCGCTGCCACTGCTTAAGGCCAAGCAGGCGTTAAACCGTATGGGAAGTGGCGAAGTTTTAGAAGTGCTGGCTACCGATGCCGGTTCGCAGCGCGATTTTGCGGTATTTGCCCGGCAGAGCGGCAATACCTTGCTTCAGCAGAGTGAACAGGCGGGTGAGTTTCGTTATTTGCTGCGCAAGAAGTAATCACCACAGGGAGTTAGGGGCGGCGGCATGCTGAAGATGGTTCGCAATTGGTTTAATCGTATCTTCGCGGAAGAAGAAACGGTGGTGCTGCTGATTATTCTGGCGGCGATATTGCTGTTGATACTCAGTATTGGTCATGTACTGATTCCGATTATTGCCAGCGTGGTGCTGGCCTTTATGATGCAGGGCATTATTGCCCGGATGTCGGGGCTGGGGGCGCGGCGTTGGTTGGCAATTGCGGTGGCCTACGGGGTTTTTCTCACCGTATTTTTCGGCGTGTTGATGCTGCTGCTGCCCTTGGCGTGGCAGCAATTGGTCACCTTGATTCAGGAGTTGCCGACCATGCTGCGCAAGTTGCAGCAGGCGCTGATGGTGTTGCCCGAGCGTTCAGAACTGATTAGCGAAGAGCAGATACGCAGCTGGATGGCGGCGGCCAGCAAGGAAGTTGGTTCACTGGGCCAGTATTTGGTGTCTTTTTCGTTGGCGCAGCTTCCCAACTTGGTTGCGGTAATGATCAACATCGTATTGATTCCGATATTGGTATTCTTTTTCCTCAAAGATAAGCAGTTGATCCTGGATTGGTTGGCTGGATTTCTGCCGCGTCGTCGCCCGCTGCTGACGGCTGTCTGGCTGGAAATGAATGATCAGGTGGCTAACTATGTGCGTGGCAAGGCCATTGAAATCGTGATTGTAGGCGTCGCGTCGTACCTCAGTTTTAGCATTTTGTCGCTTAACTATGCCGCCTTGCTGGCGTTGCTGGTGGGCCTGTCGGTGGTCATTCCCTATATCGGCGCTGCGGTTGTTACTCTCCCTGTGGTATTGGTTGGTTACCTGCAGTGGGGCTGGGGCGGAGAGTTTTTTACCCTGTGTATCGTCTACGGTGTTATCCAAGCGCTGGACGGCAATGTGCTGGTGCCACTGTTGTTTTCTGAAGCGGTGAATATGCACCCGGTGGCGATTATTGCTGCAGTGCTGGTTTTTGGCGGTATTTGGGGGATGTGGGGGGTGTTTTTTGCCATTCCTCTGGCGACCTTGCTCAAAGCCATTCTCTACTCGTGGCCGCGGCCGGCCAATAACAACGATGGCGCGGATCAGGCGCCACTATAACTTGAGCTCAAAAGGATACTCTGTGCGCTTTTTGCAACACGCTGTTGTTTTGATTCTAATGTTGGCGATGACTGCCTGCGCCGCGCCGCGCAGTGCGGAGTCACAGAAAGTGGTTACTCCGCAAACGGAGCATCGCGCCTTTCGCAGTTTACAGCTGGAAAATGGCATGAAGGTGCTGTTGGTCTCCGACCCGGATAGCGATAAGGCGGGAGCCTCGCTGGATGTGAATGTCGGCAGCCGGCAAGACCCCCGTGATTACCAGGGGCTGGCGCATTTTCTGGAGCATATGCTGTTTCTCGGTACCGAAGCTTATCCGGAAGCCGGCGATTACCAGGCGTTTATCACGGCTAATGGCGGCAGTCACAATGCCTACACCAGTTTTGAGCATACCAACTACTTTTTCGATGTGCGCGCCGAGGCCTTGGCGTCCGCGCTGGATCGCTTCGCCCAGTTTTTTGTGGCGCCGCTTTTTAACGCGGCTTATGTACAGCGCGAGGTGAAGGCGGTGGAGTCTGAATACCGTGCACGGCGGCGCAATGACAGGCGTCGTGAGCTGGCGGTATTTAAGGCGCAGTTAGCTGCGGAGCATCCCTATAATAAGTTTTCGGTGGGCAATCTCCAGACTTTGCAGGCCGAGCGCGAAGCGCAGCTGCGCGAGCAGTTGCTGGCCTTTTACGAGCGTTATTACTCCGCCAATATCATGAGTCTGACCGTGGTGGGTCGGGAGTCCCTGGCCGAACTGGAAGAAATGGTGCGGGCGCGCTTTTCTGCTGTGGCTGATCGCGGGCTGAAAATTGATGCGATCGCTGAGCCGCTGTTTGCCGATGACCGCTTGCCGCGGTGGGTGAATATTGAGCCGGTGCAAAATGAGCGTCGACTGTCGCTGCAATTTCCTGTTGCGGACGCGCGCGCCTTTTGGCGCAGCAAGCCACTGTCGTACATCGGCAATTTGTTGGGGCATGAGGGCGCGGGTAGCTTGTTGTCCGAATTGAAGGCGCGGGGTTGGGCCGAGGGGCTGAGCGCCGGGCAAAGCCTGGATCTGCAGGGGCAGGCGATGTTCGGGGTGACTATCGCCCTGACTGAGGTGGGGCTGGCTCAGGTCGATGATATTGTCGGGATGGTGTTTGCCTATGTCGATATGTTGCGTCAACAGGGCGCGCAGGCCTGGCGTTATCGAGAGCAGAGCCAGCTGGCCGATCAGCAGTTTCATTTTCGCAGCCGCGCGACCTTAACCCGGGAGCTGGTGGCCTGGTCGTCGGCGCTGCAGCAGTATCCGCCGGCGCAGGTGTTAAGGGCGCCGTATTTGATGGCTGAGTACCGGCCTGAGTTGATTGGCCAGTATTTGGCCGACTTGCAACCGGAGCGTGCGTTTATCACCCTGATGGCGCCGGGGCTGAATACCGATCGTCACCTTGAGCGCTACGATGTTGCCTGGGGTTTGCGTGAGCTGCCCTCGTCTCTTGTTGAGCAGTGGCGCGGAGTGCCCGCAGGCAATTTGCGTCTGCCGGCGGCGAATCCCTATATCGCCAGTGACTTCGACCTGCACGACGACCCGGAGGCGCGGTTGCAGCCGCGCCGTTTGGTGAGCGATGGCGTGGGCGAGTTGTGGCTGTTTAATGATCAGCGTTTTGGTCTGCCCAAGGGGCGCAGCTATGTGTTACTGGAGAGTGCGCAGACCGCAAAAGATGCCGCCAGTGTGGCCAGCAGCGCGCTGTGGCTGCGGATGGTCGCCGACCAGCTTAATGAGCAGGCTTATGCCGCGCAGTTGGCGGGCTTGAACTATAGTGTAGACAGCAACTGGCGGGGAGTCGAAATCAGCCTGGGTGGTTTCAATCAGACGCAGGCCAAGCTGCTATCGGCCGTGCTGCAGGCCTTGCGTCACGGAGATTGGGACGAGCAGCGCTTTGATCGGATTAAGCGTCAGCGTCTGCGGGAGTTGGAAAATATTCGCCGCAAATCCCCCTATCAGCAGCTGTTTGATGAGTTGCCGCGATTGCAGCGACGTGAGGAGCCGGCGCTGGCGTCGCTGATTGCAGCCACTGAGTCGCTAACGATGGCAGCGGTGGCGCTACAGGCGGATCGGGTGCTCGCGGATTTTCGTTATCGGATATTGTTGCATGGCAATTTTACCGTTGAGGATGCGCAGAACATGGCTGAGCTTGCGGCAACAGTATTGCCTCAAGCGGCTGAGGCCAGTCGTCACGCTCAGCATATTGTTAAACTGCCGCCGGGCGCGGTGGTGGCCGAGGTGGCGGCAGAGCACAGCGATGCGGCCTTGTTGAGCTATGTGCAGGCCGCGCAGCCAGGCAAGGCGGAGCGTGTGGCGATGGGTTTGGCGGCACAAATTATCAGTGCCGATTTTTATCACCAGTTGCGCACCGAAAAACAGTTGGGTTACATCGTCAGCGCGGGGGTATATCCACAGCGCGATGTCGCCGGGCTATTTTTCTTGGTGCAGTCGCCAGTGGTTAGCGCTGCGCAGCTGGCTGAAGAGGTCGACGGCTATCTGCGTCGTTGGCTGGCTGCGGGGGTAGATGAGGCGACCTTTAGCCGCTATCGCGAGACGCTGCTGAGCAAGTTGAGTGAGCAGCCAGAAAACCTTTGGCAGGCGGCGGACCGCCACTGGCAGGATCTGCTCGATGGTTATCGGCAGTTTGACAGTCGAGAACAGTTGATAGCGGCGCTTAGCGCCATGGATCGCGAGCGCTGGTGGCAGATTGTCGAGCAGGCCTTGACCGCCGGTCAGCGCCGCAGTATGCAGTTGTTCAGTGCCGGCCAGTGGCCGGCTGCGCGGCCCGGCGGTATGAGTGCGGCTGCTTTAAAGGATGCACACAGCTATCAATTTGACTAGGTTTAATATGTTGCTGAAAGCTTAAGTGGTTGTTTTTTATAAGGCTGGCATGCTTTATTCATAATAAAAATAGTTTGATTTTCTTGAATTATGGCTGGAGGGCTGCGATGATTGCGTCGCGCTCCAGCGGCCCATTGCCGGTGGGGTAGCGAAATTTCATCGGCAGTTCTGCCCGACCCACAAGGTGGGGCAGCGCCAGATAGGCCAGGTGATCACCGTCACCAACCGGCAGGCACACCACCGATTATTGATCATGCTCGGTGCGCCCGTTGATGCGGAACACAATCAAGCGAGTCGCTTGCTGGTCTAGGCAGCCCACGGTATTGATAAGGACTGTGATATGTACCAAGACCCCGATTTGCGTGAAGATTTAGATCCACAAGAAACCCAAGAATGGCTGGAGGCGCTAGATGGCGTGCTCAGCCAAGCCGGTCGTGGCCGCGCGGCGATTTTGATGAAGCGCCTGGCCAAGCACGCCGCCCGCCAAGGCACTCAGCTGCCCGGCGCGATAACCACCTCTTTTCGCAATACCATCGAGCCGCGCGATGAAAAGCGCATGCCCGGCGATCTGTTTATGGAGCGGAAGATCCGCTCGCTGATTCGCTGGAATGCGCTGGCCATGGTGATGCGCGCCAACGATAACGACGAGGGCCTGGGTGGCCATATCTCCAGCTTTTCTTCTTCGGCCACCCTCTATGATGTGGGCTTTAACTACTTTTTCCGCGGTGGCGACAAGGCCGACCTGATTTACTACCAGGGCCACAGTTCGCCGGGCATGTATGCGCGCTCGTTTCTGGAGGGCCGCCTGGACGCGGAGCAGTTAGATAATTTCCGCCGCGAGGTCGACGGCAATGGCCTGTCCTCATACCCCCATCCCTGGCTGATGCCGGACTATTGGCAGTTCCCCACGGTGAGCATGGGTCTGGGGCCGATCCAGGCGATTTACCAGGCGCACGTTATGAAGTACCAGCAGAGCCGCGGTCTGGTTGACCACGGCGACCGCAAGGTGTGGTGCTTTATGGGCGACGGCGAGTGCGATGAGCCGGAATCGCTGGGCGCGATTGCGCTGGCAGGGCGCGAGTGTTTGGACAACCTCTGCTTTGTAATCAACTGCAATTTGCAGCGACTGGATGGCCCGGTGCGCGGCAACGGCAAGATTATCCAAGAGCTGGAAGGTGTGTTCCGCGGCGCCGGCTGGAATGTCGTGAAAGTGATTTGGGGTCGGCACTGGGATCAGCTGCTGGAGCGCGATACCACTGGGCTGCTGCGTCGCCGGATGAACGAAGTCTGCGATGGTGAGTTGCAAAACTACAAGGCCAATGGCGGTGCTTACACGCGCAAGCATTTCTTCGGTAAATACCCCGAATTGCTCGAGCTGGTGAAGGATCTGTCCGATGACGAGATCATGTATCTCAATCGTGGCGGTCACGATCCCTACAAGGTCTATGCGGCCTACGCCAATGCCAAGGAAACCAAGGGGCGGCCTACCGTGGTGTTGGCGATGACGGTGAAGGGCTACGGCCTGGGCTCCGGCGGCGAGGCGCAGAATGAAGCGCACTCGGTGAAAAAACTGGACCTCGAGGAGCTGAAGAAATTCCGCGACCGCTTCGGTGTGCCCATCAGTGACGAAGAGCTTAAAGACGTGCCGTATTACCGGCCGCCCGCAGACAGCCCGGAAATGGTCTATATGCATAAGCGCCGCGAGGAACTGGGTGGATATTTGCCGGCGCGCCAGGCTGATTTTGACGCCTTGGATGTGCCGCCGCTAAGCAAGTTTGAGGCGCAGCTAAAAAATACCGGCAAGCGCGAAATCTCTTCAACCATGGCCTTTGTGCGCATGTTGTCGACGCTGGTGAAAGACAAGGCTGTGGGTGGGCGTATTGTGCCGATCGTGCCCGATGAGGCGCGGACTTTTGGTATGGAGGGTATGTTCCGTCAGCTGGGGATCTACTCCTCGCAGGGCCAGCGCTACACCCCTCACGACTCCGACCAGATCATGTATTACAAGGAGTCTAAGGACGGTCAGATTCTGGAAGAGGGCATCACCGAAGCGGGCGCATTTTCGGCGTGGCTGGCGGCGGCGACGTCCTATGCCAATCACCGCTACCCGATGGTGCCCTTCTATATTTTCTACTCGATGTTCGGTTTTCAGCGCATCATGGACTTGGCTTGGGCGGCGGGTGACTCGCAGGCGCGCGGTTTCCTGATCGGCGCCACGTCGGGGCGCACCACCCTCAATGGTGAGGGCCTGCAGCACCAGGACGGTCACAGCCACCTAATGGCCAATATGATCCCCAATTGTGTGTCCTACGACCCGACGTATTCCTACGAGCTGGCGGTGATTATTCAGGACGGTATGCGCCGTATGTACGGCGACAAGGAAAATGTTTTCTACTACATCACCACCATGAACGAAAACTACTACCACCCGGATATGCCGGAGGGTTGTGAAGAAGGCATTATCAAAGGTTTGTACAAGTTGCGCGCCAGCGCGGCGAAAAAGCCCAAGTTGAAGGTGCAGTTGGTCGGCAGCGGCACGATTTTGCGAGAAGTTGAAGCGGCGGCCGAGCTGCTGAAGGGCGAATATAAAGTGGAGGCCGATATTTGGAGTGCAACCAGCATTAATCAGTTGCGTCGCGAGGGCATGGAGTGCGAGCGTTGGAATCTGCTGCACCCCGAAGATGCGCCGCGTATTCCCTATGTTGGCGAGCAGCTGAACGCCGAGTCGGCGCCGGTAATTTGCGCCACCGATTACATTAAATCCTACGGTGATCAGCTGCGTCCCTACATCGACAATCGCTATGTGGTGCTGGGTACCGATGGTTACGGCCGTTCGGATACCCGTGCCAAGCTGCGCAGTCATTTCGAGGTGGACCGCTACCATATCGTTGTAGCGGCGCTTAAGGCGCTCAGTGATGACGGCAAATTGCCCGCGTCGGTGGTGACCAAGGCGATTGCCAGTTACGGCCTTGATGCCGACAAAATTAGTCCAATGTGCCGCTAATAGAAGGAGTTTTTTGTGACTGTAGAAACGATAAAAATTCCTGACCTCGGTGGCGGTGACGGCGTTGAGGTAATTGAGGTGTGTGTGGCCGAGGGCGATCGCGTCGAGGCCGAAGACTCGCTGCTGGTGCTGGAGTCCGACAAGGCGTCGATGGAGGTGCCGGCGCCCAAGTCCGGCACCGTGGTGTCTATAAAGCTTAGCGTTGGCGACAGCGTTGGCGAGGGCGATGTGATTTTGGAGCTGGAGGTCGACGGCGACGCCGCAGCGGCCGCGCCCGCTGACATTGAGCCAGCAGCTGTTGAGCCTGCAGACGTCACGGCGGCTGAGCCGGCGGCGCCAGCCGAAGTCGAGGTGCCTGCGGCTGCCGGTGGTCAGCGCAGTGAAACGGTGAAGGTCCCAGATATCGGTGGCGGAGAGGGGGTCGAGGTGATCGAGCTCTGCGTTGCCGAGGGCGATGAAGTCGCCGAGGGTGATTCGCTGGTTGTGCTGGAGTCCGATAAGGCCTCGATGGAAGTGCCTGCGCCCTTCGCGGGGGTGATTACGGTGCTGCTGATTAACGTCGGTGATGCCGCGAGTGAGGGCACGGCGATCGTCGAAATGCAGGTGGTGGGCGCAGCGCAAGCCAGTCAGCCAGCGGCTGAGCCTCCGGTGGAAGCGGCGTCGCCTGCGCCAGAGCCTCAGCAGGCCGAGTCCAAGCCGGCAGTGCCGGCAGCCGCTGCTGCTGCACCACAGCCGCCGTCAGCCGCGGCCAAAGGCGTGTACGCCGGCCCGGCGGTGCGCAAATTGGCGCGAGAGTTTGGTTTGGATCTTGCGCGGGTGACCGGCAGTGGCCCGCGCGGCCGCATCGTCAAAGAAGATCTGCACGCCTTTGTGAAAGCCTTGAGCGCGGCGCCGGCGGCGGCCGCTGACGGCGCGGCGATTCCGCCGATTCCCGAGGTGGATTTTGCCAAGTTCGGTGAGATAGAGGTGCAGCCGCTGAGCAAGCTGCACAAACTGACCGCGGCCAATATGCACCGCAGCTGGTTGAACCTGCCCCATGTGACCCAGTTTGATGATGCCGATATCACTGAGCTGGAGGCCTTCCGTGCGGAAATGAAAAAAGAGGCAGAGCGCCGCGGGGTCAAGTTGACGCCCCTGCCGTTCTTGCTGAAGGCGGCAGCGGCAGCGCTGCGCGCCAACCCGAAGTTCAATGCCTCGCTCAGCGCCGATGGCCAGAATATGGTTTACAAGCACTATGTGCATATCGGTATGGCGGTGGATACACCGGCGGGATTGGTGGTGCCGGTGATTCGCGACGTTGATAAAAAATCGCTGTGGCAGTTGGCGGCAGAAACTGCCGAGCTGGCGCAGCGTGCCAAGGAGCGCAAGCTGAAGCCGGCGGATATGCAGGGCGGTTGCTTTACGATTTCCAGTCTGGGCGGTATTGGTGGCACCGGCTTTACGCCGATTATCAATGCGCCGGAAGTCGCCATACTGGGGGTTTCCAAATTGGCGGTTAAGCCGGTGTGGGACGGCAGTGCATTCCAGCCGCGCAAAATGCTGCCCTTGTCGCTGTCTTACGACCACCGTGCGATCAACGGCGCCGATGCGGGTAAGTTCTTTACCGAGCTGGGGCAGCTGCTGGCCGATATTCGCCGCCTGCTGTTGTAGGCGGGCTGGGCGGCGGGCGACTAGTCATTTCGGGGGATGTGTTCAGCGCGCAGGTCTGTCAGCCTGTGCCGCTGTAATCAACAGCATAATACTGGGAACTCGCCGTGAAACAGGACAAGCGTATTATTCTCGTGACCGGAGCCAGCCGGGGTGCCGGTAAAGGCATAGCGCTGGCGCTGGCTAAGCCGGGCAGCACGATCTACGTAACCGGGCGCAGCCAGTCTGAGGGTGATGCGGCCTTGCCGGGCACCGTTTTTGCCACCGCTGAGGCCATTGAGGCTCGCGGCGCCAAGGCAGTGCCGCTGGTGTGCGATCACCGCGATGACCAGCAGGTGCGCAAGGTGTTTGAGGTGATCGAATCCGAGCAGGGTCGCCTGGACATCCTGGTGAATAACGCCTTGCAGGTGCCGGAGGGGCTGACGCTGCCCGGGCCATTCTGGCAAAAGCCGCTGGCCCTGCAGGACATTCTTAACGTCGGGCTGCGCTCGAGCTATGTGGCCTCGTATTTTGCCGCGCCGCTGCTGCTGAAAAGCGCCCGGGGCTTGGTGGTGAATACCTCTTCTGCCGGTGGTCGCTGCTATATGCACGGCCCGGCTTACGGCGCCGGTAAGGCCGGTGTCGACAAAATGGCCCACGATATGGCCGTCGATTTTCGTCCCCATAATGTCGCGGTGATCTCGCTGTGGATGGGCTTGCTGAAAACTGAGCGCAGCATGCGGGTGTTTGACGAGCAGCCGGAACTCTATGCCGACGCTGTGGCAGCGGCCGAATCGCCGGAGTTTCCGGGTTTGGTGATTGATGCCCTGTATCGCGATGCCGAGTTGATGTCGCGCAGTGGCAAGGTCTACTACGGCGCCGAGTTGGCCGAGGAGTACGGGGTGGTCGATATCGACGGCAAGCAGCCGCCGTCACCGCGGGCAATGCTCGGCAAGCCGCCTAAATTCAGCGATGCCGTGGTGGAGTAGCGCCTGCGCGGGCGGAGCTGTCATCCGTTTGGGGGATTAGTGTGGCGCCCCGCCTTCTATAAAATTTACTCTATTGAAAAGGGCTTAGCGCCGCTTTGCGGTGCGGGCTGGCGTTAAAAATTTGCAGATTTGGGGGCAAGCAGTCATGGGCGAATTAGTCGCGGGACTTCCCGAGGGGCACTACGCCACGCTCGGCAATGGCCACCGTATTCACTACCTCGATCAAGGTGACGGCCCGGTGTTGGTGTTTCTGCACGGCAGTGGCAGCGGCGCCAGTGGTCACAGCAACTTCAAATATAACTACCCCTGGTTTGTCGAGCAGGGCTACCGGGTGATTGTGCCCGACCTGATTGGCTACGGTTATTCCGACAAGCCCGACGACGTTGAATATCCGCTGGATTTCTTTGTCGAGTGCGTGCACCAAACCTTGCAGCATATCGGTGTGAGTCGCTACAGCTTGGTGGGTAATTCCCTCGGCGGTGCTATCGCCTTGAAATACACCCTCGATTACCCCGAATGTGTCGACAAGCTGGTACTGATGGCGCCCGGCGGGATCGAGCAGCAGGCCGACTACTTCCATATGCCGGGCATGCAGATAATGAAAGAGGTGTTTACCTCGGGGCCAATGGCGCCGGAGCGCCTGGAAGATTTTATCCGCCGCGGCCTGGTCTACGACGATTCTGTGGTCGATGAGCAACTGGTCAACGAGCGCTGGGGTATTTTCCAGCAGCAGAACAGCCAGGTGATTACCACCATGACGGTGCCCGATATGACCGAGCGCCTGGCGGAAATACGCTGCCCAACCCTGGCCTTTTGGGGAGTGAATGAGCAGATGATGCCCGAGACCGGCATTATGAAATTGGCCAAGGGTATTGCCGATATTCGCCTGACACTGGTGTCGCGCTGTGGCCACTGGGTCATGGTTGAGCATCGCGAGATGTTCAATCGCCAGACCCTCGATTTCTTACAGAACGGATAAATTATGGATAGCTCCAAAATCGATGCGTTGGGCGACGAGCTTTACGAGGCGCTGCGCAGTCAACAAAGCATCGTGCCGCTGACCGCGCGCGAGGCTGATATCACCATTGACGACGCCTATTATATTTCCCTGCGCATGCTTAACCGCCGCCTTGCAGATGGTGAAAAAGTGGTCGGCAAAAAAATCGGTGTCACCAGCAAGGTGGTGCAGGAAATGCTGGGCGTACACCAGCCCGATTTTGGCTTTTTAACCGATGCCATGACCTTTGAAAACGGCGCGGCAGTGCCGGTAGCGGGGCATCTGATTTCGCCTCGCGCTGAAGCTGAGATCGGCTTTCGCCTGAAAAAGGATCTGCAGGGCCCCGGCGTCACCGAGGCCGATGTGTTGGCCGCTACCGATGCGATTATGCCCTGTTTTGAAATTGTCGATTCGCGCATCGATAATTGGCAAATTGCTATTCAAGACACGGTTGCCGATAACGCCTCCTGCGGCGTGTATGTGCTGGGTGACAATGAGGCCGATCCCAAAGACTTTGATCTGCCGGCGCTGAAAATCCGCGTGTGGAAGAATGGCGAATTCCTCAGTGAAGGTTTAGGCAGTGCGGTACAGGGCAATCCGCTGACGGCGGTGGCCTGGCTGGCCAATACCCTGGGGGCTTTTGGCATTCCCTTTAAGGCCGGTGAAGTGATTTTGTCGGGTTCGCTGGTTCCTTTGGAGCCAGTGCAGGCCGGCGACAGTTTGCGTATGGAGCTGGAAGGGGTCGGCAGCGCCGACATCAGCTTTGTGTAAGCTAGCTGTGTGAATAACACGATATAAAGCGACTATTTCGGGGGCGAAACAACGCGCCCAACTGACAGTGAGAAATCTTATGGCTGAAAAAATTCGCGCGGCCATCATTGGGCCGGGCAATATCGGTACCGACCTGCTGATGAAAGCAATGCGCTCTGAGCTGATTGAACCCGTGTGGATGGTGGGTGTGGACCCCGAATCGCCCGGTCTGGCCCGCGCCAAGGAAATGGGGATGAAAGTCACCGCTGAAGGTGTGGACGGCATGTTGCCGACCATGCGCGAAGACGGTGTGCAGATCTGCTTCGACGCGACCTCGGCCTATGTGCACGCGGAAAACTCGCGCAAGGTCAACGAGCAGGGCGCGCTGATGATCGACCTGACGCCGGCGGCGATTGGTCCTTTTTGCATTCCACCGGTCAACCTCAGTGCCGCAGTGGCTGAGAAGTGCATGAACGTCAATATGGTGACCTGTGGCGGCCAAGCCACTATCCCTATGGTTGCCGCAGTATCGCGTGTGCAGTCGGTCAGCTACGGCGAGATCGTGGCCACGGTAAGCTCTAAATCTGTGGGTCCGGGCACGCGCAAAAACATCGACGAATTCACTCGCACCACTGCCGGCGCAGTAGAGAAAGTCGGCGGTGCGCGTCAGGGCAAGGCGATTATCGTCATTAACCCGGCTGAGCCGCCGCTGATTATGCGCGACACTATCCACTGCCTGACTGACGATGAGCCCGATCAGGAGGCTATTCGCAAATCGGTCGACGATATGGTGGCCGAAGTGCAGAAATACGTGCCCGGCTATCGCCTGAAGAACGGCCCGGTATTCGACGGCAATCGCGTATCTATTTTTATGGAAGTTGAAGGTCTGGGGGATTTCCTGCCCAAGTACGCCGGCAACCTCGATATCATGACGGCAGCGGGCCTGCGCACCGCTGAGATGTTTGCCGAAGAAATTCTGGCAGGCCGTTTTTCGCCATCGGCCGCCTGAGGGAAGGACAATGAATATACAAGGTAAAAAAGTCGTTCTGCACGATATGTGTTTGCGCGATGGTATGCACGCCAAGCGCCACCAGATCTCGCTCGATGAAATGGTCAATATTGCTACCGGCTTGGATGAAGCGGGTATGCCGCTGATCGAAGTCACCCACGGCGACGGCCTGGGCGGTAGCTCGGTAAACTACGGCTTTCCGGCGCACAGCGACGAAGAGTATCTGAAGGCGGTGGTTGGCGCGGTAAAAAATGCCAAGATCTCCGCTCTGCTGTTGCCGGGCATTGGTACGGTTGACCATTTGAAAATGGCTGCGGACCTGGGGGTGAGCACCATTCGCGTGGCGACTCACTGCACTGAGGCCGACGTTTCTGAGCAGCACATCGGTATGGCCAGCGAAATGGGCCTGGATACCGTTGGCTTTTTGATGATGACTCATATGATTGGCGCTGAGGAAATTGTCGAACAGGCCAAACTGATGGAGTCCTACGGCGCCAACTGCATTTACTGCACTGACTCGGCGGGTTATATGCTGCCTGACCAAGTGCAGGAGCGCATCGCGCTGCTGCGCGCCGAACTCAAGCCGGAAACCGAAATTGGTTTTCACGCCCACCACAATCTCAGCCTGGGCGTGATGAACTCGCTGGTGGCGGTGGAGCACGGTGCCAACCGTATCGACGGCTCGGTCGCGGGTCTGGGTGCCGGCGCGGGTAATACGCCGCTGGAAGTGCTGGTGGCGACGCTGGAGCGCATGGGCGCCGATCACGGTATCGATCTGTACAAGATCATGGATGTGGCCGAAGAGCGGGTGACGCCGATTATGGATAGCCCTATCCGTATCGATCGCGACTCGCTGACTCTGGGCTATGCCGGTGTGTATTCTTCCTTCCTGTTGTTTGCCAAGCGCGCGGAGGCCAAATACGGTGTGTCGGCCCGCGATATTTTGGTAGAGCTCGGCCGCCGTCGCACGGTCGGTGGTCAGGAGGACATGATCGAGGATCTGGCCCTGGATATGGCCAAAGAGCGCGGTCTGATCTAGATCGCGCCACCCTTTCTAAGAGCGGCCCCTTGAGGGGCCGTTTTCTTTTGCGCCGCAAATCGCCTTGCGGAGTCTCGCTGCGATAACACGCTAGTGCCCTTAAAACCTGTAAGCCCAAGGGTTCTCGGTTATACTGGCGAACATGTCAAAATAACAAGGTTTACCAACACCATAATGTTGATCGATCCCAAGTTTGACCGCCTGCTAGCCAGTGTTTATCAAGGGCCGATGGAAGAGGAGCCCTGGCAGGGTTTTCTTTCCGAGCTGTCGCAAATTATGCAGGCGGTGTCGGTGACTCTAGTGCTCAATCCCCCCTCTGAACAGGGCCGCGGGGTGCTGCGTGTGGTGGGCGGCAGCACCGTGGAAGGCTTGGAAAACTATCAGGAGCGGCTGTTTGCGATGGACCCCTTCCTGTCGCTCAAGCCGGGTGAGGTCAAGAGCCTGATGGAGCTGGTATCCGTCGATGACTGGCTGCGCAGTGAACTCTATTTGATGTGCATGAAGCCCTGTGGGCTCTACGACACTCTCGGTGTGGATATTCGTGTGCCCGGCGAAATGAATGCCGGTCTGCGGGTGGCGCGCAGCGAATCGGCTCCGGTGTTTGACCAGCGCGACCGCGACTTGATTCATGCGCTGATGCCTCATCTTGAGCGCGCGCTGCGGCTGCATGTGCGGCTCAATATTATTGAGTCCGAGCGCGACCTCTATGCCGGCGCGGTAGAGAGTTTGTCGCTGGCGACGATCATCCTGGATGAAAATGGCCGCTTGCTCAGCTGTAATAAGATGGCTAAAAATCTCGTCTCGCGGGAGCCGGAAGTTAAAATCGAAGATGGCTACTTAATTCTGGGCGATCAGGCCACCACCAAGAAACTACAGGGTTTGATCAACCGTATTCTCGATCATCGCGACAAGAATGAAGCCGCCGTGGTGGAGGCCATGCGCGTGCATCGCGATGGCGACTTTGCCGACCTGGGGGTGATTGTGCGCCCGGTGCCACTGACCGAATGGTCGGAGGGGCAGTCGGTGCCCACCGTGGCGATCTTTATCAGCGACCCGGAATATGGCGCCGAAGCGCCGGTTAATATTATTATCCAGTTGTTCGGTTTTACGCCGACGGAAGCCCAGTTGTCGCTGTTATTGGCCGACGGCCTGAGTCTGGATGAGGCCTCCGAGGCGCTGGGTATGAGTCGCAATACTGCGCGTACCCACTTGCGCTCGATTTTCTCTAAAACCGGTGTCAGCCGCCAAACCTTGCTGGTGCGACTGATTCTAAAAAGTGTGGCCCAGCTGGCCGACTGATTTTCAGCCGCGCCAGCTCGATTAGTGGAGCGGTGTGATGTTGGAGGCAGGGGCGGGCGTCGCGGCAAAAATTCTGCAAAACAAAGTGGCCATCGTGACCGGGGGTGGCCGGGGTGTGGGTCAAGGGATCGCCTTTGCGCTGGCGGCTGCGGGCGCGCAGTTGGTGTTGCTGGGGCGCAATGCGGTGGCACTGGACGACAGTTGCAGCGAGATCCACCGTCGTGGTGGCGATGCCAGCGCCATTGTTTGCGACGTGACCGATCCGAACGATATCCAGCGCGCCGTTGACGACATTGTCAATGACTACGGTGGCGTCGATATTCTGATCAATGCTGCGCACAGCGCCTGTCTGGGCGCGCTCTTAGAGCTCAGTGACGACGATGTGCTTCTCGGGTTCGATTCTGGCCCGGTGGCAGCACTGCGCTTTATGCGGGCTTGTCACCCTTATTTGTGTGGCGATGGTGTCATTATTAATCTCGCCAGTGGGCTTGCGCTGCGCCCCGATTCGACAGGCTTCGGCGCGTTTGCGGCCGCCAAAGAGGCGATTCGCTCCTTGAGTCGCGCCGCCGCCTGTGAGTGGGGCGGCGACAATATTCGCGTTAACTGCCTTATGCCCCTGGCTAACTCCCCTGGCTTGACCGCCATGCTGGACGTCGGGGGGGCGTCGCTCGGCGAGTTGCTGGGCGACATCCCCTTGGGGCGTCTTGGTGACGCTGAGCGGGATATTGGTCGCGCGGTGGTGTTTTTGTGCAGTGCCGATGCGGCGTTTATTACCGGGCAGACCTTGGCGGTCGATGGCGGTCAAGCCTTGCTGCGTTAGTCGCAGAGCCCGCTGCCGATTTCGCGTAGTAAAATCGCCCGTTTGCGGCTCGGCCCCCAGCGATAGCCGCCCAACTCGCCGCTCTGGCGAATAACCCGATGACAGGGGATAAGCAGTGCCACTGGATTGCTGCCGACAGCGCGACCGACGGCGCGGGCCGCCTGTGGCCGCCCAAGTTTGCGGCCCAAGGCGCTGTAGCTACTTAGCTGACCACAGGGAATGCTCAATAGTGCTCGCCATACCTGTAGCTGGAAGTCGCTGGCCAGCACGTGCAGTGATAGGCTTTGTGGGGCGCTGCCGGTTTTGAAAAAGTGTTGCAGTTTGTCCTCGGTGGCGGCGTTGTCTTGGTGAAATGTTGCCGCCGGCCAGTGCTGGAACATCGACTCCAGTTCAGTGCGGCCGTCGCCAAAGGCCAAGGCGCAGATTCCGCGCTGGGTCTGCGCTAGAAACATTGGGCCAAACGGACTGTCGGCATGCCCCCAGCGAATCTGCAGTGCTTCTCCGCGTGAGCGATACTCGCCGGGGGTCATGGCTTCTATCCGCACAAAATGATCATAGAGTCTCGAGCTGCTGCTCAGCTGCAGTTGTTCGCTCAGTGTCAGCAGGGGCTGGGGTTCATACAGTAATTGCTTGGCGCGTTCGACGTTCAGTAGCTGGCTGAAGCGCTTGGGACTGATGCCGACCCAGCGGCTGAACAGTCGTTGAAAGTGGCTGGGGCTGAGGCCGACTCGTTTTGCCATGGCGTCGAGTGTGATGTTGCCGGGCTGGGTGCTGAGGTAGTGCAGGGCCTGCTCAATGCGTTGGTAGTCCGTTGACACCGTTGTGCTCCATCGGATAACAGTGGCTAAGCATAGCGCCTGTGCGTGCTGCGTCGAGCTGAATCTTGCGCTAGGCGATATCCAGTCGCTGAGCGCCTTGCTGCATTAAGGCAGTGATGGAGTGGTGGGCGAAGGGGTTGTAGGCCAGCCAGCTGCTTTGCAGCACTATTGGCGCTTCCGTATGGCGCTGATTGTGGCGTTCGACGCCGTGTTCAACGCGCTGTAAAAAATCTGCGACTTGATTGCCGGGGCAGCTGTTGAGCAGGCAGGCAAAGTGGGTGTCGTCGGTGCGGGCGTTTAAGTCGCCTTCCCCGCAGGCTTCAGTGAGGATTTCTGAAAAGGCGCTGGCTGCTTCAGGGCAGAGTTTGCCACTGTCTGGGCTCATCGGCGCGAGCAGGCGAAAAAACGCGGCGCTGGCCGGCAGTTCTACCCTCGAGCAGGCGTTCATCAGCTTCTGGGCCAGTAATTCAAAGCCCGTGCGATTGCACAGCCCGGTGTCCGCATCGGTGCTTGCCAAATAACTGGCTGACAGTTCGCGTTCGGCGATGTGGGCGAGGTCTTCGAGTGTTTGGCGGTCGTCTTCACTAAGTTGCCGGGGTTTTCGGTCGATGATACAGAAGGTGCCCAGGTGCTCACCAGTTGCCGCGGTTAGCGGGAAGCCGGCATAGAAGCGGATACGGGGTTCATCGGTCACTAGGGGGTTGTCGGCAAAGCGTTTATCTTGGCTGGCGTCGCTGACGACAAAGAGTTTGTCTTGCAATATTGCGTGACCGCAGAAGGAAATGTCTCGCGGGGTTTCGCTGGCGTCCAGGCCCGCTGCCGATTTGAACCACTGGCGGTCTTTGTCGACTAAGCTGACCAGGGCGACGGGCACGTTCAGCAGCTTGCGGGCCAGCCGGGTGAGGCGGTCAAAACGCTCTTCAGCCGGGGTGTCGAGAATGTTGAGCATGGTCAGCGCTGCCAGTCGCTGCGCTTCGTTGTTCGGTGTTTTCGGTGTGTCCATGCTGCGGCCTCGCCGGGCTAAATGTTTGCTAAGTCAATGTATCGCAAGCGTATTTTAAGGTTTTAATGCAGGCTTTTCTGCAGGGGGTTTAGCCTAGCATATCGACCTTGATATCGGCCTTCAATCGCTGCTTGTCACAATTCTTTTTTTTGTATAAAAGTCTAATAAAAACAATATGTTGTGATATTTTTTCGGTCGTCTAAACGGATTATAGCTAGCTCGCGGTGGCTGTGTGAAAATTTTTACCGTGATAGAGGGACCCCGGTTAGAGGGTCGGCCGAATAAACGAGGAGAGAACAATGAGTGAGCTCGCGCAAGCAAAGCGTCAGCCCCATATTATTGAAGCTAAGGAATTACCGGATCGCTTCGCTCGCGGCTGGCACTGCCTTGGCCTAGCCAGTGAGTATACTGATAAACCGGTAAGATTGGATTATTTTGGCACTCGCCTGGTCGCCTTTCGAGGAGAGGATGGCGAGGTGCACATCCTCGATGGCTACTGTCCTCATATGGGCGCGGATCTCAGCGAGGGTTGCGTAGAAGGCAATTCTATTCGCTGTCCCTTCCACGCCTGGCGTTGGGGGGCCGACGGTGTCTGCGACGAAATCCCCTATGCCAAGCGCATTCCCCCCAAGGCGGTGATTCGTTCTTACCCGACACTGGAAGAAAACCACCTGCTGTTTGTCTGGTACGACCCCGAAGGTCTGCCGCCCATTGAAGAGCAGCGGCCGCCGCGTATCGATGATCTGTTTAGTCCCGAGTGGACCATTTGGCAGATGGATCTGATGACCATCAACACCAACAGCCGTGAGCTGGTCGACAATATGGCCGACGTAGCGCATTTTGCGCCGATTCACGGTGCGCCGATCAAAGAGTTTAAGAACATCGTCGAAAAGCACACCTATGAGCAGGTGCTGGTGGGTGGCAGTGAGCTGCTGGCTGAAGATGGTGAGCTGACCTCCAGTGCCAAGTATTTTGGCCCTGCATATATGAATACCTATATGACTGGCCAGGTTGAGGGAATGAACGTTGAGTCGCGCCTGCTGGTGACCCATGTGCCGATTGACCACAACAGCTTTGATCTGCGTTTCGGCGTGGCGGTGAAAAAAATCCCCGGCATGACTGACGAGCAAAACAACGAAATGGCTCGCCAGTACACCGAGCAAAATCGCGCGGCGTTTTTCCAGGATGTGCATATCTGGCACACCAAGACCCGCGTAGACAACCCGGTGCTGTGTGATGGCGATGGCCCGATCAACCGCCTGCGCCAGTGGTATAACCAGTTCTATGTTGACCGCACTGATGTGCCGGCAGTGTTCAATGAACGCCGTGAATACGTGGTGGATTATGCGATCCGCAATGGCTGATCGCAGTTCCTTGAACAATAAATTCTAAAGACAGCAGGAATACTTCATGGATGTACGCAGTTTAGGCTACGTCGTAATTGAGTCTGCCGACCCGGTAAAGTGGTTGGAATACGGCCGCGATATTCTCGGTCTGATGCCGGCACCGACCATGCCGGATGATGGCAATGTTTATTTGAAGCTCGACGAGCGGCCTTTCCGCTTTGCGATTGAAAAGGGTGAGTCCGAGCGCTTGGCGCGCTGCGGTTGGGAACTCCGCGATGCGGACGATTTTGCCGCCGCCAAGGACAGCCTGAATGCCGCCGGCGTCAGCTTTGAGGTAGGCTCCGCGGAGCTGGCCAAGGCGCGCCGTGTTCGCGAGTTAATTGTTTTGCGCGACCCCTCGGGCAACGAGCTCGAGCTCTACTGGGGAGGCGAGCTGGATTTCGCCAAGTTTGTGTCGCCGCTGGGTATCAGCGGTTTCGAGACCGGCTTTAATGGCGATATGGGGCTGGGGCACGCGGTATTGCCGGCGGGCAAGCTCGGCGAAACGCATCGCTTCTATAAAGAAGTGTTGGGCTTTGGCGACAGTGACTACATGCATTTTCACTTCTCGCCGGATCCCAATGATCCGGGGCAGGGGTTGAATTTCATGCATGTGAATAACCCGCGTCACCACAGTTTAGCCCTCTACGAGGACGCCAATAACCCGGTGGGCTGTGTGCATTTGATGCTGGAAGTGCTGGAAACTGACGAAGTGGGCTACTGTCTGGATCGCGTTGAAGCGGCGGGTATTCCCATTGTGTCGACCTTGGGCCGTCACACTAACGATCGCATGCTATCTTTCTATATGGCGACGCCGACGGGTTTTGCGATGGAGTTTGGTACCGGCGGCCTGCAAGTGGACTGGGACGATTTCACCCCTACCGTGACCAGCTTGCCCAGCCTGTGGGGGCACAAATTCAATATGCCCGACGCGTGAGCTGCGGGCATAAAATCCTTTGCTCATCGCTAAACGTAAGTAATTGGTAGATGAAGCAGTCAATACAGATAATAGAAAACACAGGAGAGCGGCGATGAGCGCAGTAGCTGCAACAGATAACACTGATATGAATTTTGACACTATGATGGCGGCCATTAAAGAGCTGCAACCGGTATTTCGCGAGCGCGCGCCGCAAACGCGCCAAGAGCGCAAGGTGCCCCAGGCTTCTATTGATGCCCTGCAAGAAATCGGTTTCTTCTTGGCCTTGCAGCCCAAGCGCTACGGCGGCCTGGAGATGAAGCCCCAGGAGTTTTTTAAGCTGCAGATCGCCATTGCTGAAGCCTGTATGTCTACCGCTTGGGCGAGTGGCATTATCGCTGTTCACGCTGTGCAGCTGGCTATGATGGATGACCGCGCACAGCAGGCGGTGTGGAACGACTCGATTCACACCCGCATTTCTTCCTCATACGCGCCCATGGGTAAAGTGACGCCGGCCGAAGGTGGCTTCAAGCTCAGCGGTCGCTGGGGCTGGTCAAGCGGCAGTGATCACTGCACCTGGGTCTTGCTGGGCGCCATTGTGCCGGGCGAGGGCTACCGCACCTTCCTGGTACCGCGCAGCGACTATCAAATCATTGATACCTGGCAGTCGATGGGTCTGGAAGGCACCGGCAGTAATGATATTGTCGTTGATGATGTCTTCGTGCCGGATTATATGACCCACAAGCAGAGTGACGGCTTTGCCGGCACTAACCCCGGTTTGGCGGTGAACGACGCGCCGCTCTACCGCCTGCCCTGGGCGCAGAGCTTTATCCGCGTGGTGTCGACGCCGGCTATCGGTGCCTGTAAGGCGACCGTTGATCTGTATAAGCACGCGGTGTTGAACAAGGCCAGTGGTGATCCGACCAAATTGGCCGGTGACACTCAGGTCGTTGAGCGCATTGCGGCAGCCCTTAACGGCATCGACGAAATGGAAGCGATTCTGTTCCGCAACTTTGACGTGATGCTGGAGCAAATCGAGCGCGGCGAAGAAATTCCTCTGGAAGACCGTATTCGCTACCGCTACCAGGCCTCACTGGTTATCAGCAAGAGCATCGAGATCGTTGACTCCCTGTACGAAGTAGCCGGTGGACACTCGGTATTCAACGACAGCGAGATTCAGCAGCGCTTCCGCGATGTGCATACCGCCCGCGCGCACGTGGCTAACAACCCCACCAGTTTTGCTCGAAACTTCGGCGGTGTGTCATTGGGCATGGATAACGCTGATTTCTTCATCTAATTTCCAGTGTGAACGCGCTTCACGCGGAACCCAAAAACCGGCTTATGCCGGTTTTTTTATTTAAGCGCCGCCCGTTTCGCAGGGGGCAGGGGCAAACCCGTATAGAAAATCTCCGCGCTGACACGCAAGCTGAGCTGAAATGATTAAAGCTCTACAGGTTTCCTGCCGATAAGCGGTGTGAGAGCCCGGTTTTGGTTCTCGAAGGCAGAAAAGGCGTAGCGGAGAGTTACATTGGACATAGCAACCCTGTTGGGAATGTTTGGCGCGTTGGGTGTGATTATTGCCGCCATTTTTTTTGGTGGCAGTGCAGGGGGCTTTGTTGATATCCCCAGTATTCTTATCGTGATCGGCGGGGCAACGTTTGCCAACCTGGTCAAGTTTCCGTTGGAACAGACCCTAGGGGCCTTCAAGGTGGCGTCGAGGGCATTTTTTCACAAACCTACCAGCTCCCAGTTACTGATTACTGAATGCGTGGAATTGGCTGGCATTGCCCGCAAAGAGGGCCTTTTGGGGCTGGAGTCGCAGGAGATCAGTAATGAGTTTCTCAACAAAGGCGTGCAGATGGCCATCGATGGCCACGACCCAATCTTTGTGAAGCGCCTGCTCAATAAGGAAATCAATCTCACCATTGAGCGCCAGGAAATGGGCGAGGCGATTTTTCGCGGCTTTGGTGATTCTGCGCCGGCCATGGGCATGATTGGCACCTTGGTGGGTTTGGTGCAAATGATGTCGAATATGTCTGACCCCAAGGCCATTGGCCCGGCCATGGCTGTGGCACTGTTGACCACACTTTACGGTGCGATTCTCGCCAACGCTGTGGCGTTGCCGATGGCCGATAAATTGGCCTACAGAACGCAAGAGGAACGCCGTAACCGCCATTTGATTCTAGAGGCGGTGGACGGCATTCAGGAAGGCCTCAATCCGCGGGTCTTGGAGTCGCTGTTGGCTACCTATCTGCCGGACAATCAGCGCGAGCAGGAGAATGACGCCGAGGAGGCCTAGTGGAAGACCTGCCACAAAAGAAAGCGGCACCGGGCGCGCCTGCGTGGATACTGACGTTTGCCGATCTCATGTCGCTATTGCTGGCATTCTTTGTACTGCTGTTCTCCTTTTCGGAGATGGATAAGCAGAAGTTTAAGGAATTGTCGGGCTCTATGCGCGACGCCTTTGGCGTACAGCGCGAAGTGCCGGCGTTCAATCCGCCCATTGGCACCAGTATTATTGCCCGGGATTTCAGTCCGGGGCGGCCGACGCCAACCATCGATAATGAGGTTCGTCAGGCGGCTGCCCAAGAGATGCGCAGTTACGCAGAGATGCCTATTGATGAGGATCTGCGGATTAGTGAAGAGGAACTGGCCGCAGATTTAGAAAAAGTTGAGCGCTATTTAAATGTTGAAATTAAAGAGGGGCTTGTTGAAGTTGAGGATGACGGTGAGAGAGTAATCACTATTCGCATCAGGGAAATGGGCTCTTTTGCGTCAGCCAGTGCCGATATGGATAGCGACTTTTTGCCGGTGATTAATAAAATTGCCACCTTGATTCAGGAAATTGGCGGCCATGTGGTAATTGCTGGACACAGTGACAACCTGCCGATTAACACTTCGCGTTTTCGTTCTAACTGGGACCTGTCTTCAGCGCGTGCCGCCACAGTGTTGCAGCGTATAGTCGATCGCAGTGGCCTGTCTGCAGAGCATTTTCGGTTGGCGGGCCACGCCGATACCCGGCCGATTGATAATAACGATACGCCAGAGGGGCGAGCGCGCAATCGTCGAGTTGAGGTGATTTTGCTGCGCGGCGGTGTGCACGACTCGGCAGTTGGGCCTGTCTACGGCGGACGAGAGACCTCGGTTATGGAATAAACTTCTCGCGGCGAGCTATTTGTCGCCTGCTGGCATCGATGCGCCATGACTGCAGGTGTAAACTGCGGTGATGGCGAATTGTCGCCACTAGAGGAGAGAGTCGATATCGTTATGCGTCGTACCAAAATTGTTGCCACGGTGGGCCCAGCCTGTGATTCCAGAGAACTTTTGCGCGAGATGGTTCGCGCGGGCGTTAATGTCTTTCGTTTAAATTTTTCCCACGGCAGTGCTGACGAGCATCGCAGTCGCTGTCAGTTGATTCGAGAAATATCCGCTAGTGAAGGCCGTCATGTGGCAGTGTTGGGTGACCTGCAGGGGCCCAAGATCCGCCTGCGCAAGTTGGCTGTGGAGCCTGTTCATATTGAGCCCGGTGTCGAATTGGTGCTCGATACTCGCCTTGCGGACGGCGAGGGCAGTGAGCGTCATATCGGTGTCGACTATGAGCCTCTGGCGCGATCGGTGAGTGCTGGGGATACCCTGCTGATTGATGACGGCCGTTTACAGTTATCGGTCATCGCTGTTCGCGGTGAGGAGGTACATTGTCGCGCGGAAAGTATTGGTAGCCTGCGTTCCCGCAAGGGGATAAACCGCCTTGGTGGCGGTTTATCGGCACCGGCATTAACGGATAAAGACCTGGAAGATATCAAGCACGCAGCGGCGATGGATCTCGATTTTATCGCTATTTCTTTTCCAAGCAGCGCCGCCGATATTAACGATGCCCGCGAAAAGCTGGAGCGAGCGGGATGCTTTGCTCATATTATCGGCAAGATAGAGCGCGCCGAGGCGGTTGCTGACGAGGGTCATCTGGATGCCTTAATCAGTGCTTGCGACGGCGTGATGGTGGCCCGCGGCGACCTCGGTGTCGAAATTGGCGACGCCAGCTTAATTGGCTTGCAAAAGCACATTATCAAGCGCGCGCGGGTGCTGAACCGGCCGGTGATCACCGCTACGCAAATGATGGAGTCGATGATCAGCAACCCTATTCCCACCCGAGCCGAGGTTTTTGATGTCGCCAATGCCGTGCTCGATGGTACCGACGCGGTGATGCTATCGGCGGAGACCGCCGCGGGGCAGTATCCGCTGGAAACGGTGAAGGCAATGTCCCGCAATTGCGAGGGGGCGGAGCGCTACCCGTCTGCGCGCAAGTCCAGCTACCGGATCGAGCGCAGCTTTGATTCCGTTGAGGAAACCCTGGCAATGAGCGCCGTGTATGCGGCCAATCATCAGCAGGGGGTCAAGGCGATTGTGTCGCTGACGGAAACCGGGCGCACGGTGCTGTTAATGTCCCGCTTGACCTCAGGTATTCCTATTTTTGCCTTTAGTCGCAACGCTGCCACCTGCCGGCGGGTCAGCTTGTATCGCGGGGTGTTTGCTATGCCTAGTCCAAGTTCCGCGCCCGCCGTCGAAGACTGTATTGAGGCGTTAAAGGCGCGAGCTGAGGTTGCCGCTGGCGACCTTATTTTGATGACGATGGGCGATCAGGTTGGCGTCGACAATCACACCAACGCGCTGAAAATCGTGCGTGTTCTGTAGTGATTGCGGCCGCCGGGCGGCCGCGGTGGTCACTTGTCGTTGCCGGCGTTGGCCGCGTCGAGAAAGGCCGGTTTTTCACCGCCGCCGTGTACCGTCAGAGCGGCGCCACTGATATAGCTGGCCATATCGCTAGCTAAGAATAGGCAGGCTTCGGCGATATCCTTGGGGATTGCCATACGCCCCAGTGGAATGGTGTTGCCGACGGCGGCAATGCCGGCTTCATCGCCGTAGTGCAGGTGTGATTGTTCGGTGCGGATAAGGCCGGCAATGATGCTGTTGCTGCGCACCTTGGGGGCCCATTCCACGGCCAGAGAGCTGCTGAGATTCAGCAGGCCCGCTTTGGCTGCGCCGTAGGCTGCGGTGCCCGGAGATGGGCGTTGCGCGCTGACTGAGGCGATGTTAACAATGCTGCCACCACTGGCCTGCTGCTGCATAACGGCGTTGCAGGCTTGAGCGAAAAATAGCGGGGCGAGTAGGTTAAGGCGCACGATTGATTCCGAAAAGCGCGGTGAGGCTGTCGCTGCATCGGCGAAGGGGGCGCCGCCAGCATTGTTAATCAAGACATCAATGCGGCCGAATTCAGCAACAATTTCGTTGATAAAGCCCTGCACTGCGTCGGGGTCGCGAACATCCAGGGCGCGGAACCAGGCTTCGCGGCCATCGGCGCTGGGCAGGCTATCGGGGATGCTGCGGCCACAGATTGCCACCTCGGCGCCCGCCGCCAGAAACTGCTCGCTGATCCCCCGGCCCACGCCTTTGCCGCCGCCGGTGACCACTACTACTTTTCCTGTAAAATCCAGTGCGCTCTGCATTACCGCTTACCTACCTTGTACCCTGTCGTGTTAGTGTTTTACTGCTGCGCGCCGGCGTCTGTTTGCGCCGTTTGCGCCGCGAGATTGAAGGTCGACAGTTTAGCGCTTTAGCCAACTTTTTAATATGACCGTATTTTTATGCGCAAATGACTTGTTTTGTCAGTGTCAGTGGCACAGCGCTCTGTATACACTAGCGCTTTGATCCGGCTTCGACGGCGCCGCTGCGGCGCCGCGGTGTTGTGTGTTCAGCGCATAACATCTCCCAATGACAAGTAAAAGGTGTTTGATATGTCCAACAGTGCAGTGATTGCGATTCTTGGTGGTACCGGCAATTTGGGGACCGGTCTGGCTCGGCGCTGGGCGCAGGCGGGTTACCGGGTCATTATTGGTTCGCGTACCCAAGAAAAGGCGGAGCAGGCAGTTGCCGAGCTCAAAGCGCTGATGGCGGAGCGCGGTGTTGACGCGGTGGCCGTGGAGGCAATGGACAACCAAGCCGCCGCGGAGGCGGCTGATATTGCAGCGCTGACGGTGCCTTTCGCCCATCAACGGGGCACTTTGGAGGCCCTGCGTGCTGCGTTGCAGGGGAAAATTTTGGTCGACGTGACGGTGCCCCTAGTGCCGCCCAAAGTCGCGCGGGTGCAATTGCCTGAAGAGGGCTCGGCGGGCCAGATCGCCCAGCAGATTCTCGGCGACGGTGTGAAGGTGGTGTCTGCCTTTCAAAATGTGGCGGCGGTGCATCTGCAGGAGGGGTCTGAGCTGGATTGTGACGTGCTGGTTTGTGGCGACAGCAAAGATGCCCGCGCCAGTGTGATTGAACTGGTTGAGGCCGCCGGGCTGCGTGGCTTCCATGCTGGCAGCATAGCCAATGCCGCGGCAGTTGAGGCGATGACGTCACTGCTGATTTTTATTAACAAACAGTATAAGTGTCACGCCGGGATCAAACTCACCGGCGTTGACCAGTAAGCCGCAGCAATGGCGAGTTCACAGCTGCAGCTCATCGCCCTTCAGGGGTTTCCTCTGGTTGAGCCGGGCGATGATTTGACGGCGCTGGTTGCGGCCGCTTTGGAGGCCAATCAACTCCGCCTACAGGGTGGTGATGTGTTGGTTCTTGCTCAGAAGGTCTTTTCCAAGGCCGAGGGGCGCTATGTGCGTCTGGCTGAGGTGGAGGCGAGCGCGGAAGCGAAATCGCTGGCCGAGCAGTGTGATAAAGACCCTCGGCAGATGGAGTTGGTGCTGCGCGAGTCGCGCGAAGTGCTGCGCGCACGCCCAGGAGTGGTTATTGTTGAGCACCGTTTGGGCGTTGTGCACGCTAATGCCGGTATCGATAAGTCGAATATTCCCAATTGTGATGACGATCCGCAATTGTTGCTCTTGCCGGAAGACCCCGATGCCAGTGCTCAGCGCTTGCGTGCGGGTTTGGCGCAACGCTGTGGTGTTGAGGTCGCGGTTATTATCAACGACAGTGCCGGTCGCGCCTGGCGCAATGGTACTGTCGGCTTTGCGCTGGGCACTGCCGGTTTTGAGGTGGTGGAAAATCGCATTGGTGATGCCGACTTGTTCGGTCGCGTGTTGGAAGTGACCGAAATTGCGGTGGCCGATGAATTGGCAGCGGCGGCGTCCTATGTGATGGGGCAGGCTGATGAAGGGAGCCCCGTAGTACTGTTGCGCGGCGCGAAGTTGCGGCCGTCTGACGACGGCTCGCGAGCGCTGTTGCGCGATCGCGAGCGGGATATGTTTCGCTAGTGGTTAAGCCGCTTGTGTCGGGCAAGTTTGTGGCGCTCAGTGGCGGCGTGGGGGGCGCTAAGCTGGTGCGGGGGTTGGCCGATTGTCTCGCTCCCTCACAGTTGACGGTGGTGGCCAATACCGCTGACGACTTTGACTACTGGGGTTTGCGGATTTGCCCAGACCTCGATTCGATTACCTATGCGCTTGCTGACCTCAATGACGAACAGCGCGGCTGGGGCTTGCGCGATGAAAGTTGGGTAACCCTGGAGGCGATGCGTCGCCTTGACGATCAGCAGTGGTTTCAGCTGGGTGATCGGGATCTGGCCAGCCATTTATTTCGCACGCAGGCGCTGCGTGCTGGCCAGTCCCTGACGGCGGTTACTCGACAATTGGCCCAGCGCCTGGGCAGCGCTACGCGCTTGTTACCAATGACTGAGCAGCACGTCGCCACGCGGGTATTTACCGATATCGGCGAGCTGGAGTTTCAGCAGTATTTCGTGCGCGAGCAGTGCCGGCCGGCGGTTGAGCGTGTTGAGTTTGCCGGCATAGATCAGGCGGAGTTAAATCCAGAGGCCATTGCAGCTCTGGCCGACCCGGCGCTGCGCGGTATTATCATTTGCCCGTCTAACCCGTTTTTAAGTATCGACCCGATTTTATCGCTGCGGGGTTGCCGCGAAGCCATTGCTGAGGCGGGTGTGCCCGTGGTCGCGGTTTCGCCGATTATTTCCGGGCGGGCAGTGAAAGGGCCGGCCGCAAAGATGATGCGCGAGTTGAATATTCCCAGCCGGGCAGCGGCAGTGGCCAGTTACTATGGTGAGCTGCTCGACGGCTTTATTATTGATGAGCACGATAATGAGCAGTGTTCAGAGATCGTCCGGATGGGGGTCGAGTGTCGGGCTGCACAGAGTATGATGAGCGATCTGAATACCAAAGTGCAGTTGGCTGCGGCAACTTTGTCACTGATTGAGGAACTGGCGTAACACTATGTGGTTGGTTTTACCGCTCAAGGATTTTGTGCAGGCCAAGCAGCGCTTGTCTGGCTGCCTCAGTGTGTCTGAGCGCCGCACCTTGTTTCAGCATATGGTTGAAGATGTGTTGGCGGTGCTGTCATCGGTGCCGGCTTGTGAGCGTTTGTTGATTGTTTCTGATGACCCTGCCGCGCATCTACTTGCCGAGCACTTCGGTGCGGAATGCTGGCCGGAAGCGGAGTTGGGGCGCGGATTAAATGCGGTGTTGGAAGCGACCCTGGCGCGTATCGCCAGCCTGCCGTCGGCGCCGCAAAATGTGATGATTGTGCATGGCGACCTGCCGTTGATTAACGCCGCAGAATTGTCGGCACTGGTGGCGCGCCAGGCGGAGGCCGCCGTGCCAGCAATGGTTATTGCGACTGACCGCCATCGCCGGGGCAGCAATGTTTTATTGATGCCTCTGCGTCAGCGAATTTCCCTGCACTATGGCGAGCACAGCTTGGCGGCCCATCGCCGCGCCGCCCAGAGGGCCGGATTGGAGCTGTTGGTGCAGTGCAGCGAAGGTTTGGCCAGTGATATTGATACCCGCGACGACCTGTTGGCCTTGGTTGAGCGCGCAGCCGATGACAGTGCGGGGCAGCACCTGGCGCCGCAGACGATGAGTTATCTACAGGGCAGTGGTATCGCCCGCCGACTGCAGCAGATGAATCCGCCTGCGGATCAGCGGTCCGAGGAGTTGCGTGGAAATGGGCCTAATTGAGCGATGAGTAATATAGAATTTCAGCCCCTGATAGATGTGGCTCTCAGCGGCGAGCTGAGTGACGAGCAGGCGTTGGCGCTGCACCGTTGTGACGACACGGCGGCACTGGCGGCTGCGGCCGCGCAGCTGCGCGATCGCGGTTTTGGCAACGTGGTGAGTTACTCGCGCAAAGTGTTTATCCCGCTCACCCAGCTGTGTCGCGATGTTTGCCACTACTGTACTTTTGCGAAAACGCCAAAGCGTATCGAGCGGGCCTTCCTCAGTGTTGAGGAGGTGTTGAGGCAGGTGCGCGAGGCCGAAAAACTAGGCTGTAAGGAAGCGCTGTTTACCTTGGGCGAAAAGCCTGAATTGCGTTATCGTGCCGCCCGTGAAGCCTTGGCCGAAATGGGCTTCGCGACGACCTTGGAATACTTGGCCCACGTTGCGAGCCGGGTAAGGGACGAAACATCGGTACTGCCGCATATTAATGCCGGTTGCATGAGTGATGACGAGATTGCCATGCTCAGACCGGTGTCGGCATCAATGGGAATTATGCTGGAGTCTGCGGCCGAGCGGCTGTGTGACAAGGGCATGCCGCACCATGGGTCTCCGGATAAAGCCCCAGCGGCGCGCCTGGCAACGTTGCGAAGAGCCGGTGAGGCCCGGGTGCCGTTTACCTCGGGGATTTTGATTGGTATCGGCGAAACCCGCTGCGAGCGTATCGAGTCGCTGTTGGCGCTGCGCCGTGTGCACCGCGAGCACGGTCACCTGCAGGAAATCATCATCCAGAATTTTCGTGCCAAACAAGGCACCAAAATGGCATCGGCACCGGAGCCGGATCTCGATGAGCTGCTGTGGACAATTGCCGTTGCGCGCTTGATCTTCGGCGCGCAGATGAGTATTCAGGCGCCCCCCAACCTCAGCCCCGGGGTGCTGCCACAGATTGTCGCCGCCGGTATCAATGATTGGGGCGGGGTGTCGCCAGTGACCCCAGATTTTGTCAATCCCGAAGCGCCCTGGCCCCATGTCGAACGATTGGCTAAAGAGACGGCCCTCAGTGGCAAGTACTTGCACGAGCGGCTGACTATCTATCCGCGCTATGTGCGCGACGGTGAGCGCTGGTTGGACGATGCAATACTGCCGCAGCTGCTCAGGCTGGTTGACGGTCAGGGCTTGCCGCGCACTGATGGTTGGCTGACCGGCCAGGTCGCGGCGGCGCCCGAACAGGAGCTGCGGCTGTTGGCTAAGGAGCGACCACAGGCCAGCAGCGTCATTGCCGATATTTTGCGTCGCGCCGAGGCGCAGCAGGTGTTGACGGAAGCCGATATTGTTCGCTTGTTTGAAGCCCGCAATGATGACTTTGCGGCGGTGTGTCGGGCTGCTGATACGCTGCGCCGGCAGCGTTGCGGCGATCGCGTCAGCTACGTGGTCAACCGCAATATCAACTACACCAATGTCTGTTATTTCAAGTGTCAGTTTTGTGCGTTCTCGAAGGGCAAGCTGAGCGAAAACTTGCGCGGTCGGCCCTATGACCTCAGTGCAGAGGAAATTGCCCGCCGAGCGACCGAGGCCTGGCAGCGCGGTGCTACCGAAGTGTGTATGCAGGGCGGCATCCACCCGGAATATACCGGTCAGACCTACTTGGATATTTTGGCAACGCTGCGCGGGGCGACGCCGCAGATGCATGTCCACGCTTTTTCGCCATTAGAAGTTTGGCAGGGCGCGGAAACGCTGGGGCTGCCGCTGGAGGACTATCTGCGGCAGCTGAAAGCTGACGGTCTGCACAGTCTGCCCGGCACGGCGGCCGAGGTCTTGGACGATGAGGTACGGGCGGTGCTGTGTCCGGACAAAATCAACACCGCGCAGTGGCTGGAGGTGATGGAAACGGCCCACCGGGTGGGTCTGCCGACCACGGCGACGATTATGTTTGGTCACGTCGATGGCTACCACAACTGGGCGAGGCACTTGCTGGCCATAGCTGATTTGCAGCGGCGCAGTGGGGGCTTTACCGAGTTTGTGCCGTTGCCCTTTGTCGCCAGTGAGTCACCGATCTATCTGAAGGGGCGAGCGCGTCGCGGTCCGACTTTCCGCGAATCGATATTGATGCACGCGGTTGCACGTCTGGTCTTTAACGGTTTGATTGACAATATTCAGGCCTCTTGGGTGAAGCTGGGCGAGGCCGGGGTATTGGCCTGTCTCAACGCCGGGGTTAATGATCTCGGTGGCACCTTAATGAATGAAACGATTACCCGTGCGGCGGGTGCCAGTCACGGCGAGGAAACCAGTCCCGAGCAGATGGAGTGGCGGATCACCGCGGCGGGCCGTCAGCCTTGGCAGCGCAACACCCTTTACGGCAAAGCGGATGCCCAACAGGTGCTGCGCGCTCGGCATGCACGCGCTTTGCAGCAGACGGTGAATGACCCGGCGAGTAAATATGAACGCAGCAAACGCGAGTTGATTGCCAGTAGCTGAGTTGACTTGAAACAACAAAGGAAGGAAATGATGGGAATTTATGCAATGAGCGGTGGTGCCACAGGTATTGGTGCCGCTATTCGGGAACGTTTGTGCCAGGATGGTCACAAGGTCATTGTGGTCGATCTAAACGATGGCGATATCTGCGCCGACCTCAGCGAGTACGCCGGCCGCCAGCGTGCGATTGACGGTATTCGCCAGCTTTGTCCCGACGGTTTGGACGGGTTTATTCCCTGTGCCGGTGTCGGCCCTTCGGTGCGGCCGCCTTCACTGATTGCTCGCATCAATTACTTTGCCGCGGTTGCGCTGACTGAAGGGGTGCTGGATTTACTGGAGATGCGCAAGGGGCGCATTGTGATGATTGCCTCGAACTCGGCGCCGATGGTTGAGCACAATGACTATGTGGATCTACTGCTCGACGGCAAGGAAGAGGAGGCTTGTGAGCTGGCGGACAGTCGCGACACTCACTCTGCCTATGCGGGTTCCAAGCATGCAATCTGTTGTTGGCTGCGGCGTCGCAGTGGTGAATTTGCACGGCGCGGTATTCGCATTAATGGTGTGGCGCCGGGGATCGTAAGGACGCCACTCACCGACAAAGTGCTGGACGACAAAGAGTTGGGCCAGGCGATGCGTGACTTTGGCGACACTGTACCGCTGGGCAGTATTGGCCAGCCCCAGCAAATTGCCGAAATGGTAAACGTCTTGTTTGGTCCTGCGGGGGAGTATATGACGGGCTCGCTGGTGTTTATCGACGGTGGTCACGACGCGATGTTGCGTCCAGACGGTTTTTAAAGCCCCTTTCTCGAGTGCGCCGCTGCCGGCGGCGCGCTGTGAGCCTGTGTTTTCGTCCTAGGCCCCGCCATGTTTGCGCTGTTTTCTCCGTTGCTACCGATCATGCTGCCGGTGCTGTTGTGTGCCTTATTAGGCCTGCTTTGGGTGCGTTTCGACCAGCCCTTCGATCAGGAGTTTGTGCGCCGCATAGTGATGTGGGTCGGGGCGCCAGCGCTAATTATTGCGACTCTGGGCGGCATCGATATTTCCCCGTTGCAGCTGCGCCGGGTGTTATTGGCCAGTCTGGTGATGTTGGCGTGGACGGCGCTTTTCGGCGCCGTGGTTTGCCGCTTGCTGGGGCTTGGGTTGCGTGATTTTCTGATTCCACTGATGTTCGGCAACTTCGGCAATATGGGCTTGCCAATCAGCCTGTTTGCCTTTGGTCAAGAAGGCTTGGCCATGGCATTGGGGCTCTTTTTGGCCACTACGGTATGCCATTTTTCCCTGGGTGTGGCGGTGCTTAATGGTCGCGCAGCGCTTGTTGCCGTGAGCCGTTCACCGATTATTTACGCGGGCGTGTTCGCTGCGTTGCTGGTGTTTTACGACTGGCAGTTGCCCGCGACGGCTGCCAATACGCTGGGTATTCTCGGCGGCATGTCGATCCCGCTGATGCTGATTACCCTTGGCGTGTCACTGGCCTCTTTGCGAGTGTCGGCGGCGCGGCGGGCACTGTTACTCGGGGCTGCTCGGTTGCTGCTCGGGCTGTCGGCGGGTTTCGCCACGGTGTGGTGCCTTGAGCTGGAGGGGATGACGCGCAAGGTCATATTGCTGCAGTCGGCAATGCCGGCGGCGGTTTTTAACTATCTGCTGGCGGTGCAATACCGGCGTCAGCCAGCTGCGATTGCCGGCATGGTCGTGAGTTCGACGCTGATTAGCTTCGTAACTATTCCCCTGCTGCTGTTGTATCTCGGTGTGTCGTGATCGCCGGCCGCTGCGGCGCCCTGCCGCGGTGGTCTAGAGCTTTCAGGGCGCCTTATTTAGCTGCGCCGATGTTCATCGAATGATGATCATTTTCTTTATACGGGCGGTTTCACGCTCCAGCTTTTCGTAGATTGCCTGCACATCGACCTCGGCGCCCACGCGAACGCGGCTGGAGATCTGAGTCACCGGGAACAGGAATTCGTCTTTGGTCGGTACTTCTAGGGCGCGGCTGCGGCCCTTGCGGTCGCTGTATATGACCCAGCGCAGGCCATTTTCACGGCGCAGGTGGTCGCCCAGTATAATGCCCATGGCTTGTAGTTTGGCGGTTTCCCCGGCGCCGACCAAGTTGCGGTCGAGGATGTCTTGAATAAGCCTCAGGTCACTGCTGCGGCCGTGACCAAAGCTTCGCCCCAAGGACAGCTGTGCGAGGCTGTTGAGTTCTTGGCGGCGATCTTCCATGTAGCGCTGATCAAGCGGGGTGAGAGGGTCGGTCCGCCACTGCTCGGCGTTGCCGCTAATGGCAAACAGTAGTAGCAATAGTGGGGCGATAAACTTCATGACGTTCCTCTTTGTGGTTGTGGGGCGGATCAGTAGCAACATCAGCCGTTAGCGCTGTCATTATACGCCGTTTAGACCGACGCCGAGCGGCAATGTTTCCGGTCGTTGCGGTGAATCTGTGGTCGCGGTGAAATCGCCCTTGAGCTGGGCCTCTCGGGCCAGTACCATTGGCGGCTTGCGGAAAATTCTGGAGATTCAGGCATGATTACCGGCAGCATTGTCGCCTTGGTTACCCCTATGCACAGCGATGGCAGCATCGACTGGCAGGCGCTGTCCCGCTTGATTGATTGGCATATTGAGCAGGGTACCGACGGTATTGTTGCCGTGGGCACCAGTGGTGAGTCGGCGACGCTGGGCATGGATGAGCACAAAATGTTCATTAAAGCCTGTGTCGATCAGGTGGCGGGCCGTATCAAAGTGGTGGCCGGTACCGGTGCCAACTCCACTAGTGAGGCGATTGAGCTGACTGAAGTCGCCCGCGAAGTCGGTGCCGACGCCTGTTTGCTGGTAACGCCCTATTACAATAAGCCGACTCAGGAAGGCTTGTACCGTCACTATATGGCCATCGCAGACGCGGTGGATATTCCACAGATTCTCTACAATGTGCCGGGCCGTACTGCCTGTGATATGCAGAATGCCACCGCTGTGCGCCTGGCCGAACACCGCAATATTATTGCCATCAAAGATGCCACCGGGGATATTACTCGCGGCAAGGAACTGATTGACGCCGTAGGTGACAAAATGGCGGTGTTATCGGGTGATGATGCTACCGCTATGGAGCTGATGTTGCAGGGTGGTAAGGGCAATATTTCGGTGACCGCCAATGTTGCGCCGGCGGCGATGAAAGCGGTTTGTGATGCGGCCATGGCGGGTGATCGAGCCGCAGCAGAGGCCGCCAATGCGCCGCTGCTAGCACTGCATGAGCGCCTGTTTGTTGAATCAAATCCGATTCCGGTGAAATGGGCACTGCACGCCATGGGTAAAATGGAAGAGGGCATCCGTCTGCCGTTGACGCCACTCAGTGAAGGCGCGCAGCCACAATTGCGTGCCGCGCTTCAGCAGGCCGGCCTGCTGTAACCCCGCCTGTGATAGGCGCTAACTAATAAGTGAATATGCGAATGCGTTTTAGCACCGTCCGTTATCCCTTGGTGATTGTCAGCCTGCTGGCACTGAGTGCCTGTGGTACCTTCCGCGACCGTTCTCACGATTACCGCCGCGCCCAGCTCAGCGAGGCGCTGGTACTGCCTGCCGGCGTGTCCTCGGCGTCGCTAGATGATCGCTACGTGGTGCCGGGTATTCGCGACCATCAGGCTTTGCCCGGCGAGTTCGAGGCGCCGCGCCCAGAGCAGCTGACTAAAAATGTGGGCACCGCTGAAGTGAAAATTCAGCGCCTGGACAATGAACACTGGATATTACTCGATGGCGAGCCCGGCCAAGTCTGGCCGCGGGTGCGGGTATTTCTGGACCGCGCCGGGCTGGTGCTGGCGAATTTGGACAATGAACAGGGCATTCTCGAAACCCAGTGGCGGGTGGTTGAAGAAGGTGCGCCACAGGAGCGTTTTCGTTTTCGCTTAGAGCACGGTGTGCAGACGGGGACCAGCGAAGTACATATTTTGGTGCAGCAGGGCTCCGTGCAGCAGCCCTGGCCTGGGCAATCTACTGACCCCCAGCGAGAGGGGCAGATGGCGCGTGTGTTGGCGCAGTTTTTGGCCGACAGTGAAAGCCAGGGGTCGGTTTCTATCCTGGCTAAGCGCGGGGGTAAGAGTAAGGGTAAAATCTTTATCGAAGGTGAGGGCGAAGAGCGCTATTTACGTCTGTTCTTGCCTTATCAGCGAGCGTGGGCTGCGCTGGGCTTGGCGCTGAACAAGGCCGGTTTTGAGATCGAAGACGAGGCGCCAGCGGTGAATAAATACTGGCTGAGCTATGTTGCCCCCGAAGATCGGGAAGGCGGCTGGCTGAGCGGCTTCTTTGGTGCCAATAAGGCTAAGCGCAGCCGCTACGTGGTGGAGATGAAGCCGGTTGCCGAAGGCGAGTCGGTGATCCTGCTGAACTACCAGAAAGGCCGTCGCCTGGGCAATGAAGAGCGGGAGGTCCTGCTCAAGCGGATTATGGGATATCTGCACTGATGCGCTTTGCCTCGCTCGGTAGTGGCAGTAAAGGCAATGCCACGCTGGTCGAGTCACAGCAGGCCTGCGTGCTGGTGGACTGTGGATTTACCATCAAGGAAACCGAGCGGCGCATGGCGCGGCTCGGGCGTTCGGCAGATTCACTGAGCGCTATTCTCGTAACCCATGAGCACGGCGATCATATCAAGGGTGTGTTGCCGCTGGCCCGCAAGTACAGCTTGCCGGTGTATAGCAGTTTTGGCACCGCAGATTACCGGGACATGCGCCGTTATGACAAATGGCAGCGACTGTCTTTGGGACAGAGCGTGGATATCGGCGGCTTTGCCGTGATGCCTGTGGCGGTGCCCCATGATGCCCGTGAACCCTGCCAGTTTGTGTTTCGTTACCGAAAAAAGACCTTCGGCTTGCTGACTGACTTGGGTAGTATTACGCCGTTTGTGAGAGAGCAGTATCGCGACTGCGATGCACTGTTGCTTGAGTGTAACCACGACGTGCCACTGTTGCAGCAGGGGCCCTACCCGCCGTCATTGAAGCGCCGGGTGGGCGGAGATTGGGGGCATTTGAATAATAGTCAGGCTGCCGAGCTGTTGCACAGTGTCAATGTCGAGCACCTGCAGCATGTGGTGATGGCGCATTTGAGTGAGCAGAATAACACCCCCGAGTTAGCCAGGGCGGCGGTGGAACCCATTTTAGCGAACAGTGAAGCACTGCTGTCCGCAGATCAACAAGCCGGTTTTGACTGGCTGGATATCGCATAAGGCGAGTGAGGCAGACCATGGAAAAACGTGAGGAATTGTATTCGGGTAAGGCAAAATCGGTATTTAGAACCGATGACCCGGATCGTTTTATTCTGACCTTTAGAAACGACACCTCGGCTTTTGACGGTGTGAAGGTGGAGCAGCTTGATCGCAAGGGCATGGTCAATAATAAGTTCAATGCCTTTATCATGGAAAAGCTGCAGCAGGCCGGCGTGCCGACCCACTTTGAGCGCCTGCTCAACGATAGCGAGGCGCTGGTGAAGCGCTTGGAGATGTTCCCTATTGAGTGTGTGGTTCGCAATATTGCCGCCGGCTCTATCGTCAAGCGCCTTGGTGTGGAGGAAGGCTTGGAGCTGTCACCACCGACTTTTGAGACCTTCTTGAAAGATGACGCGCTGCACGACCCGATGATTAACGAGTCGCATATTCGCAGTTTTGGTTGGGCCAGCGATGCCCAGATGGCGCGTATGCGCGAATTGACCTACCAAGTTAACGACATTCTCAAAGCGCTGTTTCTAGACGCCGGCATGCTTTTGGTCGACTACAAGCTGGAGTTTGGTGTGTTCAGCGATGGCGAAATCTATCTGGGCGATGAGTTCTCCCCCGACGGCTGCCGGATCTGGGATAAAGACACCCGAGAAAAGCTCGACAAGGACCGCTTTCGCCAGGACTTGGGTAATGTTGTTGAGTCCTACGAGCTGGTGGGACGTCGCCTCGGCATGAGTTTTGACGATTAAGCAACTGAGTTAAGCCCACCGTGTACGGATTGTCGTTGCCGCGCTACCGCTCACTGCTACTCGCACTGCTTCTGCTGTGCTTGAGCTGGTCGGCGTGGCTTCAGGCCGAGCATATTCATCTCGACAGCCACGAGGTTGTTGAGGAGTGTTTGCTATACCACCAGGGTGCTAATGCAGCGCTGTCTAGCCATATTGGCTTGGGTGGTAGTTTTACCTCCGGCCAGCGACTGGCGACCTACCAGCCACTGGCTGGCAAGTCAGCCGCGCTATATTCGCCGCCCGCAAGGGCGCCGCCTTTCCTTTTATCCTGAAACCAAGCGAAGAAAAGATTGCACCGCCGCGCATTGTGGCGCGTGTTAATGCCATTTTTTTTACAGGATAGAAGTATGAAACCTATTTGGATCAGCTTAAGTGCTGTGTTGTCGCCTGTGGTTTGGGGTCTGTCGCCTGAGTCACTGCCTTCCGACAGCGCGGTAACGCCGGTCGATAAACCCCCGATGGAGCACGTTGTTGTATCGGTCGCCGCGCATAAAAAAGAGGCGCAAACGGCGCTGCCAGTGACGGTTTTGGATGCCGATACGCTGCGGCGCCAGGCGGCGGCTACGTTGGGCGACACACTGAATAATCTACCGGGGCTGAGCTCAGCGAGTTTTGGTCCCGGTGTTGGGCAGCCGGTGATCCGCGGGCATCAGGGGCCTCGCGTACAGGTCTTGCGCAATGGTCTGCCGAGCCTGGATGTGTCGAGTAATAGCGCCGATCATGCCGTCTCTGTGGAGCCGTTATTTGCCGATAGCATAGAGGTGTTGCGCGGCCCGGCAACGCTGCTGTATGGCAGCGCCGCGATTGGCGGTGTGGTGAATGTGATCGACGGTGTCATACCGAGTCGCCATCGCGATGGCGTCGCGGTGGCGGCGGAGCTTCGTGGCAGTACAGTGGATGATGGTCGCACGAGTGTGGCGCGCTTAGAGAGCGGCGCCGGTAATTGGGCGTTCAATATCCAGTCGCTATACCGTGATTGGGCTGATCCCGACATCCCCGGTTCATCATTGAATCCGCAGGCTGCCGATGATCCTGAAGAGCTGGAAGAAAGCTCGCAGGGTTACTTGGCCAATGCCGACGGTCGCAGCCGCCTGCAGAGCGTCGGGACGTCCTATCACTTTAGTCGCGGCGCGATTGAGAGCGGTTATATCGGTGTCAGTTACAGTAATTTGGACAGTAACTACGGTATTCCTGCCGGTGTTCATCACCACGAAGAAGAGGGGCACGAAGAAGG
>NZ_JBFIGO010000005.1:0-80384 GCF_041602295.1 Spongiibacter sp. | reverse complement strand
GGCGGCGGGGTCGAACATGGCGTAGTACAGCTCGTCGCCGTCGTGCCAAATCCGGAATTCGGCTCGCATCCGGTAGTGCTCGGGTGCCGAGGTGAAAACCTGCGGTGAGGGCAGTGCCAGCTCCGCAAAGAGCTGACGACAGCGTTGGGCTTTGTCAGCTAGCAGGGCATCGTAATCGTGGGCTTGAATAGTGTGGCTCATGGTTTGGCAGTACTCGATTCTTTATAGGCGGTCGCGGCGGCGGTCTGCCCAAAGCTCGCGGGCGGATGTCATTGCCGTGTCGCAATCTAGGCTGGCATCGCGCAGTTGTAAGGCGATGGCAATACTGCCGACAATGGCGTGGCGGCCGTAGTCGTCAAGTTCGTCATGACGCCAGGCGCGCCGCAGGGCATCGCTGCTGAGTTCACTTTGCCAGGGCTGGCGGCCGTCGAGTAACTTGGGCCATTGCTGCTCGCTGAGTTCGCCATCGTGTACGTATTTCACTTTGCACAGCGCTTCAGGCTTGCGTTCGGCTTCCCCGGCTTCTCCCTTGAAAACGGCGGCATGGGCTTGGCCCAGCAGTGCTGCCGCACGTTGGTGGCTGTCGGCATAGGCGGGGTGGAAAATGCTTTGCATGGAATAGTCAGCGGCAAAGGGATTAATTAAGCGGGTGAGACTGTGCACTGGAGAACGCAGGCCGAATTGCTGGCGCAAATCAATCATGCGCTGCAGCGCTGGCGATATCAGCGGCAGGGGCAGGTAGCAAAAGTTGCGCTGCGCCAGTGCGGATTGGCAATCTGACCACTGCTGGGCGATGGGCTCGCCGAGTTCACGTAGTAATGCCTCGCTGTAAACGCGCTCCGCGGTGTGGCCGGCGGCGCCGTGCATAACAACCTTTAGGCCGCTATCGGCCAGTGCCAGGGCGGCCAGTAAGTACCAGGCCTGCTGCCGGCGCTTGCCGGCGTAGCTTGCCCAGTCCAGGTCCACGTTTAGGCTGGGGGCATCTAGGTGGTCGCGTACCGCGAGTACAAAACCGGCCAGTTCTTCCGGGCTCTCTTCTTTTACCCGCAGCAGCATCAAAAAGGCGCCTAGCTGCACGTCTTCAACTTCACCGCTTAGAATCATGCCCATGGCATTACGGGCTTCATCTAACTCCAGCGAGCGCGAGCCGGATTTGCCTTTGCCGAGAATGCGCACATATTTTGCGAAGGGGTGTTCTGTCATGGTGGCCCTATATAACGGGAAGGCGATTGAGGCACCTAGGGTGCCGTGCTAATAGCAGAGATTTTACCAGCTAAGACAGTGGCTGTGTTCGCTGCACAGGCTAACAAAGCGGGAATAGTCGATGCTCGGCAGTGTTGAGCTCTTGCCGCTGCCGTCGTCTAAGCGGTATTGAATAACATCGTGTCGCGGTGTGTCGCTTGCGCTGGCAGCCAGGGCCTCAGGAAAAAAAATGAGCGTGTCGCCGGGGGCGATGCAGGGCAGGGCGCGCTGCAAGCTGTCGCTAGTTTGGAGAATATGCAGGCGGCTCAAAAGCTGAGTACCTGTGCGCTGCTGTCGATCATCCTGGATAGCTCGGTTTCGCTTAGCGGGAGAAAATCCAGCTGTTGCTTGCGGTGTTGCCGCGCTGCATTCAGGCAATGCAAGGCGCTGATGCCAAATTCCTGTAGCTGCTGGCACAGCGCGGGCGATGTCAGCAGTGCCCGCTGGGCTTGGGGCCAAAGCACTATTTCGGCCTGGCCACCGAATACCAGGGTGGTCAGTGCGATGTCGCAGGCGTGTTTGAGTGCCGGGGCCTGGCTGATCAGGATGAGCATCGCTTAGTTTCCAAAGCGCAGGCAGCGGTCGGCTTGGCTGATTGCGTCTTGCCAAAGTCCGAGGCCGCCCAAGGCAAAGTGGTCGGCGAGTTGCTCTGTGCCTATAGCGCAATGACTGGCACTGCCACTGCACAGGGTCAGTTCTACATCGGCGGTGCTGGCAAGCTGTTGCCAGCGCAGTTGTTCGGCGGCAGCTGGGCTTACAGTCGCGCCGCTTTTTACCGCGTCACCGATAAAAAACACGCACAGGAGTTGGTGTCCGGCGGAAATGGCGGCCTGACAAAATTTCAGTGCGTGCTGGTGGCTGGCTTGCCCGGCAGGGCCGCTAAGCATAATGGCGAAACGCATGGCGAGAGCGGGTTTCCCCCGTCATAGACGGGGGAGAAAGGATTAATCGTCAGCGCTGAATACACCCAGCAGGTGCAGCAAGTGAACGAAAAGGTTGTAGATATCCAGGTACAGCGCGACGGTGGCGCGGATGTAATTGGTCTCGCCGCCGTGAATGATACGGCTGGTATCAAACAGGATCAGGCCCGACATGATAAATACCGCCGCTGCGGAGATGGCCAGTGAGACCGCGGGAACCTGGAAAAAGATGTTAGCGATACCGGCGACAACAACGACCAGCAGGCCGACCATTAAAAAGCCACCCAGGAAGGAGAAGTCTTTACGCGTGGTGAGCGCATAGGCTGACAGACCAAAAAATACCAGCGCCGTACCGCCCAGTGCCTGCATAACTAATTGCGGGCCATTGGGTAGCGAAAGATAGGCGTTGAGCATGGGGCCTAGTGCGGCGCCCATCAGTGCGGTGAAGACAAAGGTTGCTACCAGGCCCTTGCCTGAGTTGGCGGTAGCATTGACGACAAACAGCATCACCAAACCGCCTAGGGACAGTCCGAGAGCGGCGCCTCGGCCAATTTCCATGGCCATCGCCAAACCCGAAAATAGCGCGCTATTAAGCAGGGTTAGCCCCAGCAGCATATAGGTATTGCGCAGCACTTTGCTGACTTCAACGGCGGGGGCTGTTGCAGTAGTTGACTGAAAAACAGCTTTGTCTTGCATGATTTACTCCGTGTGTAAAAAGCAACTTCTCAACTGATGATACGCACTGGCGCAGCGTTTGGAAACTTGAAACGACAGTATTTCGCGATATACGCCATTGAGCGTGTCACAGGGAATAAATGGTGGTTGCTGGGGAGTATTTCAAGGTCGGGCAGGGAGGAAAGAATGGCGGAGGGGCAGGGATTCGAACCCTGGGACGGTCGCCCGTCGCCGGTTTTCAAGACCGGTGCTTTCGACCACTCAGCCACCCCTCCGCGGAAGCCCGAGATTATACCTAGGTTTGTTTTTGAAACAAGCGCCTTTCTAAAAAAGACTTATAAATCAGTTGGGTGTGGCTAAAATTTAGCCAAAAAAAGCCCGGCGGCTGCCGGGCTTGAGTATTTTCTTACCGCTTTAGTTGCGCGGGTCGTTGGCGGCGCGCGGCAACTTGGGCCGACTGGGGTCGGGTTGGGCCATGACACTCGGATCCAGCGCCGGCGGCTGCGGTTGGGCGGTAGTGATATTCACGCTTTCAACGGGCCGGGGGGCAACCCGGGGGTCGTTGGCCGCTCTGCCCTGGGGTTTGGCCACGGGGCTGGTCGTGGTACTAGGTGCTTTGGCCGTCTTGCCGCCCTGCTGTTTTGCCGGCGCATCTGCAGTTGCACTCGCTACTGTTGCGGCAGCCTCGGGCTGCTCTTGTTTGGCGGCAGTGCTGGGGGCCGTGGCGTCGACAGGGGTTTGCGATGCAGTGTTAGCTTCGCTGGGCTGCTTGGCCTCTGGCTCGTCGGCGGCGGGGCTCGCTTGCTCCGGCTGCGGGGGCGTGGCTTCGGCAGTCTCCTGGGTGACAGGCTTGGCTTCAACTGCGGGCTCGGCTTCGGCTGCGGGCTCGGCTTTAACTGCGGGCTCGGCTTCGGCTGCGGGCTCGGCTTCAACTGCGGCTGCGGGCTCGACTTCAGCGCCTGTGGTGCTGTCGATGGGGCCTGCAGTGCTGATTGCTGCGTCGTTTGCTGGTGCTGTGTCGAGATCCTGTTTTTTCGCTTCAGTTGCGACAGCGTCGGCCATTGAGTCGGGTGATGGCTTGCTCTGAGGGGTCTCTGTCGCCTTGTCAGCACTTGTCGCTGTCGCGGCATTGTCGCTCGCGCTTGGTGCTTGACCGGCGTCGTCGCTAATAATGCTGTTGCGCGCCTCCTCGGGCAGGCTGTCTACCGGTACTGCACTGCGTTTGCGCTCTTGGGGGCCGCGCGGACGGCGGTTGCCGCGGCGGCGGGGACGGTTGCTGTTGTCATTGCCGTCGCTGCTCTCGGTAGTGGTTTCGGGCTGCTGGCTGGTGTTTTTACTTTGTTGCTCTGCTGCTGCTTTATCACTGCCGCCGCGTTCATTGCGGTTGCGGCCGCGTCCGCCACGACGATCCGCATTGCGGTTGTCGCTGCGTTCTTCGCTGCGTTTTTCGCGGTTATCCTTGCGCTCGTCGCCGCGTTTTTCACGGTTATCTCCGCGTTGTTCGCGCTTGTCGCTGTCTTGCTCGTTAGCCGTGTTGGCGTCGCTTTGCCCGGTCCGGCCGCGTTGCTCGTTGGGGCGACGATTGCGATTGCGGTTGCGGTTTTGGCCGCCGCGATTACTGCGATTGCCATTGTTACCGGTGTTGCGGCTGCGGCTAGCTGGGCGGCGTGGTTCGGGCTGCGGCTCGGGTTCGGGCTCTTCGCTTTTGAACAGGGCGACGATGCCCTTGCCGAGTTTGCTAAAGAAGCCGGGTTCGCTGCTTTCGCTCTGCACGGTTTTTTCTTTGTTGCTGGGCTCCGGGGTGGGAGCGGGAGCGGGGGCAGGCGTTTTGGGGGCCAGGGTGCGAACAACGGCAGCAGGGGCCGGCGCGGCGCTGGCTGTCTCGGTTTTGCTCAGCTCGTCTTCGCTTTCGACCTCTGCCGCAATTTTGTAGCTGACTTCGGCATCGCCTTCAATATCGCTTTCCCGCAGGCGCACGACCTCAAAATGCGGTGTGTCCAGGTGGGGGGCGGGTATTACCACTACCCGCACGCTGCTCCGTTGTTCGATGGCATAGATAACGGTGCGCTTTTCGTTTAGCAGGTAAGAACCGACATTGACCGGCACAATGGCGCGGATCTCGGCGCTTTTCTCTTTGTTAGCCTCTTCCTCTACCAGACGCAGAATAGACAGGGCCAGGGACTTGGTGTCGCGGATGGTGCCTTGGCCGCTGCAGCGAGGGCAGACTTTGGCGCTGGTTTCACCCAGGGAGGGGCGCAGTCGCTGGCGAGACATTTCGAGCAGGCCAAAGCGTGAGATGCGACCGGTTTGGATGCGGGCGCGGTCGCTGGCCATGGCGTCGCGGACACGATTTTCCACTTCGCGTTGGTTTTTGGCGGCCATCATGTCGATAAAATCGACCACAATCAGGCCGCCGATGTCGCGCAGGCGCAGTTGGCGGGCGATTTCGTCGGCGGCTTCGAGGTTGGTTTGCAGTGCCGTTTCTTCGATATCGCCGCCTTTGGTGGCCCGTGCGGAGTTGATGTCGATAGATACCAGGGCTTCTGTGGGGTCGATAACAATCGAGCCGCCGCTGGGCAGCTGCACTTCGCGCTGGAAGGCGGATTCGATCTGTGATTCGATTTGGTAGCGGTTAAACAGCGGCACCTGATCTTGGTAGAAGCGCACCTTGTTTTTGAAGTGTGGCATTACCTGTTCAACGAAGTGCATGGCTTCGTTGTAGGAATCTTCCGAGTCGATCAGGACCTGGTCAATGTCGTCGCGCAGATAGTCGCGAATCGCGCGGATGATGACGTTGCTTTCCTGAAGGATCAGTACCGGTGCCTTGCGCTCCTCGCCAGCCTGCTGGATGGCAGACCAGAGGTGGAGTAGGTAGTCGAGGTCCCACTGCAGCTCTTCTGAGCTGCGGCCTATGCCTGCGGTGCGCACAATTACGCCCATGCTGTCGGGAATGTTGATGCTGTTGAGGGCGTCGCGAAGGGCGGCGCGCTCGTCGCCTTCAATGCGGCGAGAGATGCCGCCGGCGCGGGGGTTGTTGGGCATCAGCACCATGTAGCGGCCGGCGAGGCTGATAAAGGTGGTCAGGGCAGCACCTTTGTTGCCGCGCTCTTCCTTTTCGACCTGAACGATGACTTCGGTGCCTTCTTTGACCAAATCTTTGATTTTGGCGCGGCCCGAAACGTCCGACGGGTTGCGGTAAAAATATTCTTTGGAGATCTCTTTAAGGGGGAGGAAGCCGTGGCGCTCGGCACCAAAGTCGACGAAGGCAGCTTCGAGGCTGGGTTCGACGCGGGTGATTTTGCCTTTGTATACGTTGGCTTTTTTCTGCACGCGAGTGCGGTTTTCAATATCCAGATCGTAGAGCCGCTGCCCGTCTACGAGGGCAACGCGCAACTCTTCTGGCTGAGTTGCGTTAATTAACATTCTTTTCATGAGCTATAAAATCCCGAAAGCTGGGATTTGTCTGGCCGCTCATGTGATTGAGCATCTATAAGCGTTGCAATGAGTCGATTGGGCCTTATGGGCGCCGGGGCCGTGTGCGGCCAGCGTTCTCATTGTGTGCGGCATGTTCTTCGCCGCTGTCTACTCGGCGCGACGGTTTCGCGCTGGTCGTCGTTCGTCTAATACGCAAGGCGCGGGGTATAAGCGCCGAATATCGGTAACGTCTGTTTGTACGTCGCTCTTACAGAGTTCTATCACATCTGCGGTGCCGGCAAATCTCAGCAGCACAATGTTTTATGTACCGGCACTACGCTAGAATGCCGCCGGTACACTGCTTGTTCACGTGGTGAGGCGCTGCCAAATCTCTTGGCGATGTCTGCCCCAGTCTGTAGGCAGTCGGCGGTTTTCCCTTGCAACACAGCCCTGCTGTGGCGGGAACCGGTCCCAACGGCTACCGGGCGAATATAACAGGATTCAGTAGCTGTCTCAATGATTTACCGAGGTTTTACGTGAGTTCAGACGGATTGATCAATCCCACCGTGCGCTTTGTGACGGTCTCTGAGGATTTTGCCGGGCAGCGGCTCGATAATTTCTTGATGAGGGAGTTAAAAGGTGTCCCTAAGTCAAAGATTTATAACATATTGCGGCGCGGTGAGGTCAGGGTAAACAAGGCCCGGGCAAAGCCTGCGTATAAGTTGCTGGCTGGCGACGTGTTGCGGATTCCGCCGGTGCGTGTATCCCAGCGCGAGGTGCCGTCGGTATCTGAGTCGCTGGGTGTGCGGATTCGCGATGCGATTCTCTATGAGGATAAGGGGTTGATGGTGGTGAATAAGCCGTCGGGGCTGGCGGTGCACGGCGGCAGTGGGGTGTCGCTGGGGTTGATTGAGTCACTGCGTCAGCTATATCCGGAGCAGCGGCATTTGGAGTTGGTGCACCGCCTGGACCGGGATACCTCTGGCTGCGTTATGATTTCAAAAAAACGTTCAGTTCTCAAGGGATTGCATGATCTTCTTCAGAAAAAGCATGCGGTTGATAAGCGTTATTTGGCGCTGGTGGCGGGCAGTTGGCCGGCGCGTAAGCAGCAGGTGAATGTGCGCCTGCAGAAAAATGTCCTGCAGTCTGGTGAGCGCATGGTGCGTGCGGGATTGGAGGGTAAGGTGTCGCTGACGGAGTATCAGTTGTTACAGCGCATTGACGGCGCAAGCCTGGTGGAGGCTAGGCCCATTACTGGGCGGACTCACCAGATTCGCGTGCACTGCCAGTATGCGGGCCATCCGATATTGGGCGATGACAAATACGGTGATGACGATTTGAATCGGCGATTTCGAGAGCGCGGTTTGCGGCGCTTGTTTTTGCATGCGCACTCGCTGTCCTTTGAGTTGGAAGGGCGGCGGATATCGGTGCAGGCGCCGCTGCCTGATGAGTTGCAGTTGGTTTTAGATGGCAAGGCTAAGTAATTGATATGGTGATAATATTTGACTGGGATGGAACCTTGCTGGATTCGTCTGACAAGATTGTTTCCTGTATGCAGCAGGCGGCGCAGGCCTGTGGTGTTGCCCCCAGGTCGGCGGCGGATATCCGCGATATTATTGGCTTGGAGTTGGTTCTTGCTATCGCCACCTTGTATCCGGAGTGCGGGCGCTTAGAGGTGTTGGCGATACGCGATGCCTATGCGCGCTGCTTTGTTGAGGCGGATAGGCGGCCCTGTGCTTTTTTTGCCGGTGTGGCAGAGGGGCTCAGGCGGCTGCATGGCGACGGCCATACTTTGTGTGTGGCGACGGGCAAGAGCCGCAAGGGCTTAAATCGGGTGTTCTCGCATTTGCCAGAGGCGGGGTTGTTTGCGGCGAGCCGCTGTGCCGATGAGACGGCCTCTAAGCCGGACCCCTTGATGTTGCGTGAGCTTTGTGAAGAGTTGCGGGTGTCGCCCGCAGAGGCTGTGATGGTGGGGGATACCGAGTACGATCTGGAGATGGCCTCGCGTTTTGCTATTCCATCTATAGGTGTTAGCTATGGGGTGCATCACCCCGATCGCCTGCGTCGCTGGGAGCCGCTGGCTGTTATCGATTGTTTTGACGAGCTGCACGGCGAGATTGCTCGCCTGCAGCGCTAGGGGATTGGGTAGTTTTCTGCCTCTAGAAAGTCGATAAGCCTGATGAGGGGCAGGCCGATTAGGCTGTTGGGGTCACGGCCGTTCAGGCTGCGAAATAAACTGATGCCCAGGCCCTCCATTTTGAAGCTGCCTGCGCAATCTAGGGCGGGTTCGCGATCAACGTAGCGCTGTATTTGCTGCTGGCTGAGGGTCCGGAAGCTGGCGGCAAAGCGTTCGACGCAGTGTTGTTGTCGCTGATTGTTGCTATTAATAAGGCAGAGTCCACTGTGAAAGACCAGGGTTTTGCCTGAACAGGCCTGCAGTTGTGCAATGGCGCGAGCCCGGCTGCCCGGTTTGCCGAGTGGCTGGCCATCGAGTTCGGCAACTTGGTCGCTGCCAATAATCAGGGCATTGCTGTGGTGTCGGGCAATGTGTTGGGCTTTGGCGATTGCCAGCCGGGCGGCTAGGGCCGCTGGCGCTTCGTTGTCGAAGGGGGTTTCGTCGATGTCGGGGGCGTGGCATTGGGCTGCTATGCCGATGCGGCTGAGTAGTTCTCGGCGATAGGGTGACGAGGATGCGAGGATAATGGTGGGCTTGCGAGTGGGCATGGTGGGTCCTGGGGTGGTGTTGGCTGTACTGTAGCAAAAGCGCGTGAGCGCGGTAATGTGCCGGTGTTTTTTTGCCGGCTCCTGGTGTGTGGCGGTCGAAAATATCACGCTGCCCGGAACTGTCGTCAAGGGGGCTGCTAAGCGCCTAAAAATACGGCATTTTGTTTTGACATCAGGCAGGCAAATCCCTATGATTGCGCGCTTATGCAAAGACAGCCCCTGCCCAAGCAGCTCGATGCGAGGAAACTCTGTGTCAGTGCTGCAGAAATAAGTGCGATTGTAAGCGTCAGCGAGCTGCCGCGCTTTGCTTCGGGACTCGCGTCTGATGTTGGTGAAGTGTTGGCCGATATTCAGTTGTACCGCGATGAGCAAGGGTTTTACCGAATAGATGGGAAGGCGAGTGCCGCGGTGAACGTTAGCTGTGAGCGCTGTTTGCAGCCAATGCCCATTGAAGTTGTGGCGGAATTTGCGCTAGCAATTGTCTGGACTGAAGAGCAGGCCAAGGCTTTGCCGAAATCACTGGACCCGGTGATTCTCGGGGAGGAATTATTGGAGCTCGACGAGTTATTGCAGGATGAGCTGATTGTCAGCACGCCCTTTGTTAACTACCACGACAAGAGTGATTGTAAAACTGCTGCGCCAGTAGATTACCCCGCGCCGGAAGGCGCCGGAAGTGAAGAAAAGGGTGATTCGCCGTTTTCTGTGCTGGGGTCATTAAAGCCCCGAGATTAAGTAAAGAGGAATTGTTGAGCCATGGCTGTTCAGAAAAGCAAAAAGACCCGTTCTCGTCGCGGCATGCGTCGGTCTCACGATGCACTGTCCAGCGCAGCGCTGTCAGTAGACCAGACTAGCGGTGAAAAGCATCTGCGCCATAACGTTACTGCTGACGGTTTCTTCCGTGGCCGTAAAGTAGTCGCCGGTAAAGACGACTAACATTTGCGTGGCATCACTGCGATTAGCCGTTGATGCAATGGGCGGAGACTTCGGTCTCCGTTCTACTATTCCCGCCTCTGTTCTCGCGCTGAACGAGAATTCACAACTTCATATCACCCTGGTAGGCGACGAGCCTGCAATTCGTCAAGCATTGGCCGCTGCCAGTGCCGATTTTGCGCGCCTGGCTATTGTTCACGCTCCCGATGTGGTGAGGATGGACGATAAACCCGCGCAGGCGCTGCGCGGTAGGCGCGAGTCGTCGATGGCCGTAGCACTAGAGTTACTCCGCGATGGCAAGGTGTCGGCAGTACTGAGTGCGGGTAATACCGGTGCGTTAGTGGCTATGGGTTGCATCATCGTCCAGCGCCTGGAAGGCGTTCGGCGGCCGGCAATTTGTGCGCCGATACCCTCAGATCAGCATCACACCTATATGCTCGACTTGGGCGCTAACGTTGAATGCGGGGTGGATGAGCTGCGGCAATTTGCGGTCATGGGGAGCGCGCTGTGTGCCTCGGTGGACGGTGTCGAAGCCCCGCGGGTGGGTTTGCTGAACAACGGCGAAGAGGTGGTGAAGGGTACGCAGCTGCTGAAAGATACGGCCGCAGTGTTACAGGCGGATCCGCGGCTCAATTACATCGGCTTTGTTGAGGGCGGCGATATCTTTAGCGATCGCGTCGACGTAGTGGTGTGTGACGGCTTTGTCGGCAATATCGCGTTGAAGGTGAGTGAAGGCACGGCGTCTTATATTAACAGGGCCTTGCGCGAGCAATTGCGTGAGAGTGTATGGGGGCGCTTGATGGGTTTATTGCTGTTGCCGGTTTTGCGCGGATTTCAGCGCCGCCACGATCCGCGTCATTACAACGGTGCGGTTTTGCTGGGATTGAAGGGCTTGGTAGTTAAGAGTCACGGCAGTTCTGATGTGGCCAGTTTTTTAGCGGCAATCCGCCAAACCAGCAGGGCGCTGGTGCAGGAGTTGCCGCGACGTATCGCCGAACAATTATAAGCGGCGAGTTTTTAATAAATAGTTTTACTCACGTATAAAGGGATGCAGTACTGATGGAAGCGCAGAAACTTGCTTTTGTTTTTCCGGGTCAGGGTTCACAGAAAGTGGGCATGCTGGCGGAGCTTGGTGAGGCTTTTTCAAGCGTCAAGCAGACATTTGCCGAGGCCTCCGAGGCGCTGGGCTACGATATGTGGGCGCTGGTCCAAGAGGGCGAGCAATCACAGTTGAATATGACCGAAACCACTCAGCCTGTGTTGCTCACCGCCAGTGTTGCCGTGTGGCGACTGTGGGAGGAGCAGGGTGGCCTGCGCCCGGCGATGATGGCTGGCCACAGCCTGGGCGAATTTTCAGCGCTGGTGTGTGCCGGTGCGATCGACTTTGCCGACGCAGTGCGCTTAGTGCGCGCGCGCGGCCAGTTCATGCAAACGGCAGTGCCGGTGGGCGAGGGCGCGATGGCGGCGGTGCTGGGTCTTGACGATGCCAGGATCGAGGAGATTTGCAATGACACCGCGGGTGTCGTGGAGGCGGTGAACTATAACTCACCGGGGCAGGTGGTTATTGCAGGGCACACCGCCGCAGTGGAGGCGGCTATCGATACCCTAAAGGGCGCCGGTGCCAAGCGGGCGATGCTATTGCCGGTAAGTGCGCCTTTCCATACTTCGCTGATGCGCCCCGCTGGGGAAAAACTTGCGCAAGCACTGGCGGATTTGCAGCTTAATGCTCCGGTTATTCCGGTTGTGCACAATGTCCACGCGCAGACAGAAAGTGATCCGGCGCAGATCAAACAATTGCTGACCCAGCAAATTTACAGTGCGGTGAAATGGGTAAGCTGTGTGCAGGCAATGGTAGATGCCGGTGTGGAAAATACCCTGGAATGCGGGCCGGGCAAAGTGCTTAGCGGTTTGAATAAGCGTATTCAAAAATCCTTGAACTGCATGAATGTTGACAGCCCTGAATCTCTTGAGGCCGCACTGGCTGCGGTCGCGCAATAATAAAGGAAGCAAGATAATGACGGATAAAGTTGCTCTGGTAACGGGCGCTAGCCGCGGCATAGGCAAGGCGATAGCGCTGGAATTGGCTAAGGCGGGTTATACCGTTGTCGGCACCGCTACCTCAGAGGCGGGTGCAGAGGCAATTTCTGCGAGCTTTGCCCAGCAGGGGCTCACTGGTTGTGGTATGACCTTGAATGTGGCCTCTTCGGACTCGGTTGATGCGGTATTTAAGGCCATTGCTGAGCAATACGGTGCGCCGACAATACTGGTCAACAATGCGGGCATTACCAAAGATAATATTATGATGCGGATGAAAGAAGAGGAGTGGTTTGATGTTATTGATACCAACCTCAATTCGCTTTACCGTATTGCCAAGGCCAGCCTGCGGGGCATGACCAAGGCGCGCTGGGGGCGGATTATTAATATCAGCTCGGTTGTCGGTTCCATGGGGAATGCCGGTCAGGCCAATTACGCGGCGGCGAAGGCGGGTATGGATGGCTTTACCCGCGCCCTGGCTCGGGAAATCGGTTCGCGGGGTATCACGGTAAACAGTGTGGCGCCCGGCTTTATCGATACAGATATGACTAAAAAACTGCCGGATGAGCAGCGTGAAGCGCTAAAAGGGCAGATCCCCCTGCAGCGGCTGGGGGAGCCAGAGGAAATCGCCGCATTGGTCGGCTTCCTCGCCAGTGATGCTGGGGGCTATATTACCGGCGAAACTATCCATGTGAATGGCGGCATGTATATGGCGTAAACATTTGAAAAATATGGATTTCTTTATAGAAATACCGTTTTTTTCAGTTTTAGCTATGCACAAGCCGTGGCAGTCGATGTAGAATTAGCGCCCAAGTGCTGGGCCGTACGCATCACTATTTCGGTGAACGACTGGTCTGCCCCCTGAGGGCGGGCACAGGCGCTCCAAACTTTAAAATCAATTAGGAGTCATTTAGGACCATGAGTAGCATTGAAGAACGCGTCAAGAAAATTGTGGCAGAGCAACTCGGTGTTAAGGAAGACGACGTGCAGGAGTCTGCCTCTTTTGTAGAAGATCTGGGCGCAGATTCTCTGGATACCGTTGAGCTGGTAATGGCCCTTGAAGAGGAATTCGAAACCGAGATTCCCGATGAAGAAGCCGAGAAAATCACTACTGTGAAGCTGGCTATCGACTACATCAAAGAAAATCTGCAGTAAGTCTATATAGCGGCGCTGCCGTTATAAAAAGCCGTTTCTATGCAAATAGAGCGGCTTTTTTTATGCCTGGTGATAAAGTATGCGACGGATTACGTTAGTATTCTGCCGGTAAATTATTGGTAGGACGTCTGCAGGGCTGGTATTGCCGGAAGCAGTTGTAAGATTAGGAGGAGAGCATGTCAAAGCGTAGAGTTGTTGTCACCGGAATGGGGATGGTTAGCCCGCTTGGCAATTCGGTGGCGGAGAGCTGGCAGCAAATCCTCGATGGTCGCAGTGGCGTTGCGGCGATTGACAGTTTTGATGTATCCGCGTTCGCGACTCGGATTGGGGCCGGTGTGAAGAACTTTGTGGTGGACGAGTATATGTCTGCCAAGGAAGCCAAACGCTTTGATCCCTTTCTCCACTATGGTGTTGCCGCGGCTGAGCAGGCCTTGGCGGATGCCGGTCTGGAGATAGATGAGAGCAATGCTGAGCGTGTGGGCACGGCCATCGGCTCCGGTATCGGCGGTATTGGCTTGATTGAGAGCAGCCGGATGATTTTGGAGAACAGTGGGCCGCGCAAGCTGTCGCCGTTTACTGTTCCCGGCGCCATTATAAATATGATCGCGGGCATCATGGCTATTCGCCACAATCTTCAGGGGCCGAGTATCGCTATTGCAACCGCCTGTACTACTGGCACCCACAATATTGGCGTGGCGGCGCGGATGATTGCCTACGGCGACGCCGATGCGATGTTGGTGGGGGGCGCTGAAAAAGCGACAACCCCGGTGGGGCTGGGCGGTTTTGCCGCCGCGCGGGCCATGTCGACACGCAATGACGATCCCCAGGCCGCCAGCCGGCCCTGGGATAAACAGCGCGATGGTTTTGTGCTGGGCGACGGAGCGGGCATGCTGGTGTTGGAGGAGCTCGAGATGGCGCGCAAACGCGGTGCGCATATCTATGCCGAGCTCAAGGGTTTTGGTATGAGTTGCGATGCCTTCCATATGACCTCGCCGCCAGAAGATGGTCGGGGCGCGCGGGCGGCGATGCAAGCGGCGTTGCATGATGCTGAAATTGACGCCTCCGCGGTGGACTATATAAACGCCCACGGCACCTCGACGGTGGCGGGCGATGTCGCGGAAAGTCGCGCCATTGAAAGTTTGATGGGCAGTGCCGCAGAGTCCCTGGCGGTGAGCTCGACCAAGTCGATGGTTGGACATCTGCTGGGGGCTTCTGGTGCGGTTGAGGCCATTTTCACCGTGTTGGCTATCCGCGACCAAGTGGCGCCACCGACCATTAATCTCGACGAGCCCGATGAGGCCTGTACCTTGAATTATGTGCCTCACCACGCACAGCCGCGTCGCATTGACTATGCGATGTCCAATTCCTTTGGCTTTGGCGGCACTAATGGCAGCTTGCTGTTCAGTCGTTATGATGGCTGAGTGCGGCCTTGCCAAGGGGCGCCACTGTGGCATTGCTTAACGGCTTTGGCTGCGCTGACGAACTCGCTGCCAATCGTGCCCAGGCCTATGGCGACGGTGTATTTGAAACCGTTTTGCTGAACGATGGCCGGCCGCTGTGGTTGGCGGAGCACTTTGCGCGCTTGCAGGCGGGCGCGCGGCGCTTGCAAATGCATATTGATATGCCGGCATTGCGCCGCGAATGCGACACTGTGATGGCGTCGGCTTGTGGTCGCCAGGTGCTAAAAATTCACTGTTACCGCCGCAGTGGTGGCCGCGGTTATCAACCTTCTAATCATTGCGCTGACCGGCTGTTGTCGCTATGGTCGGCGCCGCGAAGTGACTGTTGGCAGCGCGGAGCAAGGTTGTTGTTGTGCAATACACGCTTGGCGAGTAATCCCGAGCTCGCCGGGATAAAGCACGGCAATCGGCTTGAGCAGGTATTGGCGGCGGCTGAACTGGCTAATACTGCCTGCGATGAAGGGCTGATGATGGATCTGTCCGGTCGCCTGGTTGAGGGTACGCGCAGCAATGTGTTTTTGGTGAAGAGCGGCGGTTTGCTGACCCCGTCACTGCAGGGCGGCGGTGTAGCCGGTATTATGCGCGACAAAGTTCTGCAGTATGCCGCTGACCATGGGATTGCCTGCCGGGTGACTGGTGTAGGGCCATCGGCATTGGCCACTGCCGATGAAATTTTTCTTTGTAATAGTGTGTTTGGGCTGTGGCCGGTAACTGCCGTAGGTTGTTTGCACAAGAAAGCTGGGCCGTTGTGCCGGCAGTTACAACATCACTTTGAATCGCTGTTTTATGTCTAAGCTTTTGCGCGTGTTACTCGCGCTATTATTCCCCGTGTTGATTGCTTTGCTACTCGCTGGCGCTTATTTAAAGCACTATCTCGACAGCGATTTGCAACTATCTTCATCTTCTGAAACCTTCGTACTGAGTCGCGGTACCGGATTTTCTTCGGCGGTGAATCAGGCCGCTGAGCGCGGTTGGCTGACAAAACCGCAGCTGCTGAAAGTGTATGGGCGTCTGTTTCCTGAGAAGGCGAATATTCGCGCGGGTGAATACCGGGTCAGCGGGGGCACTACGGTGGGTCAGTGGCTGACCATGCTGCGCGACGGCGAGGTGCTGAGGCATCAGTTAACGTTTGTCGAGGGTTGGACGCTTAGCCAGTTGTTAAGCAGTCTCGATAATCACCCGTTGTTGGCTGAACAGGCTCTCGAAAACAGTGCGAAATTGTGGTCGCAATTGGCAATTGAGGAGCCGTTGGCAAACAACCCAGAGGGCTTGTTCTTTCCCGATACCTATGATTTTCAGCGGGACGACCTTCCTGCAGAGCTGCTGCGTCGAGCGTACCGGAGGTTGGTGAAGGTGCTGAGCGAGGAGTGGGCGGCGCGGGATGTGGGACTGCCTTACGAAACGCCGTATGATGCCTTGATCATGGCGTCAATCATAGAAAAGGAAACCGGGGTGCCCAGTGAACGCAGTGAAATTGCCGGTGTATTTGTCCGCCGCTTACAGCGAGGCATGCGTTTGCAGACCGATCCAACGGTGATTTACGGTATGGGCGAACAATACCGCGGCAATATTCGTGGTCGCGATTTGCGCGACGACAGCAACCCTTACAACACCTATCGTATTAATGGCTTGCCGCCCACTCCCATCGCCTTGGCGGGGCGCGAGGCAATACACGCGGCGCTGCATCCGGCGCCGGGAAACAGCTTGTTTTTTGTTGCCAAGGGTGATGGTAGTCACCAGTTTTCTGCGACCTTGGCTGAGCATGAGGCGGCTGTGCGCCGTTACCAATTGCAGCGTCGTAGTGACTACCGTTCATCGCCGGCGAAGTCGGAGGCTCGGCGATGAGTGGCGCTGCGCGTTTTATTACCCTTGAAGGTGGGGAGGGCGTCGGCAAATCCAGCAACATGGCGTTTGTTGTTGACTGCCTGCAGCGCAAGGGCATTCCCTATATTCAAACCCGCGAGCCGGGCGGCACGGCATTGGCCGAGGCTATTCGCGAATTGTTATTGGCTCCCCGCGATGAGGCAATGAGTGAATTAACCGAGTTGCTGCTGGTATTCGCTGCGCGAGCCCAGCATTTGCAGAGTAAAATTTTACCTGCCTTGGCCGAGGGGAAATGGGTGGTTTGCGACCGATTTACCGACGCGACAATTGCCTATCAAGGTGCTGGCAGGGGGCTGTCGCTGGCGGCGATAGCACAGCTGCAGCAGTTGGTTCAGGGCTCGCTGCAGCCCGACATGACCTTGCTGCTCGACGCCCCGGTGGAGGTGGGTATGACCAGGGCCGGGCAGCGCGGTGAGCTCGACCGCTTTGAGCGTGAGCATCGCGATTTTTTTGAGCGGGTGCGTAGCGGTTATCTGCAACAAGCGGCGGCCCAGCCCGATCGCTATAGGGTGGTCGATGCTGCGCAACCTCTGGCCAAGGTGCAGGCAGATATTCTGGTGGCGCTGCGGCCGCTGTTGGCGGATGAGGGGGCACTATGACGGGTATCGCCATGAGCTACCCCTGGCAAATGCCGCAGTGGCAGCAGATGGCCAGTCTCTACGAGGGCGGACGCTTTCCCCATGCACTGTTGCTAGGCGGTCCCGAGGGGATTGGTAAACTGCGTTTTGCGCGGGCCCTGTTATGCAGTTTGCTTTGTGAACAACCCCGAGCCTTTTTGGCGTGCGGCAGCTGCAGTGCTTGCGCTTTGCACAAGAGTGGCACTCATCCCGATGTACGCGAGTTGAGCCCGGAGGAGGGGAAGCGGCAGATTGCGGTTGATCAGGTGCGCGCTCTGCAGCAATTTACTGGGCAAAGTGCTCACCGCAGTGGCGGGCGCAAATTGGTGCTGATCCATCCTGCTGAGGCAATGAATCCCTATACGGCCAATGCCTTGTTGAAAACCTTGGAAGAGCCCGCCGGCGATACTGTGCTGGTGCTACTCAGTCACTCTCCCAGCCAGTTACTGGCGACGATTCGTTCGCGTTGCCTGCAATTGAGTTTTCCATTGCCGGAACGCGCGCTGGCGGTGCAGTGGCTGGAGACCCAGTTGGGCCGCAGTGCTGATGCTGCCAAGCTGTTGGACGAGGCGGGCGGTCGACCACTGGCTGCGCAACAGTTGTTTGAAACCGATGGTCTCTCGCAGTGGCAGGCTCAGGATGCGGCCTTGAATGAGGTGCTGAAGGGGGGCAAGACTGCCCTGCAATTGGCTGATGACTGGCAGGATCGTGAGGCCCTGCAAATCCTCGATTGGTGGTTGCGCCGTCAAAGTGAGTTAATTCGGCACCTCTGCGCGGATCAGCCCCTGCAGGATAGTTGGCAGGCTTTTCGACATATTCCTCTGCCACAGTTGTATACACTGCATGAACAGGCGCTGTTGTTGCGTGCTACTTTGTTGCGTGGTGCGGCCTTGAACAAGCGCCTGCTGCTGGAAAAACTGTTGTTGGATTGGTTCGCTTGCGCGGCAGGTCGTGCGCCGCAGCGTGCATATTGATATAGTGCGCTAAGAGGCCTCTGCAGCACTTGGGAGTTTTCTAGGCCTTGCCCACATCGCCTGGGACTGGCTAAGTGCTACAGCGGTTTACTGGGTATTTTGCAAAGCTAATTAGGGCGTTATGCTGATGGCTAAGAGGGATGTTCAATGAGTGGACAGCAGGGCACGCGCAACGGGATTCTGTCACTGACCATCCGTGATAAGGCGGTGCTTTATGCGGCCTATATGCCCTTTGTTCGCGATGGCGGCTTGTTCGTGCCTACCACTAAGCCTTACAAGGTGGGCGACGAAGTGTTTATGCTGCTTACGTTGATGGACGAGGGTGAGAAAATTCCCGTGGCGGGCAAGGTGGTGTGGATTACCCCCCGCGGTGCCCAGAGCAATCGGGCGGCGGGCATCGGCGTGCAGTTCATTGGCGAAGACCAAACCGCTCACCAGCGTATTGAGACTCATCTAGCGGGTATTCTGGAGTCTGAAAAGCCAACTCACACGATGTAATCTCCGCACTTTCTGTTTTAATTTGGAAGCCCTGCCGCTATGTTGGTAGACAGCCACTGTCATCTTGATCGTATTGACCTTTCCCCCTATGACGGCGACTTAGCTGCTGCAGTGAGCGCCGCAGTTGAGCGCGGCGTCGAGCGAATGCTGTGCATTGGTATTGATATCAATAATGCCCCCACTGTCGTCGACATCGCTCAGCGCTTTGACAATATTTACGCGTCTGTGGGGATCCATCCCCTGGATATCAGCGACGAAATTTGTGAGGTGGAGGCGCTGTTGCAGCTGGCCGACCAGCCAAAGGTCGTGGCCATTGGTGAGACAGGTTTAGATTACTATTACAGCGCCGAAAAGAAGGTTGAGCAACAGCGCAGTTTTGCTAACCATTTGCAGGCGGCCAGTCGCTGCGGAAAACCGGTGATAGTCCATACGCGAGATGCCCGCGAGGACACCTTATCTTTGATTGCCGAGCATGGCGATCCGCGCGTTGCCGGCGTATTGCACTGTTTTACCGAGTCTTGGGAAATGGCCAGCGCGGCGATGGATATGGGCTACTATATTTCCTTCTCGGGCATCATCACCTTTAAAAATGCTGCAGAACTGCGAGACGTCGTCAAGCGCGTACCCATTGAGCGCTTGTTGGTAGAAACCGATTCTCCTTATCTTGCTCCGGTGCCCTATCGGGGCAAAAAGAATGAGCCAAAATATGTGCGCGAGGTCGCCGAGTGTGTGGCAGAGCTAAAGGGCTTGTCACTGGCAGAGGTCGCGGCTCATACCACGCGTAATTTCGACCAACTTTTCAAACTTGCGTGAATATTTTCGCAGCAAAATTAGTGGAGAAAAACATTGAGTGATTCCAGCCTCAAGCGCACGGCCCTGTACGGCCTTCATGTTGAGTTGGGTGCCAAGATGGTGCCCTTTGCCGGCTACGATATGCCCGTTCAGTATCCACTGGGGGTGAAGAAAGAGCATTTGCATACCCGCGATGCCGCTGGCCTTTTCGATGTTTCCCATATGGGGCAAATCCGCCTCAGTGGAGACAATATTGCCGCTGAGCTTGAAAAGATTTTGCCGCAGGATGTGATTGGCTTGCCCGAGGGGCGCCAGCGTTATGGCCTGTTGTTGAATGAACAGGGCGGCATACTCGATGACTTAATGTTCGCTAACCGCGGTGAGGACTTTCTGGTCGTGGTCAATGCGGCCTGTAAGGACGCCGATGCGGCCTGGTTGCGCAGGCACTTGCCCGACAGTATTGATCTGCAGTTGCAGGAAGACCGCGCATTGCTGGCCTTGCAAGGGCCGCAGGCTAGGGCAGTGATGAGTCGCCTGGCGCCGTCAACTGCTGCGATGCGGTTTATGGATACCGGCTATGTCAGCGTCGCCGGCTTGGCTTGCTGGGTAAGCTGCTCTGGTTACAGCGGCGAAGATGGCTATGAAATTTCGGTGGCTAACAGCGATGCTGAGGCATTGGCCAGGGCCTTGTTGGCGGAAGCTGAGGTCGAGGCGATCGGCTTGGGGGCGCGTGATTCGCTTCGTTTGGAGGCTGGCCTGTGTCTATATGGCCACGATATGAACAGTGAGCGCAGCCCCATCGAGGCCAATCTGTTGTGGGCGATACAAAAGTGTCGCCGCCCGGGCGGGGATCGCGCTGGCGGTTACAGCGGCGCCGATGCTATTGCGCGTCAACTGGATATGGGCGTTGCCGAGCAGCGAGTTCTTCTCGATATACAAGGTCGCGCGCCGGTTCGCGAACACAGTGCCATCGTTAATGCCGAGGGTGAGCGCTTGGGAGAGGTGTGCAGTGGCGGCTTTGGTCCGACCACTGGCGGGCCGATCGCGATGGCTTATATCAGCAAGGCCGCCATCGATGAGGGTGTGCCGTTGTTTGCAGCATTGCGCGGTAAGTTGCTGCCGGTGTCGCTGCGCAGTGGCAGCTTTGTCGCGCCGCGATACTACCGCGGCTAATGTCCGAATTTTCACTGGGCCTTATCGAGGGCTTTTACGGTCGCCAGTGGCGCTGGGATCAGCGCAATGTGCTGCCGGCTCAGCTCGCTCGCTGGGGCTACAAGAGCTATATCTATGCGCCCAAGGGCGACGCTAGTCTGCGCAGCCGCTGGCGTGACGACTTTACTGAAGCGCATTTTTCACGCTTGAGACAACTGTCCGATACGGCCTCGCAAGCCGGTATTGCCTGGGGGCTGGGATTGTCACCGGCCGGTCTGCAGGCGAAATTCGGGCCGGATGATCGCCGGGATTTGTCGCGCAAGATCGCGCAGATTGCCGCTCTGCAGCCGGCGTCGCTGTGGATTTTGTTCGATGACCTGCCCGCCGGTGTTCCCCAGCTCGCCGCCCGGCAGTTGGAAGTCATTGACGCGGTGCGCCAGCAGCTGCCGGACTTGCCGGTGGCGATGTGCCCCAGTTACTACAGTGAAGACCCGATTCTTGAGGAGTTATTTGGCGCTTGTCCCGCGGAGTATTTTTCTACGCTGAATGCGGGGCTGGCGAGTGACGTCGACCTATTGTGGACCGGGCCAAAGGTGATTTCATCGAGCTACAGCGCCGCCGATATGCGCCGCGCCGCCGCTATTCTCGGCAGAAAGCCGCTACTTTGGGATAACTATCCGGTTAATGACGGTCGCAAAAGCAGTCGCTTTCTCAATGTGTTGCCATTTTCCGGTCGTCCGGCTGGGCTGGCCCAGTGGTGTCGCGGTCATTTCGTCAACCCCATGAATCAGTTCCATTTGTCACTGCTGCCATTGATGGGCCTGGCTAAGGTCTATACTGAGTCGTCACTGAGTCGCGATGTACTGTTTGCGCAAGCCTTGGCAACACTGCCGCGGGAGTTGGCTGAGCTACTCAAAGAGCATGCGCAGATTTTTCAGTGCGACGGCCTCGATGGTATGGCTGAGGCCGACAAGCAGCGCCTGGCGCGGGAGGCGGCCAACATTGATCATCCCGCAGCGGCTGAATTGGCGGCTTGGCTAAGGGAGGAGTACCGTTTTGACCCCGATTGTCTAACCGAATAATCACTCAATAGACAGATTTTACTTGGTGGCTTGCCATAAATTACGCTTTCCGGTAGTTTTAGCACCCGAATGTTTACATGGTAAACATGTTGCTTCAGGCAAATGCCGCCGCCAACATCTCGACTAGAGAACTCGAATAGAGGGAAAACAATGATTTATCAAGGCAAGGCGTTAAGCGCAAGCTTTCTGGAAGATGGCATCGCGGAGCTCTGCTTCGACCTTCAGGGCGATTCCGTAAACAAATTTAACCGTATCACGCTGGAAGAGCTGGGCGAGGCCACTAAAGCTCTGGCTGCCGAGTCTGGTCTAAAAGGCGTTGTGGTTACCAGTGGCAAGGCGGTTTTCATCGTCGGTGCTGATATCACCGAATTTACCGAGCTGTTCAAGCTGCCAGACGAAGAGCTGCGTCAGTGGTGCTCGCAAGCCAACGATGTATTCAATGCCTTCGAAGACCTGCCGGTGCCCACGGTGGCGGCTATTAATGGTGTCGCCCTGGGTGGCGGTTATGAAATGTGTCTGGCCTGCGACTTCCGCGTGATGTCCAGCAGTGCCGTCGTTGGTCTGCCTGAAGTGAAGCTGGGCATCAACCCCGGCTTTGGTGGCACCGTGCGTCTGCCGCGGGTTATCGGCTGCGACAATGCCAACTTGTGGGTGGCCACCGGTAACCAGCAAAAACCCGATGCCGCGCTGAAAGATGGCGGTGTCGATGCGGTGGTTGCGCCGGAATTGCTGAAAGAAGCAGCGATTGACCTGCTGAAGAAAACCATTGCTGGCGAGTTTGATTACCAGGCGCGCCGCGACGAGAAGAAATCTCCGGTTAAACTGAACGATATTGAGCGCATGATGGCCTTTACCACGGGTAAGGCGATGGTCGCGCAGCAGGCAGGCAAAAACATGCCGGCGCCGGTAACGGCAGTGAAGTCGATGGAGCGCAACGCGACATTGAGCCGCGATGAGGCGATTGAAGTAGAAATTGATCACTTCATCAAGCTGGTGCGCACGCCGCAATCCAACGCGCTGGTAGGGCTGTTCCTGAACGAGCAGAGCGTTAGTAAAGCTGCCAAAGCGGCCGCCAAAGCGGGCGGTGACGTTAAGCAGGGCGCGGTGTTGGGTGCCGGTATTATGGGCGGCGGTATTGCTTACCAGTCGGCCTACAAGGGTACGCCTATCCTGATGAAGGATATCGCTGAAGCCGGTCTGGAATTGGGCCTGAAGGAAGCGGGCAAGTTGTTGTCCAAGCGTGTGGCGCGCGGTCGCATGACCCCGGACAAAATGGCCGCGGTACTGAGCAGCATTCGTCCGACCTTGAACTACGATGGTTTTGAGGCGGCAGATGTCATCGTTGAAGCCGTGGTGGAAAACCCCAAAGTGAAGCACGCGGTGCTGGCGGAAACCGAAAAGCACATTCGCGAAGATGCGGTTTTGGCCTCGAATACTTCTACAATTTCCATTACCTATCTTGCGGAAGCTCTTGAAAGACCTGAGAATTTCTGTGGTATGCACTTCTTCAACCCGGTGCACGCTATGCCTTTGGTAGAAGTTATTCGCGGTGAAAAAACCAGCGAAGCGACCGTGGCGCGCACAGTGAAATACGCCCTGCAAATGGGCAAAACGCCCATTGTGGTTAACGACTGCCCCGGCTTCTTTGTGAACCGCGTGCTGTTCCCGTACTTTGCCGGCTTTGACATGTTGGTGCGCGATGGTGCCGATTTCCGCCACGTCGATAAAGTGATGGAAGGTTTCGGTATGCCAATGGGTCCTGCCTACCTGATGGACGTTGTCGGTATCGACACCGGTTTCCACGCCGCTGAGGTGATGGCAGAGGGCTTCCCGGATCGCATGCGCCACGACTTCAAAGGCATCTCGCAGATGATGTTTGAGGCGAATCGCTACGGCCAGAAGAACGGTCTCGGCTTCTACAAATACGAAGAAGACAAGCGCGGCAAGCCCAAGAAAGCTGAAGACGAAACCGCGCTGGCAATGGCCGCCGAGGCTCAGCAGCAGAAGCAGGAGATTTCCGACGACGATATCCTGGCTCGTATGATGATCCCGATGTGTGTGGAAACCGTTCGCTGCCTGGATGAAGGTATTGTTCGCGATCCCGCCGATGCGGATATGGGCCTGGTAATGGGTATTGGCTTCCCGGTATTCCGCGGTGGCGCACTGCGCTACATCGACCAAATGGGCGTGAAGGCTTTTGTTGAAATGGCCGATCGCTACGCTGACCTTGGCAAGCTCTACCAGGTAACTGACAGCCTGCGCGACATGGCTGCCAAAGGCGAATCTTTCTTTAAATAATCGGGCGGAGACTGGAACATGAACTTCAAAGCAAATGATGTAGTGATTGTAGATTGCGCCCGTACCGCGATGGGGCGCTCTAAAAATGGCGTTTTTCGCAATGTACGTGCAGAAAATATGTCAGCGGCGTTGGTAGATGCGCTGCTGGCACGTAACCCCGGTGTCGATCCGGCGTCTTTCGAAGACGTGATTTGGGGCTGTGTTAACCAAACCAACGAGCAGGGCTGGAACATTGCTCGCATGATGTCGGTGATGACCAAGTTGCCCCACGAGGTTGCCGGTCAAACCGTCAGCCGCCTGTGTGGTTCTTCAATGTCGGCACTGCACACTGCTGCTGCGTCGATCACTGCTGGCTTGGGTGATACCTTCCTGGTCGGTGGTGTTGAGCACATGGGCCATCTGGCGATGAACCACGGTGTTGACCCCAATCCCCAGGCCAGCAAATACGTTGCGCGTGCGGCGGGTATGATGGGCATGACGGCCGAGGCCTTGGGCATGCTGCACGGCATCAGCCGTCAGCAGCAAGACGAGTTTGGCTTGCGTTCGCACCTGCGCGCTGCCGCGGCTCAGGAGCAGGGTCTGTTTGACAAAGAAATCATGGCCATTGAAGGCCACGACGAAGCCGGTCGTAAAATTCTTGTGAAAGCCGATACCACCGTGCGCCCTGAGACCACACTGGAAAGTCTGTCGCAATTGCGCCCAGCCTTTGACCCCAAAAATGGCACGGTCACCGCCGGCACCAGCTCGCAAATTGCCGACGGCGCTTCGGCGATGATCGTCATGTCCGGCCAGCGCGCCATGGATCTCGGTCTGAGCCCGCGTGCCAAGGTGCGCAGCATGGCCGTTGCCGGTGTCGATCCGTCAATCATGGGTTACGGCCCGGTGCCGTCTACGCAGAAGGCGCTGAAGCGCGTCGGTCTGACCATGGACGATATCGACACGGTTGAGCTTAACGAGGCCTTTGCCGCGCAAGCCTTGCCGGTGCTGAAGGACCTTGGTCTGCTGGACAAAATGGACGACAAGGTGAACCTCAATGGCGGCGCCATTGCACTGGGCCACCCATTTGGCTGTTCTGGTACGCGCATCATCGGCACGCTGCTGAATGTGATGGAGCAGAAAGATACCAGCATTGGTCTGGCGACCATGTGTATCGGTATGGGTCAGGGTATCAGCACGATTATCGAGCGCGTGTAAGCGATCTCGTCCCTTCCGGCCTTTCTTAGGCTGTTGTCACAGGGCTTTGCTTGATTGCGGGCAGGCCCTGTGGCACAATTTCCGGCCTCGTTTGGCGGCAGTCGAGCGAATCCACGTTAAATCGTTATATTTCAACGGTTTACAGTGTGCGGATGTGGTGAAATTGGTATACACGCCAGATTTAGGTTCTGGTGCCGCAAGGCGTGAGAGTTCGAGTCTCTCCATCCGCACCATTTCATAGAATTCTTTAAGCGGGCGGGCAAAGATTGCCGGTTCGTGTGTTAGATCGCTTTTGAGGAACTTCCATGCAAGTCTCAGTTGAAACGACGTCTGGTCTCGAGCGTCGCTTAATCGTAGGTGTCCCCGCTGCACGTGTCGACAGTGCGGTAGATAGCCGCCTGCAGGAAGCGGCAAAGACCGTAAAGCTTAACGGCTTCCGCCCCGGTAAGGTGCCGATGAAAGTCGTTCGCCAGCGTTTCGGTCAATCGGTTCGTATGGAAGTGCTGGGTCAGGTAATGAATGACTCCTTCTACGAGGCGATTCAAGAGCAGGGCTTGAAGCCCGCTGGTCGCCCCGAAATCGAACCCAAGAGCATGGAAGAGGGCAAGGACATTGAGTTCGTGGCCACTTTCGAAGTGTTTCCCGAGATTGAGCTCAAGGACTACAGCAGCATCCAAGTGAAGAAGCCGGTTGCCGAAATCACCGATGCTGACCTGGATAAAATGATCGAAAACCTGCGCAAGCAGCGCGCCAGCTGGGAAGCGGTTGAGCGTGCAGCGGTAGTGGGTGATCAGGTAAATATCGACTTCGTCGGCACTAAAGATGGCGAGGAATTTGAAGGTGGCAAGGCTGAAGGTACTGATCTGGAGCTGGGTTCGGGTCGTATGATCCCCGGTTTTGAAGACGGTATCGTTGGCATGAGTGCCGGCGAAGAGAAGGTTCTCGCGTTGAGCTTTCCCGAGGACTACCACAGCGAAGAGCTGAAAGGTGCCGCGGTGGAGTTCAAGGTAACGGTTAACTCGGTCAATGAGCAGGTGCTGCCGGCACTGGACGAGGAATTGTTTAAGCTGTTTGGCGTCGAAGAGGGCGGCGAAGCGGCTTTCCGCGCGGAAGTGGAAAAAAATATGGCTCGCGAGTTGAAAAACGCGACCAAAACCCGCATTAAAACTCAGGTGATGGATGGTGTTCTCGCTGCCCACGCCGACTTGCAGGTGCCCAAGGCCTTGGTTTCTCAAGAAATTGATGCATTGCGCAACCAGCAAATGCAGCAGTTTGGCGCCCTGGCAGAGAAGCTTAACCCTGCCGATATCCTGCCGGATGACCTGTTCCGCGACAATGCCGAGCGCCGTGTGAAGCTGGGCCTGGTGTTAAACGAGCTGATCGCAGCCGAAGAGATCAAGGCAGATGCCGACAAAGTTCGTGCAACGCTTGAAGAGATGGCAGCCAGTTACGAAGATAAAGAAGAAGTTATCAATTACTACATGAGCCAGCCGCAGCAGCTTCAGCAGATCGAAGGCATGGTGATTGAAGAAGAAGTAGTTGAGAAACTTCTTGAAAAAGCGACAGTTAGCGAAGAAACTTTGAGCTACGAAGAAGTTATGTCTCCGCCTGCTCAGGAAGACGAAGAAGATTGAGTGCATTTAAGTAACTAGTGCTCTTCGTCAAGCGGCTGAACTTCGGTTCCGCCGCTTGATTTTTTTCTGGCATGCCATAACGTAACAGTCAATTCACGACACATAAGAGAATTGAGTATGTCCCGAAACTCCTTTGATGGAATCAACAACAATAATGTAACCAACCTCGGTCTGGTGCCGATGGTCGTGGAGCAGACGGCGCGCGGAGAGCGTTCCTACGACATTTATTCCCGCCTGCTAAAAGAGCGAGTCATCTTCTGTATCGGTCCGGTAGAGGATCATATGGCTAATCTGATTGTGGCGCAGATGCTGTTCCTCGAGTCAGAAAATCCGGATAAAGACATTCATTTGTACATTAACTCACCGGGTGGCTCGGTGACCGCCGGTTTGTCAATTTACGACACAATGAAGTTTATCAAGCCCGATGTCAGCACCATGTGTATTGGTCAGGCGGCCAGTATGGGGGCGTTTTTGCTCAGCGGCGGTGCGAAGGGCAAGCGTTTTATTCTGCCCAATGCCCGCACAATGATCCATCAGCCCAGCGGCGGCGCCCAGGGGCAGGCGACGGATATTGATATTCACGCCCGTGAGATCCTGATTATTCGCGAGCGCTTAAACCATTTGATGGCTGAGCACACCGGCCAGGACTACGAGACCATTGCCCGCGACACTGAGCGTGACAATTTCATGAACGCCCAGCAGTCCTGCGATTATGGTCTGGTTGATGAGGTGCTTTCGTCGCGCAGCTAAGAGGTTTGGCGCTGTTCGCGCCGCTGGCGCTGACTTGCAAAACAGGATAAAAGGGGCCATCTTTAAGATCAGCGATGAATACGCCCCATACGTTGACAAGGTGAGTATTAATGAGTAGTAAAGACGGCGCAGATGACAATGGCAAGCTGCTGTATTGTTCGTTCTGCGGCAAGAGCCAGCACGAGGTGCGCAAGCTGATTGCGGGGCCCTCTGTATTTATCTGCGACGAGTGCGTGGATCTGTGCAACGATATTATTCGTGAAGAAGTGCAGGAAGCGGTCAGCGAGGCTGGTCGTGAAAAACTGCCATCACCCCAGGAAATTAACGCCACACTGGATCAGTATGTCATTGGTCAGGCGCGGGCAAAGAAGGTGTTGGCGGTTGCCGTTTACAACCATTACAAGCGTCTGCGTCACGGGGATAAGGGCAAAGACGAGGTTGAGCTGGGCAAGAGTAATATTCTTCTTGTCGGCCCCACCGGCAGCGGTAAAACACTGCTGGCGGAAACTTTGGCCCGATTGCTGGACGTGCCCTTTACCATAGCCGATGCAACAACGCTGACTGAAGCGGGCTACGTGGGTGAGGACGTTGAAAACATTATCCAGAAGTTGCTGCAGAAGTGCGACTATGACGTCGAGAAGGCGCAGATGGGTATTGTTTATATCGATGAGATCGACAAGATTTCGCGCAAGTCTGACAATCCGTCGATTACCCGGGATGTCTCCGGAGAGGGTGTTCAGCAGGCCTTGCTGAAGCTGATCGAGGGTACCGTGGCCTCTGTTCCGCCTCAGGGCGGTCGCAAACACCCGCAGCAAGAGTTTTTGCAGGTTGATACCTCTAATATCCTGTTTATTTGCGGTGGTGCCTTTGCGGGGCTTGATCGCGTTATTCGCGCTCGCTCCGAGAAGGGCGGCATTGGCTTTGGTGCAGAGGTCAAGAGCAAGGACGAGTCGCGCAATGTCGGCGAGGTGCTGGCCGATGTTGAACCTGAAGATTTGGTGCGTTACGGCTTGATTCCGGAATTTGTCGGCCGTTTGCCGGTCATTGCGACTCTGGAAGAGCTGGATGCGGACGCGCTGGTGAGTATTCTTACCGAGCCCCGCAACGCCCTGACCAAGCAGTATGCAAAGCTGTTTGATATGGAAGGGGTGGAAGTCGACTTTAGGGAGGACGGCCTGCGCGCGGTGGCTGAAAAAGCCATGATTCGCAAAACCGGTGCGCGGGGGCTGCGCTCTATTCTCGAGTCGGTGCTGCTGGACACCATGTATGACCTGCCATCTACAGATAATGTTAGCAAGGTGGTGGTCGACAGCTCGGTGATTAACGGTGAATCGCCGCCGATGCTGGTCTACAGCGATCAGCGCAAGGCTGCGCCAGACGAGTAAGCAAACAGTAAGCCGCCTCTCACCCAGGCGGCTTTTTTGTGAGTTTGTTTGTAGTCAAGTCTTGTATTTCCCCTTTCAAATCCCCATCTTAGGGTCATAGCTGCCCGCATATTTTACATCTCATATAGCCCCGCGGGCCCCCCACAGTTTCAAAACGAGGCGAGCTAATGGCTGACAAGCGTGACACTCTGGAGTTGCCGCTGCTTCCCCTACGCGATGTAGTGGTCTACCCCCATATGGTGATTCCCCTGTTCGTGGGGCGCGATAAATCGATACGTGCCCTCGAGCTGGCGATGGCCGACAACAAGGAAATTGTTCTCGCCGCCCAGCGCAATCCTGATGTGGATGAGCCGGGCACTGACGATCTCTACGATATTGGTACCGTTGCAAACATCCTGCAGCTGCTAAAACTGCCAGACGGCACGGTGAAGGTCTTGGTTGAGGGTGATTACCGCGCCCAGATAAATAGTATCGCGGCGGAGGATGAATATTTCCGCGCCGAGGTTGTGGCGATAGATGAGCAAAAAATTGCCGCCGAGGAATCGGAGGTGATGCTGCGTTCGGCGATTTCTCAGTTTGAGAAATACATTAATCTGAGCAAGAAGATTCCCTCCGAGGTGTTGACGTCCTTGTCCGGTATTGATGACCCGGGGCGTCTTGCCGATACCGTAGCGGCCCATATGAGTATGGAGCTGGAGCAGAAGCAAGCGGTGTTGGAAATGAGCGACGAGCGTGAGCGACTCGAGCACCTGATGGCGGTAATGGAGTCTGAGATTGACTTGTTCCAGGTGGAGAAGCGCATCCGCGGCCGTGTTAAAAAGCAGATGGAAAAAAGCCAGCGCGAGTACTATCTGAACGAGCAAATGAAGGCCATTCAGCGCGAATTGGGCGAAACCGAAGAAGGAGCTAACGAGCTAGAAGAGCTGGAGAAGCGCGTCGCCGATGCGGGGATGAGTAAGGAGGCGTTGGAGAAAGCCAAGGCTGAACTCGCCAAGCTTAAAATGATGTCGCCGATGTCGGCCGAGGCCTCGGTGGTGCGCGGTTACATCGACTGGCTGGTGAATATCCCCTGGCAGAAGCGCTCGCGCGTCAAGCACGATCTCAAGCGAGCACAAGAGATTTTGAACAGCGACCACTACGGTTTAGAGGAAGTGAAAGAGCGTATTCTTGAATACCTCGCCGTTCAAAAACGGGTGAAAAAAGTCAAGGGGCCGGTATTGTGCCTAGTTGGACCGCCGGGTGTGGGGAAGACCTCGCTGGGTGAGTCGATCGCTCGGTCAACCAATCGCAAATTTGTTCGTATGGCGCTGGGCGGCGTGCGCGATGAGGCCGAAATTCGCGGGCACCGCCGCACTTATATTGGGTCAATGCCCGGTAAAGTCATCCAAAAAATGTCTAAAACTGCGGTGCGTAACCCGCTGTTTCTACTCGATGAAATTGACAAAATGGGCATGGATCACCGCGGCGATCCGGCGTCGGCATTGCTGGAGGTCTTGGACCCCGAGCAAAATCACGCCTTTAATGACCACTACTTGGAAGTCGATTACGATCTGTCAGATGTGATGTTTATCTGTACATCCAATTCGCTGAATATTCCTCCAGCCCTGCTGGATCGTATGGAAGTGATTCGCATCCCCGGCTACACCGAGGATGAAAAGGTCAATATTGCACGGCGTTACCTTATCCCCAAACAGCTGAAAAATAATGGTCTGAAAGAAACAGAAGCGACGATTGGCGATGATGTTATTCAAGACATTGTGCGTTACTACACCCGCGAAGCGGGGGTCAGGGGGTTGGAGCGCGAGATCGCCAAGGTGTGTCGAAAAATTGTTAAAAATGTCGCGCTGAGTGATGATAATTCGCCGATAGAAGTGACATCGGCGAATTTGGAAGACTACCTCGGTGTGCGTAAATATACCTTTGGCAAGGCGGAAGAAGAAAACAAGGTCGGCCAGGTAACCGGGCTGGCGTGGACGCAAGTCGGCGGTGAGTTATTGACCATAGAGGCGGTTTCTGTGGTTGGTAAAGGGCGTCATATCCAGACCGGGTCGCTGGGCGATGTTATGCAGGAATCGATTCAGGCGGCGATGACGGTGGTGCGCAGTCGTTCAAAACGGTTGGGCGTGCCGGCGAAATACCACGATAGTCACGATATTCACATCCATATGCCAGAGGGCGCGACGCCTAAAGATGGGCCGTCTGCTGGTATAGGTATGTGTACTGCGCTGGTGTCTGTGATCACCGATATTCCGGTCAAAAGCGACGTGGCGATGACCGGCGAGATCACTCTGCGCGGCGAGGTTCTGGCGATTGGCGGCCTTAAAGAAAAGCTGTTGGCGGCTCATCGCGGTGGCATTCGTACGGTCTTGATCCCTGCTGAAAACGAGCGAGACCTTAAAGAGATCCCGGAAAATATTAAGGCGGATCTCGATATTCGTCCGGTTAAGTGGATCGATGAAGTGCTGAATATAGCGCTTGAGCGCGTTCCGGATGAGATTTCAGAGGAAGCATATTTGGCGGGTCTCAGTGATGATAAAAAAGCACTTGAGGCGAATTTAGAAGGGCAGGGAGGCAAGCGCCCTAGTGCACATTAGTGTATTTGTATAGCGCTTGGTGAGGCTTCATCTGTTCATCTAATGATCAGCCTGAAGCCCCCGTCGTCTCTGTGCTTGGCAGAAATGCGATATTGGGCTGCGCGAAGCAGAGTTTCCTTGACCGGCCTAATTGCAGTTGGTATAAATCCCTCTCTCTGAGTTGGCGGCCATTGCATTTTTTTCAGCAGAAGCGGACCGCCACCAGCTTTGCGTTACAGTTTTCATAACAATTCGAAGGGGAAGGATAAGTGAATAAATCTGAGCTAATCGACGCTATTGCCGAGTCTGCAGATCTGTCTAAGGCATCAGCCGGTCGTGCACTTGATGCCGCCGTTGAAGCGATTACTAATGCGCTGAAATCTGACGATTCTGTGTCTCTGGTTGGCTTCGGCACTTTTAGCGTTAAAGAGCGCGCTGCCCGCACGGGTCGTAATCCTCAGACTGGCGCGCCGATCGAAATCGCCGCTGCAAAAATTCCTAGCTTTAAAGCTGGTAAGGCGCTGAAGGATGCCTGCAACTAATTTGTTGCTAGGCTAGAGCGTTAGACAGGGTCGTCTACGAGGTATCCGCCTCTGTCAAAAGGCGCATCGAAAGATGCGCTTTTTTTATATCTGAATGGGTTCAATGAGCAATGCTGCAAAATATCCGCAACAATATCCAGGGGACGGCTGCGAAGGTCATTATCGCAATCATCGTGGTTCCCTTTGCACTTTTTGGTATCGACAGTCTGTTCAGTGGCGGTGCACAGCCCCCTGCGGCGACGGTGAATGGCGAAAAAGTTTCGCTGGCGGAGTTGCAGCAGGCGATCGCAATGCAGAAGCGACGGCTGATCAATATGATGGGCGATCAAATTGATCCCGCTATGCTCGATGACAACGTGCTCCGCAAGCCGGCGCTGGACGCCTTGGTTAAACAGCAATTATTGCTGCAAGCTGCGGATAAAGCCGGTATTCGTATTTCTGACAAGCAGCTCAATACTGTTATTGCCTCCATGCCTCAGTTCCATGAAGACGGGCGTTTTTCACAGCAGCGCTATCAGCAGGTATTGAGACTGCAGGGTTACAACAGTGCGTTGTTTAAGCAGTTATTGCGCTCTGATTTATTGATTCAACAACTTTCAGCGTCTGTGTCGTCTTCGGCCTTTGTCACCGAAAGTGAGTTAGATGAAGCTATTGCCTACATTCATGAGACCCGTGATTTCCACACGGTGAATGTACCTCTGAGTAACTTTGAAAAAACCGTCGACTTAAGCGCTGAGCAGATTCGTGCTTATTACGACAATAATTTAGACCGCTTTCAAACTGAGCCGAAAGTTAAGCTTTCCTACATAGAATTGCGTGAAGAACAATTTTACCAGCCGGTTTCTGAAGAGCAGCTTGAGGTTGAGTATCAGCGTTTGCTTGATGGCATGGCTGTAGACAGTGAGCGGGAGGCTGCACACATTTTACTCGAGCTCAGCGATGAGCTGAGCCGCGAACAGGCCATAGCGACCTTGCAAGATGTGCGCGAGCAATTGGCGGCTGGTGAAGATTTTGCAGAGCTGGCTAAATCATTATCGCAGGACCCTGGTTCCGCCTCACTGGGAGGGGCCCTTGGGTTTACTAAAGGTGATAGTTTCCCGGCCGAATTTGAAGACGCGCTAGCTCAGCTGCAGCCCGGCGAGGTATCGGCGCCTGTTGAGACTGAGGCTGGTATCCACCTGATTAAATTGCTCAGCGTTAAACAGCCCGAGCTGCCGAGCTTCGAGTCAGTACGGGGTGATATTTCGCAGCGCTTAAGCCGCCAGAAAGCTGGCCCGAAATTGTTGGCCGTGGTCGAATCACTGCGTGATTTGGTATTCAATGCCGAAAATTTAGTGATGCCCGCTGCGGAGCTTGAGTTGGATATCCAGAGCAGTGACTGGCTGAGCGCTGATGATAGCGAAGGCTTGTTTGCTCACCCTCGTGTTAAGCAGGCGGCGTTTGACCCAGAACTCCGAGAGCAGGCGCTGAACAGTGAGGTTTTTGAGCTGACGCCCGGGCACTTTGTGGTTATCCATATCGATGCCTATCAAGCCCCACAAACGCAGCCTTTTGAGCAAGTGGAAGAGCAAATTGTGGCGACGTTGCGCAGTGAAAAAGCGGCGCAATTGGCTGCTGAACAAGCCGCCGAAATAGAGCAGCAGCTTGCGGCATCGGAGCGCGCTGAAGTGCTTGCCAAAAAGTACGGGCTGCAATGGCAGGCCGTACAGAGCGTGCGGCGCAGCGATATCAGTGTTGAGCAGGATATCCGTCGCTTTGTATTTCAGATGGCGCCGCCAGCGGATGGCGCCGTTGCTGCCGCCACGATGCATCGTCAGAATGGCGATTACCTTGTCGTCCAGCTTCGTGCGAGTGCAGCCGGCGAGCGCAGTGCGCTAGACCGCCAAGCGCTGGACGAGCTGCATCGCAGCGTGGTGCAAAATGCCTCGTCACAGGCATTTGCTAATTACTTCAATGTGCTGTGGAACAGCGCCGATATTAAGATTAACTAAGGCCTTGTCACCCTTAACGACGTGACAAGGCACACGCTTGTATCACCCAGAGCCTTTAGTGTTTCTGGCAAGGAAAAAATAATGAGTAAGACGAGCGAACAACGGCGCTTGTCGGCGGGGCAGGTCGATATTTGGTGCTGTGCCACCGACGACCCGCGATTGCTGGCAAAAATGGACCGCTATCTGGCCATGCTCCCAGAGGATGAGCGCGAGGAGTACAATCAGCGACAGCATGCTGGGCAAGCTGAAGATTATTTGGCGGGCCGAGCGTTTTTGCGCACCGTATTGGCGCAATACACCGGTGTTAAGCCAGAGGAGTTGGTGTTTGGCAGCAATGAGTTTGGCAAGCCCTTTTTGCCGGGTAGTCAGGAGTCGGTCAGCTTTAATGCTGCTCATACTCACGGCTTGACGCTTTGTGCGGTGGCTAGCGGATGCGACATTGGTGTTGACGTCGAGTTTCAGACCGACAGTCAGGGTATGCTGGAGGCGGCCGATGACTACCTGTCTGCGGCCGAGATGAGCGCCTTGCGCGACGTTGACGAGGAGGGCCGGCTGGCGGTTTTCTTTCGTTCCTGGACGCTTAAAGAAGCTTATTTAAAAGCGCGTGGCCAAGGCTTGTCGGTGCCGCTCCACGATTTTTCGGTAATGCTCGACGGTATGCGCGTTAGTCGCTTTGACGCTGCTGACGCCGAACGCTGGGAATTGCGCTTGTTGGCGCAGGACGATGACTTTACCGCGGCGTTGGCCGTAGCCGGTAAGCTCGAACAGCTCCGGGCCTACCACTGTATCCCATTGGTCGAAACTACTGCATTGGAACAGCTCGCTGACTTGCTGCCGGCGCGGTAAGCAGCTTAGGCGTAGCTCGTCTTAGGAGGACGCGTGTACAAAATTTTAACTCTCAACCAAATCTCGGTTAAAGGCCTTGAGCGCTTGCCGCGGGACCGCTACGAAATTGCCAGCGAGTTCAGTTCACCTGACGCCATCCTCTTGCGCAGTCACAAGCTGCAAGCCGCCGATATTCCCGCTTCTGTTAAGGCGATCGCCCGTGCTGGCGCCGGTACCAATAACGTGCCGGTTGCTGATTGTACTGCTCGCGGTATTCCAGTATTTAACAGCCCGGGTGCCAACGCCAATGCAGTAAAAGAGCTAGTCATTGCCGGTTTGGCGCTGGGTTCTCGTGGGATATTGCCTGGCATCGCCTATGTCAACACGCTCGCCGACATGGACGATGGCGCGGAACTCGCCAAATTGCTGGAAAAGGAAAAGAAACGCTTCAAAGGCAATGAGCTGGCTGGGCGCACCCTGGGAATCGTTGGTCTGGGCGCTATCGGCTCGATGATTGCGCGCGCGGCCCTGGATCTGGGGATGCAAGTTATCGGCTACGACCCGGCGCTGTCAGTGGATGCCGCCTGGCGCCTGCCCAGTGCGGTACAGCGCATGGAAAACCTCAGTAGCTTGTTTGCTCGTGCTGACTACATCACTCTTCACCTACCGGTGCTCGACGCTACTCGTGGCTTGGTCAACGCCGAGTTGCTGTCCAACTGCCGCCCGGGCACCTGTTTGCTCAATTTTGCCCGTGAAGAAATTGTAAATGTCGGAAGTGTCATTGAAGCATTGGAAGGCGGCAAGCTTCGCCAGTTTATTACTGACTTTCCAACGCCGGAGTTGATCGGTCGCGATGATGTTGTGCTGATGCCACATATCGGCGCCAGTACCGATGAGGCAGAAGAAAATTGCGCAATTATGGCGGCAAATCAACTGGACGATTTTCTGTGTAACGGCAATATTAAAAACTCGGTTAATTTCCCCAATTTGCAGTTGGATCGCAGTGGCGAGCTGCGGCTCGCCGTTGCCAATCGCAATGTGCCGAAGATTCTTGGTAGCATCTTGGCCATTTTAGCCGATGCCGATATCAATATCGTCGATATGCTCAATAAGAGTCGCGACGAAATTGCCTATAATTTGATTGATCTGGCCGCTGACGTCGATGAGACATTGGTCGCCAAAATCGCCAGTTTAGATGGCGTAGTCAATGTGCGGGTGATTCGCTGAGTTCTTGAGTCGCTCGTGTAAGGGGGTGCAGATGAGTACTTTGGCGACGATAGAAGGCCTGTTGCAGAATCAGGCCGGGCGACCACCAATAGAAAAATGGCACCCTGATCTCAGTGGCGACATTGACATCCGTATTTGCGCCGACGGTCGTTGGATTCACGAAGGCGGTGAGATCAAGCGTCACAAGCTGGTGCAGTTATTCGCTTCCATTTTGCGCCGCGAAGACGATGGTGAGTACTACTTGGTGACCCCGGTAGAAAAATGGCGTGTCGCGGTCGAAGATCTGCCGCTGTTGATCGTTGATTTGGAAGTCAGTGAGGCCACTGACCAAGAGCGTAGGGTGGTAGTCAAAACCAATGTCGATAGCTGGTTTGAGCTGGGAAGCGATCACCCACTGATGGTTGAGACAGATCCCTTAAGCGGTGAGCCGAGCCCGGCGGTCATGACGGAACACGGCCTGTTGGCGCGGGTTAATCGCGCGTGTTTTTACAGGCTTGTCGAACTTGCTGAAACGCAGGGGGATCGTTTGCTGTTGTGTACGGCGGGTCAGTCATTCGAATTGGGGAGAGTCTAGCGGCGGCGGTTATACGGGCGGGTCGCCCGGCAAACGTACACAAAAAAGGGCAGCGTAAGCTGCCCTTTTTGTGTTGGCCGGGGGCCGAACTACATATTCGGGTAGTTCGGGCCGCCAAGGCCTTCGGGGGTCACCCAAACAATATTCTGTGCAGGGTCCTTGATGTCACAGGTCTTGCAGTGAACGCAGTTCTGGCCGTTGATCTGAAAGCGCGGTTGACCGCCTTCGTCCTCAATCACTTCGTACACCCCGGCCGGGCAGTAGCGCTGTGCCGGCTCGGCGTACTTCGGCAGGTTCTCGCGAATCGGCAGCTCTGCATCTTTCAAGGTAAGGTGGCAGGGCTGGTCTTCTTCGTGGTTGGTGTTAGACAGAAATACCGAGGTCAAGCGGTCGAAGCTAAGCTTGTTGTCCGGCTTCGGGTACTCGATCTTCTTGCTGCTGTCAGCCGGCTTCATCTGCGCATAGTCGGGCTTGGTGTCGTTGAGTGTCCACGGCAGTTTACCGCCGAAGATATTCAAGTCGAGGAAGGCGTAGGCCGAGCCAAACAGGTTACCGTATTTGTGCTGAGCGGGGCCGAAGTTGCGCTGCTCGTGAAGTTCTTTATACAGCCAGGAGTTTTCAAAGGCTTCTTTGTACTCAACGAGCTCTTCACCGGCTTTGTTGTCTTCGGTGATCGCCTTGTGCACGACCTCTGCCGCCAGCAGGCCGGACTTCATCGCGGTGTGGCTGCCTTTAATTTTGGCAAAGTTCAGGGTGCCGGCATCACAGCCGATTAGCAGGCCGCCAGGGAAGCTCATTTTGGGCAGTGACTGCAGGCCACCTTTGGAAATAGCGCGTGCGCCGTAGGAAATGCGCTCGCCACCTTCCAGGTATTGTTTCACAACCGGGTGCTGCTTATAGCGCTGAAACTCTTCGAAGGGCGACAGCCAGGGGTTGTCGTAGCACAGGTCGGTAATCAGGCCGACGGCGACTTGGTTATCTTCGATGTGGTACAGGAAGGAGCCACCCAGAGCGCCGTTTTCAGACAGAGGCCAGCCGGCGGTGTGAACGACTTTGCCCTGCTCGTGCTTGGCAGGGTCAATCTTCCACAGCTCTTTAATACCGATGCCGTAATGCTGAGGGTCCTTGCCGGCGCTGAGGTCAAATTTTTCAATCAGGCGCTTGCCGAGGTGGCCGCGACAACCTTCGGAGAACAGGGTGTATTTGGCGTGCAGCTCCATGCCGGGCATATAGCTGTCTTTTTGGCTGCCGTCTTCGGCAATACCCATGTCGCCGGTAACGATGCCTTTTACACTGCCATCGTCGTTGTACAGCACGTCAGCGGCGGCAAAGCCGGGGTAGATCTCCGCGCCCATACCTTCGGCTTGCTCGGCCAGCCAGCGGCAGAGGTTGCCCAGGCTAATAATGTAGTTGCCTTCATTGTGCATGGTTTTGGGCACGGCAAAGCTGGGCACTTTGACCGCCTTTTCGGCGCTGGTCATAAAGTAGATGTCGTCGCCGGTCACTTCAGTGTTGAGCGGGGCGCCTTTTTCTTTCCAGTCTGGGAACAGTTCGTTGAGGGCTGTGGGCTCAAATACCGCGCCCGACAGGATATGGGCGCCGACCTCAGAGCCTTTTTCCACAACGCAGACACTGATGTCCTTGCCGCTGCTCTCGCTCAGTTGACGGATCTTACAAGCCGCTGCCAGGCCGGCAGGGCCCGCACCGACGATCAGTACGTCAAACTCCATAGATTCGCGTTCCACAGACTCTCTCCTCTCTATAATCTTCGGTGCAGCCCTTGTTATGCGGGCGTTTTGACACCATTTTTGAAGGCGCAAGTATAAGTGTCAGCACTTTAAAAGGCCACAAAAGCGGTGACTTAGCTGATTAACTTGTCGGTCATTTTACTATTGGCTGGCGGCTTTTGTATGGCAGAAATGACTGGCTGGCAGGCATTTTCGGCGATATTCATGAAAATTGAGCCTTTGTATTATCGTTATTCACTTTGTGAATGGCTTGGTTTTATTGACCTCGGCGGCCAATGGCGTCAATATAACGGCGCTTTTTCAAAGGGGCTTCGTCTGGTCGGATCGAATTTTCAATCCGCAGCGTAAGGACGATTAGCTATTTCAATTCATTTACGCGTTTACTGGGGAATCCATGAAGGTTCTTGTTGCTGTCAAACGAGTCGTTGACTACAACGTCAAAGTGCGTCCTAAGTCGGACGGTACTGGCGTTGATCTGAATAATGTCAAAATGGCGATTAATCCATTCTGTGAAATCGCTGTTGAAGAAGCAGTACGCCTGAAAGAGAAGGGTATTGCTACCGAGATCGTTGCTGTGTCGATCGGTCCTAAAGTTGCACAGGAGCAGATTCGCACTGCACTGGCACTGGGCGCTGACCGCGGCATTCTCGTTGAAACAGAAGAAGAAGTTCAGCCCCTGGGTATTGCCAAGGTTCTGAAAGCGGTTGTCGACAAAGAACAGCCTCAGCTGGTAGTACTCGGCAAGCAGGCGATTGATGGCGACAACAACCAAACTGGCCAGATGCTGGCAGCATTGACCGGCATGGGTCAGGGCACATTTGCCTCTGAGGTTGAGGTTGATGGCGACAGCGTTGCGGTAACTCGCGAAATTGATGGTGGTCTGCAAACCGTTAAGCTGAGCCTGCCGGCCGTGGTGACTACCGACCTGCGTCTCAACGAGCCGCGCTACGCGTCTCTGCCCAACATTATGAAGGCGAAGAAAAAGCCGCTGGAAACACTGACTCCCGATGAATTGGGTATCGATGTGACCCCACGTGTTAAAACCCTGAAGGTTGAACCGCCGGCGGAGCGCCAAGCGGGCATTAAGGTTGCAGACGTTGCCGAACTGGTTGAAAAACTGAAAAACGAGGCGAAGGTAATCTAATGAGCATTCTAGTTGTTGCAGAACACGATAACGCCTCTATCAATGGGGTAACCCTGAATGTTGTCACCGCGGCGAAAGCGATCGGTGGTGATATCACTGTACTGGTCGCCGGCGAAAGCTGTGGCGCGGCGGCAGAAGCGGCAGCCAAAATTGATGGCGTAAGCAAAGTGCTGGTTGCCGACAATGCCGCCTACGGTCACCAGTTGGCTGAAAACGTTGCGCTGTTGGTTGCCGAGCTGGGCAAAGACTACGGTTACATTCTGGCGCCGGCGACTACCAGCGGCAAAAACACACTGCCGCGCGCCGCGGCGCTGCTGGACGTTGCGCAGATTTCTGAAATTGTCTCTGTAGAGAGCGCTGATACGTTCAAGCGTCCTATCTACGCCGGCAACGTTATTGCCACGGTTCAGTCTTCTGACGCGATCAAAGTGATTACCGTTCGCGGTACGGCATTCGACGCCGCTGCGGCTGAAGGTGGCTCTGCTGCCGTTGAGGCTGTGGCCAGCGCCCATGACGCCGGTAACTCCAGCTTCGTTAAAGAAGAGCTGGCGAAGAGCGATCGTCCCGACCTGACTGCTGCTGACATCGTTGTTTCTGGTGGTCGCGGCATGCAAAATGGCGAAAACTTCAGCATGCTGTACACCCTGGCTGACAAGCTCGGCGCAGCGGTTGGTGCTTCACGCGCGGCGGTTGATGCCGGCTTTGTACCCAATGACATGCAAGTTGGTCAAACCGGTAAGATTGTTGCTCCCGGGCTGTATATTGCCGTGGGTATTTCCGGTGCCATCCAGCATTTGGCGGGTATGAAAGATTCGAAAGTGATCGTTGCTATCAACAAAGACGAAGACGCTCCAATCTTCCAGGTTGCCGACTACGGTCTGGTTGCCGATTTGTTTGATGCAGTACCCGAGCTTGAAAAAGCCATCTAATTGCCACGCGCAATAGGATGCTTGAAGAACCCGGCCCTAGGTCGGGTTTTTTTATGCCTGCGGCAACGGCTTTAAGTCAGGCGACAAGGCTATAATTACAATCTAATGGGTGTCTAGAAGGAGAATGATGTGATGAAACGTGCGTTCTTGGCGGTGTTATTGCTGGTTGCGGCGAGTGGCGTGAATGCCCTGGAGTTGGATGGCGCCAAATCTCAGTTAAAGGTAACCAGCATCAAAAACGACCGGGTTGCTGAGTTATTCAGTTTTAGCGAGGTATCAGGAAGCCTTAACGAAGACAGCGGTGAGGCGCTGATCATTGTGGCACTGGACAGTATTGACAGTGGTATTGATATTCGCGATCAGCGGATGAAAAAGTATTTATTTAACACCGATCGTTATAAAACAGCCGAATTTCGCGCAAGGGTGGACGTGCAGGCGCTGAGGTCGCTGACCCCCGGTGAGCCCCGCTCAATGCGTTTGTCTGGCGAATTGTCGATCAGTGGTAAAACCCTGCCAATCCACTTCGCCACACAGGTCACCAAGCTGAGTGGTGGTGCGATCAGTGTTATCACAGTCGAGCCGGCGTTTATCGATAGCAATGCCGTAGAGATGGCCCCAGGTATTGAAAAATTGCGCAGCTTAGCGGGCTTGAAAAACATCAATCTGTCAGTGCCGGTGACCTTCGCGGTGCAATTTCACTAGCTTGACTTAATCCCGGCGCAGTTCGTCGGCGATGGCGATCGGGCTCGGGAAATTTAATACAACGATATAAGACGAGACGACGAAGGTAAGGATGGCCGTCGCCTGAACGAGATGGGATGCGGCGCTGCCAATCAAGCCGTGATCAAAGGCCAGGTAGGCAATAAGCAGGGAAAACTCGCTGATTTGCCCGAGGCGAAAGCCGAGGTCCCAGCACAGTGTGTTGGACTCAAGGGTGTTCCTGAGAAGATAGCGGAAGCTCAAGGGTTTGATCAGTAAAATCAGTCCTGCCAGCAGGCTGGCCGGCAGGGCAATTTCGGCGAGTAAGCCGAGGTCGAAACGCGCGCCGAGCGAAAAGAAAAACAGAATTAAAAAGAAGTCTCTAAGTGGCTTTAGGTTGATCGCAATGTACTGCGATATCGGGCTGGTCGCCAGGCTGATACCGGCGATAAAGGCCCCCATCTCGGCTGACAAGCCAAGCGCATGTGCCGCTTCCGCCAAGCCCAGGCACCAGCCTATGGCCAAAAGAAAAATATACTCATGGAAGCGGTCGAAGCGTTTGATCAGCGGCAGTAAGATGCCGCGCAGAGCGGCATAGGCGGCGGCGCAGAGTAGGGGGAGGGCAAGCAAGGTCTTGACGAGGCTCAAGCCAGAAAACTCTCCTTGGCTGACGCTAAAGATGACGAGCAGCACCAAAATCGCAATCATGTCTTGCAGCAGCAATATTCCAACCATGACTTCACCGTTTTCGCGGTGGTGCAGTACTGTTGTTGGCAACAGCTTTATGCCAATAATCGTGCTGGAAAACATCATTGCAGCACCAATGACCAGGGCTTCGGCGTTGCTGAAATTGAACAGCAGGCTCACTAGGTAGCCGACGGCGAGAAATATCGCCGAGCTAATCAGCGCAACGCGGGTGGTTTTTTTTAGGCTGTGCAGCAGCGCTTGAGGCTGCATGTCGAGGCCGAGCAGGAACAGCAGGAAGACAATGCCGATGTCCGCGATCTCGGCCAGTAGTTCGAGGTCGGTGACCCAGGCCGCGCCGTAGGGGCCGATAATGGCGCCCAGGAGAATATAGGCAATGAGCAGGGGTTGGCGGCTGACTAGGGCTAGCGACGCGAGTAGGGCGGCGCCAGTAAAGATTAGGAAAAAGGAAAAAGTCAGACTGGTTTCCACGCGTTCACGGCCCCTGCTGCAAGGAAGAGTACTGCTTACAGCATAGCGGAGCGTTGATAAGGCGTAAAAAAACCCGCCGAGGCGGGTTTTTCGAAGGCTAGCCTTGGCGCCGTCTAAACAATGGCAGAGGCTGATCTGCCGAGGGTTGGTAGCTGTCGCTAAAGTCGTTAAAGCTGGCCAGCGCCGCTTCCAGTTCGTCGCCTGGCAGGGCGTAGCTGCTAAAGCCGCAGCGCTTCATAAAGAACAGCTGATCGCGGATAAAGTCGCCAATGGCGCGAATTTCACCTTGGTAGTTGCGCTGTTCGCGCAGTTCGCGAGCGTAGCTAAAACCGCGGCCATCCATAAACTTAGGAAAGTCGATGGCGATAAACGCGCACTGGCTGAGGTCGTCGTCACTGAGCTGCTTGGGCGACTCGTCACTGGCTAGATACACCGCAATGTCGCCCAGTGCGAGCAGGGCCTCGCGCTGCGCTTGCCACAGTGCAAGCGGCACGATGACGCCGCCGCTGCTGGGCAGGGTCTCTGTGTCGCGCCACACTTGCCAGTTGTCGTCGACGATCTGGCCGTTATTGATAATCTTAGGCATATACACGCTCCTTAAACGGGTCGAGGCCGATACGCTCAAAAGTATCGATAAAGCCTTCTTCGGGCTGGCGTAGCTCAACATAGCAGTTGAGGATTTTTTCAATGACATCGGGGACGTCGTCCTGGGCGAAGGACGGGCCGAGAATTTTGCCCAGCGAGGCGCTTAGCCCCTGGCTGCCGCCCAGTGAGACCTGATAAAACTCCTGGCCTTTTTTGTCCACACCCAGGATACCGATATTGCCGATATGGTGGTGGCCGCAGGCGTTCATACAACCGGAGATGTTGAGTTCAATGTCGCCCAAGTCGTAGAGGTAGTCCAAATCGTCGAAGCGGCGTTGAATGGCTTCGGCGATGGGGATGGACTTGGCATTGGCCAGCGAGCAGAAATCACCGCCGGGGCAGCAGATGATGTCATTGAGGGTGCCAACGGTCGGGCTGGCAAGTTCCAGCGCCACCAGTTTTTGCCACAGGGCGTAGAGCTGGCGTTGCTCGATATCCGGAAGGACTAAGTTCTGCTGGTGGGTGCTGCGAATTTCGCCAAAACCAAATTCTTCGGCGAGGTCGGCAACAGCCTCAAATTGCTCGGCGGTAATGTCGCCAGGCGCGACGCCAACGGTTTTCAGCGACAGCGTGACGATGGCGTAGCCGGCCTGTTTGTGGGCATGCACATTGTGCTTTAGCCAGCGGGCGTAATCGACATTTTCCAAGGCCTGGGCCTGCAGGTCTTCATTGGCCAGTGCCTGGTAGGCCGGCGGCGTGAAGAAGGATTTGGTGCGGGCAATTTCTTCGGCGGGCAAATCGAGTTGGCCGTCTTTAATATGCGCCCACTCTTCTTCAACCTTGGCTTTAAAGGCCTCGGCACCCATGGCGCGCACCAGTATTTTGATGCGGGCTTTGAATTTATTGTCGCGGCGGCCAAGCTGGTTGTAGACCCGAACAATCGCTTCCAGATAGGTCAGCAGGTGGCGCGCTGGCAGGGCGTCGTGAATCACGCTGCCAATTACCGGGGTGCGTCCCAATCCGCCACCGACAATCACCTTAAAGGCGGTTTCGCCGTTGGCATCTTTAACGATCTGCAAGCCGATGTCGTGAACCAGCACTGCGGCGCGGTCTTGCTCGGAGCCGCACACGGCAATTTTGAATTTGCGCGGCAGGAAGGCGAATTCTGGATGGAAGGTCGACCACTGGCGGATGATCTCGCACCACGGGCGGGCGTCTTCGACTTCGTCGGCGGCCACGCCGGAAAATTGGTCGGCGGTGACGTTGCGAATGCAGTTGCCGCTAGTTTGCACGGCGTGCATGTCGACATCGGCCAACTCGTCGAGAATATCGGGTACTTCCTCAAGCTTGGGCCAGTTCAACTGGACGTTTTGACGGGTACTGATATGGGCGTAGCCCTTGTCGTAGTGGCGGCTGATATAGGCCAGCTTGCGCAGCTGAGCGCTGTTTAGCGTGCCGTAGGGCACAGCAATGCGCAGCATAGGCGCCAAGCGCTGAACATAGAGGCCGTTTTGCAGGCGCAGAGGCAAAAATTGTTCGTCGCTGATTTTGCCAGCGAGATAGCGTTCGGTTTGGTCCCGGTACTGGGCCACACGCTGACGAACGATTTGGCGGTCGTACTGATCGTATGCGTACATAAAGCTGTGAGGTCTCTCGGATTGGATATGGAGTCGAGGCTTGCAGGGCAGCCGCAGCGCTTAGTTGCAAATCGCAGCGTAATATTAAGTGTTAATCGGTTATATCACTAATGCTTTTTGCGGATAAGCCTTATGCGATCATCCGATTAGTTAGGGGGAGGTGGCGCCGGCCATAAACTTGTTATAATGCGCGCTTTTACGCCGGCTCGCCGGGTGACGAATCCACACTATTGCCATTGAGGTTGCCATGTCAGACCAGAATCAAGAAGCTCGCGAAGATAATTTTGCCGATGCCTGTGCCGCTATCGCTATTTTGAGCATTACTATTTCAACCGTCGTCTTCTGGTTGGCGGGTATGCCCTCGTAATTAGCGATTGGAAAAAAGCTGCCTCCGGGCAGCTTTTTTTTTGCCTGCAGCTTGGCGCTGGTCAGCAGGCGGGCGCATTGCGACCGCCTGCGGGGCCAGGGGTGCGGTTAACGCGTAGCGCTCAGGGGTCGTAATCCAGAATGGGCGACAGCCAGCGCTCCATGGTGGCCATCTCCATGCCCTTGCGTTTGGCAATGTCGGCCACCTGATCTTTGCCGATGCGGCCCACAGCGAAGTAGCGAGACTCCGGGTGGGAGTAATAAAAGCCGCTGACGGCGGCCGCCGGGACCATGGCTAGATGCTCGGTGAGACTGATGCCAGTTTGCTCGGTGGCGTTGAGCAGGGAAAACAGCGTGCTTTTCTCCGTGTGATCGGGGCAGGCGGGGTATCCCGGCGCCGGGCGAATGCCGCGGTAGCTTTCCTTGATTAATTCCTCATTGCTCAGCGACTCGTCCGGCGCGTAGGGCCAAAACTCCCGGCGTACCCGCAGGTGCAGATGCTCGGCAAACGACTCGGCCAGGCGGTCGGCTAGTGCTTTGACCATAATGGCGCTGTAGTCGTCATTGGCGGCTTCGTATTCCTTGGCCAGTTCGTCGGCGCCGATGCCGGTAGTGACGGCAAAGCCGCCGACATAGTCGTCGATGCCGCTGTCTTCGGGCGCGATATAGTCGGCCAAGCTCATTTGCGGTTTATTGTCGGCTTTCTGAGCCTGCTGGCGCAGGTGGTGCAGAACGGCCAGTTCCTCGCCCGACTCGTTAAATACCGCGATATCGTCACTGCCGCGGCGCTGGGCCGGCCAGAAGCCGATCACCGCATTGGCTTTAATGCGTTTTTCGTCGATCAGTTTGTCGAGCATCTTCTGCGCATCGTCATAGAGGTTACGCGCCGCTTCGCCGACTTTGTCATCGTTGAGGATTTTCGGGTATTTGCCCGCCAGGCCCCAGGAGATAAAGAACGGTGTCCAGTCGATGGTTTCGCGCAGGGTTTCCAGCGGGTAGTCGCTGAAGCTGCGGGTGCCTAGGAAGCTCGGTTTGGGTGGCTGGTAGCCAGACCAATCAAAGCCAAAGCTGTTCTCGCAGGCGGCAGGGTAGTCCAGCAGGCGCGTTTTTTTTGCGTTGCCCGCGCGGCGGGCGCGGATGCGCTCGTATTCGTCGCGGCGGTCGGCGACAAACTGTGCTTTCATGTCGCGACTGATGAGCTGAGTGGCAACGGCGACACTGCGCGAGGCATCCGGCACATAGACGGTGACATCGTTGTGGTATTTGGGCTCAATTTTTACCGCGGTGTGGGCCTTCGACGTGGTGGCGCCACCGATCATCAGCGGCACCTGATAGTCCAGACGCTGCATCTCGCTGGCCACGTGCACCATTTCGTCCAGTGACGGGGTAATAAGCCCGCTCAGGCCGATGATGTCGACGTTTTCGGCTTTGGCGGTCTCTAAAATCTTGTCGGCCGAGACCATGACGCCGAGGTCAATCACCTCAAAATTATTGCACTGCAGCACCACGCCGACGATATTCTTACCGATGTCGTGGACATCGCCCTTAACGGTGGCCATCAGCACCTTGCCATTGGCTTTGGCGCCGACTTCTTTTTGGGCCTCGATGTAGGGGTTGAGGTAGGCCACGGCCTGTTTCATCACGCGGGCGGATTTGACCACCTGCGGCAGGAACATTTTACCGTCGCCGAACAGGTCGCCGACTACGTTCATGCCGTCCATCAGCGGCCCTTCGATCACGTCGATTGGCCTAGTGGCTTGTTGGCGCGCGGCTTCGGCATCTTCTTCAATAAAGGTGGAAATACCCTTTACCAGCGAGTGTTCGATGCGCTTGGCCACCGGCCACTCGCGCCAAGTTAAATCCTCTTTTTGCACCATACCCTTGCCGTCGCCGCGGTATTTCTCGGCAATATCCAGCAGGCGCTCGGTGCTGTCGTCGCGGCGGTTGAGAATCACGTCTTCTACCGCGTCGCGCAGTTCATCGGAGAGGTCGTCGTAAATGGCCAGCTGGCCGGCGTTGACGATGCCCATGTCCATGCCGGCTTTAATGGCGTGGTAGAGAAACACCGAGTGAATGGCCTCGCGCACCGGGTTGTTGCCACGAAAGGAGAACGACACATTGGATACCCCGCCAGAGACCATGGCGTGGGGCAGTTCGCGTTTGATATAGGCGGTGGCTTCAATGAAATCGACGGCGTAGTTGTTGTGTTCCTCGATGCCGGTCGCGACGGCGAAGATATTCGGGTCGAAGATAATATCCTGGGGGGGGAAGCCGATTTCATTGACTAAAATGTCGTAGGAACGCTTACAGATTTCCGATTTGCGGGCAAAGGTGTCGGCCTGACCCTCTTCATCAAAGGCCATAACCACCACCGCCGCGCCGAATTTCAGACACTGGCGGGCGCGCTCGCGGAATTCATCTTCCCCTTCTTTAAGGGAGATGGAGTTGACGACAGGCTTGCCCTGTATGCATTTCAGGCCCGCTTCGATGATTTCCCATTTTGACGAGTCGACCATGATCGGCACCCGGGAAATATCGGGCTCCGAGGCGATAAGATTCAGAAAGGTGACCATGGCGGCTTCGGCATCGAGCATGCCTTCGTCCATGTTGATGTCGATAATCTGCGCGCCGTTTTCCACCTGCTGGCGGGCAACGGACAGGGCCTCGTCGTAATTGCCCTCCAGGATCAGCCGCTTGAAAATGGCCGATCCGGTAACATTACAACGCTCGCCAACATTGACGAACAGGCTGTCGGCACCAATATGGAAAGGCTCTAGGCCCGCCAACCGGCAGCTGACTTCACGCTGGGGCAGGGGGCGCGGCGCGACGCCGTCAACCGCACGGGCAATTGCTTCGATATGGGCCGGTGTGGTGCCGCAGCAGCCGCCGACCAGATTGAGGAAGCCGCGCTGGGCGAAGTCGCGCAGCTCGCCGTGCATGTCCTCGGGGGTTTCGTCGTACTCGCCAAACTCGTTGGGTAGGCCGGCGTTAAAGTGACCGCTGAAATGGCAGTCTGCTGCCTCAGCTAATTCCTCAACAAAAGGCCGTATCTCACTGAATCTTCTGCCACAGTTGGTTCCGACGATCAGCGGTTTTGCGTGGGCAATGCTGTTCCAGAAAGCCGTCGGGGTCTGGCCGGACAGGGTGCGGCCACTGGTGTCGGGGAAGGTCACCGAAATCATAATCGGCAGCTCGACACCCTGATCCTCAAAGTACTGCAGCACCGCGTAAACCGCTGCCTTGGCATTCAGGCTGTCAAAAATCGTCTCAATCAGCAGCAGGTCGGCGCCGCCGGCGACCAGGCCGCGGGTGGCGGCGTAGTAGTCGCTGACCAATTTGTCGAAATTGATATTGCGGGCACCGGGGTCGTTGACGTCCGGGGAAATCGACGCAGTGCGCGGCGTGGGCCCGAGTACGCCGGCGACAAAGCGCGGCTTGTCGGGGTTGCGGGCGGTTTCGGCGTCTGCGACCTCGCGGGCCAGGCGGGCACCAGCCAGGTTGAGCTCCTCGGCAATATCGCCCAGTTCGTAGTCATCCTGGGCCACGGCGGTTGAGTTAAAGGTGTTGGTTTCAATAATATCGGCGCCAACATCGAGAAAGGCCTGGTGGATATCGCGAATCAGCTGTGGCCGAGTGAGAGTCAATAGGTCGTTATTGCCGCGCAGATCCTTGTGGTAGTCCGCGAAGCGATCGCCGCGATAGGCCGCCTCTTCAAGCCGGTGTTCCTGGATCATGCTACCCATGGCCCCATCTATTACCAGAATACGGTCATTGAGGGCGGCTTTGAGAAGATCGGCGCGGGCAGTAGAGTGAGTCATGTACGTCCTGATGCTGTTTTACTTAGGGCTAGTAGCCGATGACAGGCTGTGGCCAGAATGGCCTTCGTGCTAAACTGGGCAATTCTATCAGATACTCCGCTTGGCATAGAAATTTCAGTGACGCCGAGCGCGGATATCTGGCCGGGAGTCAACACGAGGTGCACATGACTACAGAGCAAGCCAAGGTTAATTTAACCATCACCGAGTCCGCACAGGGCTACCTTGCTGAGCTGCTTTCGAAACAGGACGACGTGATCGGCGTGCGGGTATTTATCACCCAGCCGGGCACGCCCAAGGCGGAAACCTGCATTGCATACTGCCGCGAAGGCGATGCCAAAGACGATGATATTGTCAGCGATTACGGCAGCTTTAAGGCGTATTTTGAGGGTCGCAGCGTGCCCTTTCTCGACGAGGCATTGATCGACTATGCCAAAGACCGCATGGGCGGTCAGCTGACGATTAAGGCCCCTAATGCCCGCTTGCCAAGGGTGAGTGCGGACAGCCCGCTGGAAGATCGCATCAACTATGTGTTGTACAACGAGGTCAATCCCTCGCTGGCTGCCCACGGCGGTGAGGTGTCGCTGGTGGAAATCACCGATGACATGGTCGCTATCCTCAAATTTGGCGGCGGCTGCCAGGGTTGCGGCATGGTCGATGTGACGCTGAAAGAGGGGGTTGAGAAAACCCTGATCGAACAGGTGCCGGAGTTGACCGGAGTGCGTGACATGACGGACCACAGCAATACCGATAACGCCTATTTCAAATAAGCTTGATCCCGCACGGTGCGCCGCGTTCGCGGCGCCAGAAGGACGCCCGATGATTTCACTACCGTATACCCGCACCCGCATTCAGGTGCGGTTTTCCGACCTCGACTTTCTCGGCCATGTTTCCAACAGCGTGTACGCCCAGTACTTTGATTTGGCGCGCATCGATTTTTTTAATGAAGTCGACAAGCTGTCGAAGACGCCGCACAACGTCATTGCCAGTGTCAAAATGGACATGTTGCGCGAGATCCGTTTCGATCACGAGGTGGTTGTGGACACCTGGTGCTCCCATGTCGGCAATAAAAGTATGACGATAGAGCACCATATTTACGCCGACGGCGAATGTGCCACCACTTCCAGTAGCGTGGTTGTCGGTTTCGACCGCAAGACCCGCGCGGCGATTGCCCTGCCGGAGGATTGGTCGGCGACTGATCCGGCGTTAATCCCCCCTCGCGCAGCGCGATGAGCGAGTGCTGTCCCTGCGGTAGCGAGCAGTCCTATTGCGCTTGCTGTGGGCCCCTGCATCGGGGTGACGGCGAGGCCGCCAGTGCTGCCCAGCTGATGCGCTCGCGCTACACCGCCTTTGTCTGTGGCGATGAGGAGTATTTGCGGCGTACCTGGCAGGGCCAGCGCTGCCCGTCAACGCTGGGCAACCTCGACGCGACCCAATGGCTGGGCCTGCGCCTGCTAGACTGTCCTGAGGAGCAGGGTGATAACGCCGAGGTAGAATTCGTGGCCTTCTATCTGCAGGGGGCTCGCGTCGCCCAGCTCCACGAACGCTCGCGCTTTGTGCGTGAGCAGGGGCGTTGGCACTATGTCGACGGCGAGATGCTGGCGGCGGTGAAATTGTCGCGCAATGATCCCTGCTGCTGTGGCAGTGGCCAAAAGCAGAAGAAATGCCACCCGGAGTATTAATCTGTGAAGCAGTTGCGCATGCTCTCCTACAATGTGCACAAAGGCTTTTGTGCCAGCAATCGGCGCTTTTTACTCGATGAAATCCGCGAGGGCATTCGCAGTGTTAATGCCGATTTAGTGTTTTTGCAGGAGGTGGTGGGCGAAAATCGCAGTCATGCCAGTCGCTTGCCCAACTGGGTCGATGCCGGGCACTTTGAATACCTCGCTGACAGTGTTTGGCCACACTACGCCTATGGCCGCAATGCAATTTATGACCACGGTCACCACGGTAACGCCATCCTTAGCAAATATCCCATTGAACACAGCGACAATGTCGATGTATCGGTCATTAAACGCTCTCAGCGCGGCCTGCTGTTCGCAAAAATTACCCCCGGGGTGCAGCTGGTGTGCGCCCATATGGGCTTGTTGGCGTGGGAGCGTCGCCGTCAATTTCAGCAGCTGGGTCAGCAATTGGAGCAGCGCCTGAGTGGTAATCAGCCGCTGATTATTGCCGGTGATTTCAACGATTGGCGGATGCGTCTACACCAGCGCTTTAGCCGTGGACTGGGACTGCGAGAGGCCTTGACCGAGCGCTACGGCAAGCCGGCGCGCACCTTCCCGGCACGGCGGCCACTGCTGCCGCTGGATCGTATCTATTTCCGCGGTTTGACGCTGCGCGATGCCCGCATTTTGCACGGCGAGCCCTGGCAGTCGCTGTCGGACCACTGTGCCCTTTATGCCGAATTTGAGCTGCCCTAGCACAAGGACTGTCCGGGCAAAAAAAAGCCCCGGGGACCGGGGCAAAGCCATAGATGGTGTAGAAGCACTCTTCGTTACGCAGTGAGGGCCTGGCTGGATCAGCTGGGCATAAAAAAAGGCGCCAGAAGGCGCCTTTGCAATGCTTCTATGCCGTGATTAGCGCTTGCGTTTGGGCAATACCTCGCGCAGGCGGTCGCGCATATCGCGCAGCGCCGCTTCGGTATCTTCCCAGCCAATACAGCCATCGGTGACCGATACGCCGTATTCCAGCTGCGACAAATCCTCGGGGATTTTTTGGTTGCCGGGCTTGATATTGCTTTCGATCATCAGGCCGACAATCGAGGTATTGCCCTCAAGTACTTGATTGGTCACGTTCTCAATGACCAGTGGTTGCAGCTCTGGCTGCTTGTTGGAGTTGGCGTGACTGCAGTCGACCATAATATTCTGCGGGTAACCGGCTTTGGCCAGCGCTGCTTCGCAAAGCTTGATATGCACCGAGTCGTAGTTGGGCCCGGCGCTGCCGCCGCGCAACACCACATGGGCGTAGCGGTTGCCGCGGGTATGGATAACCGACACCTGGCCCTCGTTGTTGATGCCCAGGAAACGGTGGGGTTTGACGGCTGAGCCGATGGCATTCATCGCCACTTCCAGGCCGCCGTCAGTACCATTTTTAAAACCGACGGCGGAAGACAGGCCGCTGGCCATCTCGCGGTGGGTCTGCGACTCAGTGGTGCGCGCACCAATCGCCGACCAGGCAATGCAATCCTGCAAATACTGCGGAGAGATGGGGTCCAAGGCTTCGGTAGAGGTCGGCAGGCCCAGCTCGGAAATATCCAACAGCAACTTGCGGCCGATGTGCAGGCCCTCTTCAATTTTGAAGGTGTCGTTTAGATAAGGGTCGTTGATCAGGCCCTTCCAACCGACCGTCGTGCGCGGTTTTTCAAAATACACACGCATGACGATCAACAGCGTGTCTTGAAGCTCATCGGCCAAGACTTTCAGGCGTTTGGCATAATCCATCGCCTGGTCGACATCGTGGATTGAACAGGGGCCCACGACGACAAACATACGGTGGTCTTTGCCGTCCAAAATGTTGCGCACGGTTTCGCGCCCGGCAGTGACTACGGCCTTAGCGGTATCGCTCATGGGCAGAGCGGCTTTAAGGCTAGCCGGAGTAATCAGCACTTCCTGTGCTTCGACGTTGAGGTTTTCGATAGCTGTTTCAGACATAGTTTTTGGGGAATCAATACGCAATAGAGCCTGACATTCTAACTGAAAAGCGCCGTAATAAAATATCAAGTGGTGGCTAACAAGGCTAAAATGCGCCTTTTCATGCGCATTTATTCAGAGAGTGCCCTACATGCCGCTGCTGTTCCCCTCAATAATTGCTGTGATGCTGGCCGCGCCACTGCACGCCGACCAAGCCCGCGATGAACTGCCTGTGGAAGTCTGGTCTCCAGCGCCACGCGAAGTGCCCGTCGACCGGTTTCACGACTGGCCCTGTGATCGCCTGGCGAGCGCCGAGGCTAAAGATGATCGAGAGAAGGCGCAGCTAAGCGACCGCAAGAAGGCCTGCCTGCAGCGCTACCAGCAATTTATTCCCGGCACAGGACTGCGCTGATGGCCAAGATTTTTAAACCGGCAGGTCGACGCGGCGCCAAAGGCCGGCGGCCGAGCACGGCAGGGGCCAACACACAGCAAGTGGAGTTGGAGATTCTGCGCCTTGCCGATGATGGCCGCGGCGTTGCCCAGTACCGGGACAAGGTGGTGTTTGTTGAGCAGGCGCTTCCCGGCGAGCGCGTGCAGGCCCAATGGCTGCGCCGGCATAAGCGCTTCGACGAGGCGCGTGTGGTGCAGAGACTCAACGACGCTGCAGCGCGGGTTGCACCGGTTTGTGAATATTTCGGTGAATGCGGCGGCTGCCAGTTACAACATTTGGAATACCCCGGGCAGTTGCGGCACAAGCAGCAGCGCCTGGCTGGCTTGCTCGGCGATACCGCGCTCTCAGTGAGGGTGATACAGGGTGAGCCCTTGGCCTATCGGCATCGCGCAAGGCTGTCATACCGGGCGGGGCATTTAGGTTTTAAATCCACGGCCAGCCACCACATCGTCAATATTGAGCACTGTGCGGTGCTTGAGTCGGTTCTGGAGCGGGCTGTGGTCGACGCGCGGCCGGTGCTTCTGCGCGCCTTAAAGCAGAGTCACAGCGCCGAGCTGCAGTTCAGCCTTGGCAGTGATGGACGGGTCGGTTTGGCAATAGATGACGATCGCCGCCGGGGCGATGACTGGTGTGAGGCGTTGGCCGAGGCACTGGCTCCCCGCGTAGAGTTGCATCGGGTGAGCAGTGATGGCAGGCACTGGCAGAGCGATTTGGCGCCCTTGCGCTATGGCGATGACGAGCACAGTCTGGCGTTTTTGCCCGCTGACTTTACCCAGGCCAACCGCCAGTTAAATAGTGCTCTAGTGGCACAGTGCATCGCCTGGTTGGCGCCGAGTGCTGGTGAGCAGCTGGTCGATTATTTTTGTGGGCTGGGCAATTTCAGTCTGCCGCTGGCGGCAAGCGGTGCCAGTATTTTGGCCGTCGATGCCGGTGAGGAGATGCTGGCGCGTGCGCGTCAGCGCGCCGAGCAATTGCAGCTGAGTGTGGAGTTCGTGAAGGCGGATTTGTTTGACGCCGCGCAAATTCCGCTGCGCCAGGCTCGCAAGGTCCTGCTTGACCCGCCGCGGGCAGGCGCCCGCGCGGTCTGCGAGGCGCTGGCGGCAGCGGCCAATGTCCAGCGTATTGTCTACGTCTCCTGTGACCCGGCGACCTTGGGCCGAGATGTGGCGATATTGCGCGGCGGCGGCTACATACTGCGCGATGCGGTAATGGCGGATATGTTTCCCCAGACCCACCACATGGAGTCGCTGTTGTTGTTGGAGCGCGATTAAGCCATTTTGGCGATGATGTCCTCGGCATAGCGCAGCACGCCGTCGCGCTTTTTTTGTGGGTCGCTGGTGTTGCCGTAGTAAAACGGCCAGGGCTGGGTGAGGATGTGCGTGACACCGTGGTCTTCCAAGCGCCGGTAGGCATCTGGGGTAAAGGCGTCGGAGGGCGTCGCCATCACCGAAAAATCCCGGTTGTCTAAGCCCTGCTGGCGGCGGTAGTCGCGTATTTTCTCGATGCTGGCAATGATCTCTTCACTGCTTTGCAGGTCGCTGACCCAGCCGTCGTGGCGCGCTGCGCGGCGCATCGCTGCCGCGCTGATACCGCCCACCCAAATTGGCGGTATCTCACTGGGCGCGGGGTTCATCTCCAGTGGCGAAAATTGATAGTACTGCCCCTGATAGCTGACCATCTCACCACTCCACAGCAGTGGCAGAATCTCCAAAATTTCATCGCTGCGCTTGCCGCGTGTATGGAAGTCTTGCTGCAACAGTGAGAATTCATCTTTCGACCAGCCAACCCCGATAGCGGGAATAACCCGGTTATCCGAAACAATGGCGGCGGTGCTAATGGCCTTGGCCACCAGAAAGGGGTTGCGCATCGGCAGTACGAAGATATTGTTGGTGAACTTTAGCCTCGTTGTCACCGCCGCAAGGGCGGCAATCATCACCCAGGGGTCCGGCCAGTCGGTAAAGGGCTGCCAGCGACGCTCGCCGTCTTCGGTATAGGGATAGGGGTGATTGAGGGTTTCGGGATTGACCACGTGGTCGGAAAACGACATGGCCTCCCAGCCGCTGTCGTCGGCGGCAATCGCCAACTCGCGCAGCTCCTTTAGCGGGCAAAATGATGATGACAGGACAAATTTCACGGTGCTCTCCGGTCTGCAGTTATTGTTATTGTCTGAGCCTTTGTCGACAGGTTTAGAGGCGGTGTTCGCGGCGGATGTGGGTGAGCAGGGCGTCGGTGGCTTTTTCCAGGGTGCGAATCACCGTGTCGAACTGTTCGGCATCGTCATAAAAAGGATCGGGGATTTGGCTGTTACCGCCGTGTTGAGAGTATTCCAGCAGTAATTTGATTTCGCCGCTAAACCCCTTTGGTGCCCAGGCCTCGACGTTACTAAGGTTCTTGCGGTCCATCACGATGAGGTAGTCGCTGCGGTGATAGTCCTCGTCGCAGATTTGCCGGGCGACTTGAGAGCTGATGTCGTAACCGGCCGCTGCGCAGGCACGGCTAGATCGCGGGTCCGGAGACTTGCCTATATTGAAGGCGGCGGTGCCGCAGGAATCTACGGTGATGCTGTCGCTGAGTCCCGCCTCGGCGACCTTGTGTTCGAGAATGCCCTGGGCAGCAGGCGAGCGGCAGATATTGCCAAGACAAACAAAAACGACGTGTACAGGCATGGGCTAAATCACCGGATATAAACACTGTCGAAAGTAGCACGCGCTTTGCACAGGGGGCATCACCCGTTTGGTGGGCGTTATTTTTCCGCCAGTAAGACGACGAATTTTGCGTCGGAATGTATCACTTGGCAGTTGCCGAAACGTTTTTTTAAAATCGTGTGATAGCCAAGGTGGCGATTGCCAACCACGCATAATTGGCCGCCGGGGCGCAGCTGTCGGTAGCTATCGATAAACATTTGCCGGGCAATATGGTCGCCAATCTGTTGTTCTTGATGAAATGGCGGGTTGCAGAGCACAAGGTCCAAGGGCGCGCCGGTATAGCCCTGCAGGCAGTCGGTCGCGTAAAAGTTTGCGTCGACAGCAGACAAGTTGTTGGCGACATTGCGCCGTGCGCTGTCCACTGCCATATACGATTCGTCAAAAAAATGTAGCGCTGCAGCTGGCCAGCGCCGCGCCGCAGCAATGCCAAGCAGGCCGTTGCCACAACCCAGGTCAGCGAGGTGTTCAGGGGGATTAAGCTTGTCTAGGGCGCTAATCAGCAGGCGACTGCCGCGGTCTAATTTTGCGCGTGAGAACACGTTGGCGCGGTTGCCCAGTGATATCTCCAGCTCTGGGCACTGAAAGCTGAGCCAGTCGTCATCGATCGCGGGTTCACCGTGCAGTTGTTGCAAGCGGATCAGTCGCGCCTTTTTCCATGCTAGGCTGGCGGCGGCCTCGCCGAGGCTATTGCTGAAAACGGCCATGGTAGGCGCATCGAGATATTTGGCCATGGTTGCCGCGACAAAGGCCTCTGGCCGTGCGATTAGCGTGCTGATCTGCTGTAACTGGAAGCGCATATAACTGTGGTTGCGCGGCAGGCGGTAGAGAACGGCGGCAAAGTCGCCCTCCGGACGTTCACAGCTGCTAAGTATCTGCGGGCTGCGACGGCCGTTGGCGCTGCAGTTTTCACTGGCGGCTAGGTGGGCGACAGCGGAGTCCGACCACGACACACACTCGTAGTCCGCCCGCGCGACTGCCAGTGCGCCAAATTGATCGTTGACCAGTAGCAGGCGGCTGCCTGGCGCCGGCGGCGCTTCGGCAATGGCATTAAGTAAGTAGCGGTCGGCGGCATCCCAGGCTTGCAGTACTTCGTTGCGGCGGCGAGGCCGGCGCTGCAGTTCAAAGCCGCCGAAAGGGGTGTCGAGGAAGGTTGTGCTCAAGGCCTTAGTTATCCTCGAGCAATAGGTCACACAACTGTTCACGCTGCTGGCTACTCAAGCCAAGACCCACTTCAAAATAGCGCTGTAGGTCGCCGTAGCTATCGGCAATGGTGTCAAATGCGGCGTTGATAAACTGAGGCTGCACATTGAATAGCACGCGGATGACGTCTTCGCTCACCTGCAGTGTATCCATTGCGGAAATTTGCTTTATCACTTGGTCGGTGCGGGCTGCGGTATAGTGATTGGTGGCCAGGTAGTCATCCATAATGGTGTTTTCCGGCACGTCCAAGGCGTGGAGCAATAGGGCGGCAGCAAGTCCTGTACGGTCTTTACCCGCGGTGCAGTGGAATAATTGTGGGTAGTTGTCGGCGTGCAACAGTGATTGCATCCAGTTGCGGTACACCGGTGTAAATTGGCTGATCATTTCGCGATTGGCGTCAATTAGCAGCGCAGCCATATCGTCCACACTGACATCGCGCTGTTGCAGGCGGGCGGTTACCAACTCTATCTGGGCGGCGTCGACAGCAATTGGCATGGGTTCCACGCGGATTGCCGTATCGGCAGGCAGGGCGTGAGGGTCCATGCCGCGCTCCTCATCGGAGCGAAAGTCGACAATGCGCCGCACCGACAGTCGCTCCAAATACTTTTGATCTTCCTCGCTTAAGCTCGACAGTTTGTCGGTGCGGTAGATCATTCCCCATTTCAGGCTGCGGCCATCGCGGCTTTGGTAGCCGCCGAGGTCGCGGAAATTGTGCGCTTGCTCAAATGGTAATTTGCGCAAACTATGTCGCTCTTCGCTCGGTAACTCGGCGGGGATGGGGCGATGACCTGCGGCCAGTTTGTAATATTCGGTGGCGACAGGGGTGAGGTGATCAGTCATGGCGTGGAGACTCTTCAGTGTTGCCGGCGTTTTGCTGGGGCGGCTGGCGGCTGGCGCGGTACTCGCCTGGGGTCATGCCTGTCCACTTTTTAAATGAGCGGTGGAAGGCACTGGGTTCGTCAAAGCCCAGTAGGGCTGACACGGCATTAATTTTAAGTTCCGGTTGGTTAAGCCAGCGCAGGGCGTGCTCCTTGCGGAGCTCGTCCTTGAATTGCTGGTAGGTGGTACCCAAATCTTTTAAACGGCGACGCAAGGTTCGCACCGACATATTAAGGTTTTCCGCCATCGTCACGACACTGGGGAACTCGTGACTGAGGTCGTTACCCACGATGCGTTTCATTTGCGACAGCAGTGAACTGTCGTCGTCATCTTGAGACACCAGTAGGTGGTAGGGGGCATCGCGAAGGAATTTGCGCAGCGACTCCTCGGTGTGGATCAGCGGGCAATCCAGGCAGTGTTCGGCGATTAAAAAAGCATTGTGCTCACGGCCATAGTGGATCTCGCAGTTAAACAGCTGCTCAAAATACGTGGGGTTGTCCGGGGCGCTGGCCTGCATGTGGACGGCGATCAGCTCCAGTGGTTTGCCGATCAGCCACTGACAGAAGCGTCGCCAGATCGCCATGGTGTGGGCGCTGGTATAACGCTGGTCATCGGTGTCGTCACTCTCGGCGAGCTCGACATCACTGGGGAAACGGTAAAAAGCGGTGCCGTCGCCCAGTCGTTCGACGGGACGACGCGCGGCACTGGGAACGTCGCTCAGGGTGCGGCAAAAAATAATAAACTCTGAGGCCCGGCGCAGGGCCTGCTCAAGAGTTTCGCAGTGGATGATAAACAGTGACAGCATGCGGAAACTGCCCGCCGGGGTGCGTTGGCGCAGCCCCAGACCAAAGGATTCGTCTTGCAGCAACCACATTACCCTGCGGTAAATCAGCGAATAGTAGTGGGCGTCAATCGGGCTGTCTAAATCGGCATTAGCGGCGAGCGGGTCGATGGGCAATTGCAAAGAGCGCAGCAATTCTGCGCTATTGTAACCTTGCGCTTCTGCCACCTGCAGCATACTGCGGGCGTATTTGAGCGGTACGGGGTCTCTTTTTGCGTGAGGGTTGCTGCGCACAACGGCCATCCGGTCAGTTTTGAGGGCCTAGTTTACGGTATATTCGTGGAGATTTCCCGCCAGAAATGGCAGGCAATTGCCCGGCCGTCGTCGCGGGCTTCCAGTGCCGGTGGCTGGCTGATACAGCGCTGTTGCTGGTGTGGACAGCGGCCGGCAAAGCGACAGCCGCTGGGCATGGCCATAGGCGAGGGCATGTCGCCACTTACCGCTACCGGGGGCAGGGCATCGCCGCCGAGTTGTGGCACCGCTGCAAGCAATGCTCGGGTATAGGGGTGGGCAGGCTGTGTACAGAGTTCCCGGGCGTCACCGATTTCGACAATTTGCCCCAGGTACATGACGGCGATGCGATCGCTCATATGCCGCACAACTGAAATATCGTGAGAGATAAACAGCATGGCCAGGGAGAGCTCCTGCTGTATATCCAGCAGCAAATTCAATATCTGGGCCTGCACTGACACATCCAGCGCCGACACCGCTTCATCGCAGATCAGCAGCTTGGGTTTCAGGGCGATCGCGCGGGCGATGCCGATGCGCTGACGCTGGCCACCACTGAATTCGTGCGGGTATTTAGACGCGGCAGATCGGGCGAGTCCAACTTGGTCTAACAGTGCCTGCACGCGCTGTTGGCGCCATTGCCGATCCCCTAGGCGATGAATAATTAAGGGCTCTTCAAGTATGCTGGCCACTGTGTGGCGGCTATTCAGCGACTCAAAGGGGTCTTGGAAAATCATTTGCATATCGCGCCGCAATGGGCGCATTTGACGGTGGTTTAAGCCGACAATCTGCTGGCCGCCAAAATGAATATGGCCCGCGGTCGGGGGGTGTAGATTTAACAGGGCTTTGCCGAGACTGCTTTTACCGCAGCCCGATTCGCCGACCAGGCCGAGGGTCTCGCCCTGATGCAGTTCAAAGCTCACGCCGTCGACAGCACGCAGCGACAATGTCGGTCGCAGCAAGCCCTGAGACTGAGGAAAGTGCAGCTTTACATCTGAGACGCGTAGCAGTGGTTCAGTCATCGATTGTTCTCCAGTGATGGCAGGCAACACTGGCGCTGTCATCATGTGCCTGCATGAGTGGGGACTCAGCGCGGCACTGGTCGTTGGCATATTGGCAGCGATTGGCGAAGCGGCAACCTTTGGGCATAGCGTCGACACTGGGCACTTGCCCTGGCAGGGCTTGCAGTCGACTTTTGGCTGCGGCGGCGGTGGCGGGCAAGGCCGCCAGGAGACCGCGAGTATAGGGGTGCTTGGGGTGCTTAAACAGTGAGGCCGCGTGGTTTATTTCTACGATTTCACCGGCGTACATTACCGCAACTCGGTCAGCCAGTTGCGAGACCAATGCCAGGTCGTGGGTGATAAACAGCATGGCCATGCCGTGTTCGCGCTGCAGGCGCTGTAGCAGCTGGATGATTTGCGCCTGAATGGTCACGTCCAGTGCGGTAGTGGGCTCGTCGGCAATCAGCAGCTGGGGTTCTGCGGCCAGCGCCATGGCAATCATTACCCGCTGGCGCATGCCGCCCGATAGTTGGTGCGGGTAGGCGCCTAAGCGCTGCTTTGCGGCGGGTAGACCGACCTCGCTCAGCAGGGTAATACAGCGTTGCTGGCGGTCTTTACGAGTGAGCGATGGGCAGTGCAGGCGCAAGGTTTCATCAATCTGCCGGCCGATGGTTTGCACAGGGTTAAGTGCGGTCATCGGGTCTTGGAATATTACCGCAATATCGCGGCTGCGCAGCGCGCGGAAACTGGCGGCGCGATGAATATCCACCGGCTTGCCTTGGTAGCGGATATGTCCGCCGCTAATTCGGGCCTGGGGGCGAGGTAGCAGGCCCATTAGCGACATCGCCGTCAGGCTTTTACCGCAGCCCGACTCGCCCACTAAACCGAGCGTCTCGCCGGCGTGAATTTCCAAACTCAGCTGATTTACCATGCGGTGCGCAACACCGCGGTCATCGTTGATACTGATACTGAGATCTTCCAGTGCGATTACTGGCGCAGGGGTGCTCATGGTGTGTCGGCCCAGTGTTGGTTGACGATCAGTATTGGCGGTAGCGACTCGCCGGCCGCTTTGGCGGCGTTGACGCGGCGCTGCTCGTCCTGGTCGATCCAAAACAGCCCTCCGCTGCTTCCCAACGGGCTGAACAGGCTGTCGCTGGTTCGCGTGCCGTATTCGTCTGGCAAGACCAGCCAGCGCCAAAACGCTTCACGGGTGTAGGGCACTTTAAAGGTTGGGATGAACGAACCCTGCTCAAATACCAGTTGTTCCAATTGGTGGGCCAGCTGAACCCGTTTTGCTTTGTCGGTGGCCTTGCGGTAGGCGTCAATTTTTGCGTCGATTTGCGGGTTGTCGGTGTTGGTGACATTGTTGGTTTGTGGCTTGTGGGCATTATCCGAATGATAGAACTCCCAGTAACGAGGCGATAGCCCACCACCTGACCAGGCCATCCACGCCGCTTGGTGTTTGTTTTCAAGAATTTGTTTGAAAGCCGCCGACGGGTCGAGCAATTGCAGTTCCAACTCAATACCGGCTTTGCGGGCTTCCTGCGCGAGTATCACCAGGCGGTCATTGTGGGCGCTGCTGTAATAAGTAATTCGAATGCTTAAGCGCTGTTCGGCTTTTATGCGGATGCCGTCCTTGCCGCGTTGCTGCCAGCCGGCTTCATCGAGCAGGCTATTTGCCTTGCTCAGGTCAAAGGGCCGGGCGCGGATGTTGGGATTGCTGTAGTCGCCATAGCCGTCGTGGGCGGTTTGCAGTCGCTCGTAGTCACCGTGTAGTACGGTGTTAATCACCTTGTCGACATTCAGCGCATGGGCGAGGGCGTAGCGCACTCTGCGGTCACCTAATAGCGGGGCATCTTCATTGAGAAACAAGCCCGCGATCGGCTGGGGGACACTGTTGTAAAACTTAATTTTGCCGGCATAGCCCTGTTCAAAAATTTTGCCCTGGGCTTTTTTGTGCCACAGCCTTGGCATCAGTAGCGGAAAGCTATCTAACTCGCCCTTGCGGAAATATTGATAGGCAATATTGAGGTCGCGAATGAGCTTGATGCGCAGGTAGTCCGGATTGAAGCGGTGTTTAAAGTAGCGTTTGTCATTCCCCCACCAGTCGTCCTTGCGGCGAAACTCGATGTATTTGCCCTTGCGGATAGTGTCGATGATATAGGGGCCGGTATTGGGGGCAATTTTCCAGTTGTAGTCGCGCACCCAGTTTTCATCGAGTTGGTGGAAGTGGCTGGGTACCGGAGAAATGCTGTATTCAAATAGCATCTCGTCTCTGGGTTTGGCCACTGCGCCGAGTATGCCGATGGTGTGCTCGTCGTACTTGACGACATCGCGAATGACTTCGTTGTAGTAGTTGTTGTACCAGGGCGCGAGAATATGAGGCGAGCGCATAAATTTCAGCGCAAACAGGTAGTCGTCGGCGGTGACCGGTTGGCCATCTGACCAGCGGGCATCGCGGTCCAGTCGGTAAAAAATACTGTGGCCGTCGTCGCCGAAAGCCCAGTGACTCGCCAGTTCGGGAATCGGGTTGAGGGTGTTGGGGTGAATGCCGACCAAGCTGAGATTGTTGGCACGCATATAACTGGCAAAGCTGCCATTGGAATCCGGCCCTACAAGGCGCAAGGTAAGTGGAAAGGTGGTGACAAAGCTACGGAAGCGGCCGCCGCGTTGCGCCTTGGGGCTGGCGAATATCGGGTCCTTGTCATTGCTTTGCCATTGCAGGTCAGCGGGCAAGGTATCGGGCAATGCAATGTCAACGGTATCGGCTCGTACCAGTGACAGCCCTAGCAGTAAACTTAGCCCAGTTAACAGAGTGGCGAATTTATTCATAAAAGCTAAATTTTCTCGGGTCATAGGCGTCGCGAATGGCTTCGCCAACATAGGCGACCAGCATCAATATTAAGGTCATTGCCGACACCACCGAGCCCACTAGCCAGAGGGACTCGAGGTTTTCAGTGCCCTGTTTGAGCAGTTCCCCCCAGCTTGGGGTTGGTGCGGGCAGGCCAAAGCCTAGATAGTCCAGTGCAGTCAGTGCGGTAATGCCTGAAGCGACTGAAAAAGGCACAAAGGTGATCAGTGTCGAGACGCTATTGGGCAGAATATGGCGAAAGACGATACGCGAGCCTGAGGCCCCCAAGGCTCGCGCGGCCATCACATAGTCGCGCGACACTTCTTTGTAGGTGGCGGTGCGCATATACCAGGTCATTCCCGTCCAGCCGAAGAAGGCCATAATAAATAGCAGTGTCCAAAACCCGGGGGTGATCACCGAGGCGACAATCATAATCACGTAGAGAAAGGGCACATTCGACCAGATTTCGATAACGCGCTGGAAGATCAAGTCAAAGCGGCCACCCCAGTAGCCCATCATGCAGCCAATTGCGACGCCGACGGCATAGTTAAACAACAGCAGTATCAGTGAAAACAACATGGCGGTGCGAAAGCCGTAAATCAGCCTGGCGAGCACATCGCGGCCACTGGTGTCTGTGCCCAGGTAGTGACGGCTGGCAAAGGAGGGCGCATGGGGCGGGAAGTCGCCGGTTATCAGGTCGGTTTCCAGAGGGCCAAACGGCACTGGTGGCATGACTAGCCAGTCACTGCCTCCTCGTTGTGCAAACAGTTGCTGCAGTTCGCGGTAATTGGGTTCGTAATCAAATTCAAGGCCGAAGTCTCGCCCGCTGTACTGGCTGCTGAAACTGGGGAAGTAAAGTTCGCCCTGGTAACTCAGCAATAGTGGCCGGTTGTTGGCAATTAACTCGGCGGCAAAACTCAGCGTGGTTAGGGTCAGTAGTATCCAGGCCGAGACATAGCCTCGACGAGACTCGCGGAAGCGTTGCCAGCGTTTTTTTGCGACGGGATTGCGCAGCCAGGCCATCAGTGGGCGCCTCCACCAAAGCGAATTCGCGGGTCAACTAAGGCAACGCAGATATCGGACAGGATATTGCCGATGAGATAGAGCAGCGAGGAAATCACTAAAATACCCATAACGATTGGATAGTCGCGCTCGACGATGGCCTCATAGCCGAGCAAGCCGATGCCGTCGATATTGAAAATGGTTTCGATGAGAAACGAGCCGCCGATGAGTAGTGAGATGTTGTTGCCAAATGAGGTGGCCACTGGAATGAGGCTGTTGCGCATGGCGTGGCCGCGCACACTCTGCCCCAGGCTGAGTCCCTTGGCGGCGGCGGTGCGCATATAATCGGCGGAGAGATTGTCCATCAAAGCGTTTTTCATCATCAGGGTGGTAACCGCAAAGCTGCCGGCCAAATAGGCAATTAATGGCAGGATGGCGTGATGGAAAACATCTTTGGCCTTGGCCAGTGGCGAAAGTTCGGCAAAGTTGTCCGATACAAAACCGCCGAGCGGAAACCAGTCGTAGTAGCCGGAAAACAGCGAAATTAACGCAATCCCGATCACGTAACTGGGCAGCGCGTAGCCTAAAAATACTACCGCCGATGACACGTTGTCGAAGCGACCGCCGTGGTACATGCCTTTGAGCAGCCCTAAGGGAATACACACCAGGTAGGTAAGTATCAGCGTGGTCAGGCCGTAAAATATCGACACCGGGAAGCGCTCGCGAATAATTTCCCAAACTGGGTCTTGGTAGCGGGTGGACAGCCCGAGGTCAAAGCGCAGTACCTGCTTTAACCACAGTGCGTAGCTGCTCAGCAGGGGCTTGTCGAAGCCGTAGTAGCGACGCAATTCTGCCAGTTGCTCGTCAGACAGGGTGCCGCCGCCTTCACTGCGATGCAGGCTGCCGGCTTCGCCGCCCAGCTGTGCCTGAGTCATCATTTTTTCGATGGGGCCGCCCGGCACAACCCGGGTGATGCTGAAGACCAGCAGAGTGATGCCGAGAAAAGTCGGAATAACCAACAGGCTGCGGCGCACAAAATAGCCGAACATAATTGCTTCCAGAGTGAGTAAACGCTTGGTTAGCTAGCGGTTCTTCAGAGGTCCGCTCGAGTAACATCGACATACAGCGTCAACGACTGTCCCGGACGCAAGTAGTTGCTGCGACCCAGTGCGTTCCACTCCATGATGTCCGCAACGGTTAGCTTGAAGCGGCTGGCGATACGCGACAGCGAGTCTCCGCTGCGAACTTTATAACCTACTTTACGCACAATGCCATTAGCTGCGCTGGGCGCTTGTTTCCAGATTGCCAGGCGCTGACCAGGTTTGATTAAGTGGCTGCTCTCTAGGCGGTTCCAACGAATCAACTGTTTGGTCGATACGGAGTGGTGGTTGGCGATCTGGCTAAGCGTGTCCCCGGCGCGCACAGTATAGAAAGATTTGTGGCTGCCGCGCGCGGCGACACCGCGGTCGAGACTGGGGCCGGTGGTCGCTTGACTACTTCCCGGGATTAACAGTACTTGGCCGATCTTTAGCATATCGCCGTCGAGCTTATTAAAGCGCCGGATCGTTGCGGTATCGATGTGGTGTCGGCGAGCAACGCCGATTAGTGTATCGCCGCGCGCCACTCGGTATCGCTGCCAGGAGATACGCTGTGCCTCGGGGAGTGCGGCCAGCTGCGCTCTGAAATGCTTGGCGCGGCTTGCGGGGATCAGCAAGTGGTGAGGGCCATCCGGGGCGGTTACCCAGCGGTTAAAGCCGGGGTTGTAGCGGTACAGTTCTTCAACGCTGATGCCGGCAAGTTCCGCCGCCTTCGCGAGGTCAATTTGGCTGCCAATATCGACTTTCACAAACTGCGGTGCATTGGCCACGGCCGGCAAGCTCAGGTTGTGACTGGCCGGGCTCTTAAAAATCTTTACCAGTGCCAGCAGTTTTGGCACGTAGCGCTGGGTTTCCTTTGGCAGCTTAAGCGACCAAAAGTCAGTGGCCTTGCCTTGCTTTTTATTGCGCCGAATGGCGCGATTCACCGTTCCGGCGCCGGCATTATAGGCCGCCAGGGTCAGCATCCAGTCACCGTCAAAGCGCTTGTTGAGCATGGTTAGGTAATCCAGCGCAGCTTCGGTGGCGACCAGCACATCGCGGCGACCGTCGTACCACCAGTTTTGCTCAATGCCGACATATTTGGCGGTATTGGGGATAAATTGCCACAAACCGGCGGCGCGACCATGGGAGTAGGCGAAGGGGTCATAGGCGCTCTCGACAAAAGGCAGCAGGGCGAGGTCTACAGGTAGGTCTCGTGCTTCAAGTTGCTCGACCACATGATAGATATAATGTCCGGCGCGAGCACTCACCTTGGCCATGTAATGGCTGTGTTCGGTATACCAGTCTTCCAGTGTGTCTACTTCGTGGTGACGGGCCAGCGCTTCGAAGCGCAATTGGTCGGCGATGCGCCCCCAGATATCGTTATAGTGCGGTGCCTCGGCGGTGGCCTGCGCCTCGGCCGGTGGCAGCAAATGCTGCTCAAGTATGGCGAGATGCTCGACACAAGCACCTGAACAGGGTGGCGCCGCGCTGGGTTGTGGCGCGCTTGCCACGCCGCTGGCGCAGGCCGTCAGTTGCAGGGTGGCGGTCAGGACTAAAAATAGGGCAAGCAGGCGCTGCCCGCGGCAGTTAAATAGTGTCATTGTATGGTCAGCTGTTGTCTTTCCAGGCTCGAAGTGCAGCGAACACCTCTTCCTGAAGTAAATTATTGCGGCCCTCGCGGCGGGCGATGCAGCTCCGCAGCGACGTCTCGGCAGTGCGCAGAAAGGGGTTGAAAGCCTGCTCATCGGCAATGGTCGACGGCAGGCTGCTCTCACCGCGTTCACGTAGTTTTTTTGTGTAATTATAACGATGCTGCAGTGTGGTGTTGTTTGGCTCGGCCTTCAAGGCGAATTGTAAATTACTCAGTGTGTATTCGTGGGCGCAATACACGGCAGTGTCGCCAGGCAGGCTCTGAAGCCGGGTTAATGACGCCAGCATTTGTCCGGCTGTGCCTTCGAACAGTCGGCCGCAGCCACCGGAAAATAGCGTGTCGCCGCAAAATAGCCAGCGCTGTTTGTCGGCGTAGTAAGCCAGGTGATCGAGGGTGTGGCCGGGAACGGCGAGAACCTCAAAATCTATTCCGAGCAACTGCAGTTGCTCTCCGTCGGTGAGTATTTGATCGATTTGCGGGCAGGCGCCGTCCGGGCCGACAACTTTGGCGCCGGGGTGTTGTTGCAGGATGTCGTCAACGCCGCCTACGTGATCCCAGTGGTGATGGGTGATCAGAATTGCGTTAAGCTTGAGCTGTGCATCGCGGAGATGGCGCAACGCAGGCGCGGATTCTCCTGGATCAACCAGCAGCGCTTCGCCGTCAACGGCGATGCACCATATGTAGTTGTCATTAAAGGCCGGAATCGGCGTTACGGACAGCTTGCCCATGTTTAATACCTCGTTTGACCTCAGGGTAACCAGTTATTCCTTGTCAGACAAGGTCTTAGCTCTCTGGCAAGGGTGCGGTTAACAGGTGAACTTATGGCTCGATGGCGTGCTCAACATTCCCCCGATGTGCTGTTGCCGGCATTGCGGCAATGGTTTCGCAGCCCGGTAGGCAGCACGGTGCTGAAGGAGGAGCAACAACTGATCAACCGGGCGCTAAGTGGCCCCAGTGCGGCTCGCCGCCACCTTCTCAAGCTGAGCATGATTCCCGAACGCTTTCAGCTGGATGACCGCTTGTGTCAGCGGCAGCTGCACCTGGGCAGCGCCAGTCAGAGCGGCCACAGTCAGGTGCTAGACGCCGTTTGCGACTACCACCAATTGCCGCTGGCCAACGAATCTGTAGACATGGTGGTGCTGCACCACGTACTTGAGTTCGTCGAAAATCCGCACACCGTACTCAGAGAAGTGGAGCGGATGATTGTTCCCCATGGCAAATTGGTAATTTGCGGCATTAATCCCTGGTCGCCACTGGCTTTGCGGGGCTTAATGGGGCGTTTGCGCCGCAGCCCAATGTGGCAACACCACAGTTTGAGTATTAACCGTATCAATGACTGGCTGTCGTTGCTGGGGTTTGAAGTGGCCGATGTGCAATACGGTTTTCACCGCTTGCCGCTGAATTCACCTGGGTTCTTTACCACCCACCGAAGTCTATCTTCGGGGTTACCTATGGGTGGTGTTTTTGTGTTGAGCGCGACAAAATACCGCGCGCCGCTCACCCCGGCGCTCGATGCGCGGATGCGCGCCAAGATTCTTCGCCACCCGGCTATGCTGGGGGCGACCCGCAATATAAGGCAGTAGTTGTTGCATGAGTAGCTCTGAACATACCGTGGAAATATTTACCGATGGTGCCTGTCGCGGAAATCCGGGCCCCGGCGGCTGGGGGGCCCTGCTGCGCAGTAAGGGGAAAGAAAAAAGCCTGTATGGTGGCGAGCGCAATACGACCAATAACCGCATGGAGCTCACGGCGGCGATAGAAGGCTTGCGCGCGCTGAAGCGGCCTTGTGAGGTGGTGCTGACCACCGACTCGCAATATGTTCGCAAGGGCATTACCGAGTGGATGGAAAATTGGAAGAAGCGCGGCTGGAAGACGGCAGCCAAGGCACCGGTCAAAAATGCAGACCTGTGGCGGGAGCTGGACGCCCTAAATGCCCATCACCAGATCGACTGGCAGTGGGTGAAAGGCCACAGTGGCCACCGCGAAAATGAGATAGCCGATGCCCTGGCCAACCGCGGTATTGATGAATTGACGGGATAACTATGCGCCAGATTGTATTAGACACGGAAACCACCGGTATTGACCCCAACGATGGCCATCGGATTATCGAGATAGGCTGCGTCGAGCTGCTCGATCGCAAACTTACGGGGCGACATTTTCACTACTACATTAATCCCCAGCGCGAAGTTGAGGCGGGCGCCATCGAGGTGCACGGCATTACCAATGAAATGCTGGCTGACAAGCCGCTGTTCGCGGCTGTTGCCGAGGAATTCCTCGACTTTGTCCGCGGTGCTGAATTGGTTATTCACAACGCGCCCTTTGATATTGGCTTCTTGGATATGGAGCTGGCTTTGCTGCCGGGCAAACAGCCGCGATTGCGAGATATCTGCGGGGTCATCGACACACTGGTAATGGCGCGGCAGAAACACCCGGGGCAGCGCAATAGTCTCGATGCGCTGTGTCAGCGCTACTATGTCGACAACTCTCAGCGAGATTTGCACGGCGCCTTGCTCGATGCCGAAATCCTTGCCGATGTATACCTGATTATGACCGGCGGCCAAACCAATTTGGCCCTGGCTGGTGAAGAAAACGATAGCGAAGGGGGCGCCGGTACAGGCATCCGCCGGGTAGACGATAATCGCCCCGCGCTGAAAGTGGTGCGCGCCAGCGAGGCCGAACTTGCCGCGCACCAAGAACAATTGCAAATCATTGATAAGGCCAGCGGTGGAAATTGTCTGTGGTTAAACGTTGGCGAGGGCGATTGAAAGACGGCAAGTCTGCTTCTGTGTACCAGTAGTTATTTCCGTGCATTGGCTCTGTGCATGGGGGGGAATAGCTGATAAAAAGGTTCGGCATTACCAGAAGTTAAAGCGATAAAAGATAATTTTGTTGAGCTTTTTGGGCAGTGCGATGATCGGCGAATGGGGCAATGGCAGTGCTTAAGCAAGTAACCTTACAGAAAAACATCAATACCAGCTCTTATGCGCTGGTTGCGCAGGAGCTCAGCAATACGCTGCAGCAGGCGACAAATGTCTTTGAGACCTTTCTCGCCGAGCGTCACGATTTGCAATTGCTCCAGCATTGCGAGGCAGACTTGCGCCAGATTGGCGGCACGCTGCGGCTGATCGAAGTCAAGGGTGCGGCACTGATCGCCGATGAAATGCGGGCCATGTGTTGCGCGATTCTGGAGAATACCGAAGCCCTGCCAGACGCTCAGTTGAACGCCTTGAGTACGGCTTTTTTCGTCTTGCCACGCTATCTGGAGTTCGTTCAGAGTCGAGGCAAAGAGATCCCGCTGCTGGCCGTTACCCACGCCAATGAGTTGCGCAGCGCCCATCGACAGCTGTTATTGCCCGACAGTTATTTTGTCGATGCCGATCATTTCCTGTTCAGCCGCGATTCGCGGCTGACACTGCGCAATACCCCCTTGGCTGACGCCGATTTCGCCGATTTGCTTAAGCGCTTGAGACAGAATTATCAGCGCGGCTTATTGGGTTTATTGCGCGATGCGCAGCCCGAATTGCAACTCACACTGATGTCTCGGTCGCTGCGGCGGCTCTGTGGCGTGTTGCCAGCCGGCCCCAATCAGCGTTTTTGGCTACTGGCCAGCGCGGTTGTAGAGGCGTTTAAAGAAGGTGGCTTGGAGCTTAATCCGCGTCGCAAAAGGCTTCTTTCGGCATTGGATGGCGCCCTGCGACGCTTAGCCAACAATAAAGCTGGCGACGAAGTGCTAGAACAGGAATTGCTGTTCTTGTTGCGCCTTTCCGCTTGGCAGGATGGGCTGTGCGGCAAATTATTAAAAGCGATTGGCGCCGAGCCCTGTGAGATCGATGACGCCGAACTGCAACGACTGCGCAAGCAAATGCTGGGCCTGAGCTATGACACCGTTTCGTCAGTGCTCAACGAACTGCGAGCTGAATTGCGCCACGCCAAAGATATTCTAGAGCTGCTCGCTCAGCACGGTCGCAGTGATGACGATGAAATTCGGCCATTGAGCGAATTGCTACAACAGGGCGCAGATGTCCTGCAGGTACTCAATTTGTCGTCGCTGGCGGACATCCTCAGCCGTCATGCCAAGGAGTTGCTGGGAATGATCGGCGGTGATTTGAGCAAGGCGCGCGACACTTTGGAGGATCTCGCTGAGACCCTGCTATTTATCGAAAGCAGTCTGGCGCAGATTGACCGCCGCAAGCTGAATTATGACGAACTGAATAACCTGAGCATCGATAAGCGCGATAGCATCAGCGCGGATAACCAAGTCAGCGAAGCGACGGCGATCGTCATTGACGAGGCGAAAAGCGCCATCGCCATGGTCAAGCGGGCCATCGGCTCATATATAGACTCCGGCTTCGATGGCAGTCACATCGCAAATGTCCCGCAGAGTCTCGACTCTGTTCGCGGCGCCTTTCAAATATTGAAAATGGGTAGGTTGGCCGGCGTGGCAGCCTCGGCGGCTAATTTTGTTAAAACCTTTGTGGCCCGCGAAGGGGGAGACCCCCAGCGAGAGGTGCAATCCCTAGAAACCTTGGCCGACGCAATGATCAGCGTGGAATACTATCTTGGCGAGTTAGAGTCGCGTCATTTGCCTGACGGCAAGGTTCTGGCGATTGCTGAAGACTCGCTTAAACAATTGGGCTTCCCGGTTGAGCCCACGCAGGACAAGGGACATGTGGCTCCCTGAGCTGCCAAGGCTGTGGTTGGCAGCGACAGCAATAAGCATTGCGCTGTCGTTGTTGTTGTTCTCCGTCGCTCGTCGTCGTCCGCTGACGGCCGGTTTGCTACTGCTGTTAGTGGCGCCGCTCAGCCTGGCTTTCGTTCTGATCAGCCAGGATTTAATCAGTTACCGCAACTTGTCAGTGGAACAGCGCGTTGCCAGCGTATTTGTTGCCGCGACTCCCCAGCAGGCGTTTATCTTGCGCCTCGATATCGACGGTCAAGCGATGCCCTTTAGCTTTCCTGTTTACGGTGATGAGTGGCGGCTGGAGGCCCGGGTGCTGCGCTGGGATAAGGCGCTGGCCAAAGCGGGGTTACATAATCTGGTGCGACTGGAGCGCTTAAGCGGCCGCTACCGCGATCCCAAACAGGAGTCCAGCGCCCTGCGCAGTGTTCACCCGCTACCCAGCGGCGAATGGTTGGATAATTGGCAGTGGCTGCGTGAGCAGCGCTTCATTTGGCGTTGGGTCGAAGTGGATTTTGGCAGCGGCGTATACGCACCGCTGCGCGATGGTGCGGTATTTGGTGTCTACCTGGGGCGCAGTGGCTTGTTTGTTCGTCCGGAAAACCCAATTGCGATCAAGGCCTTGCGCGACTGGTCTGCTTGACTGCGAGCGCCGCCCGTAACACTATGGCGATCTTTTTTGAACGATCTGGAGTCATTCTTGGACTTTCTTTTTGAATACGGCCTGTTCCTCGCGAAGGCGGCGACGGCCCTGATTTTTATTATCTTACTCATTTCCACCATCAGCTCGATCAGCCAGCGCAGTAAACGCGAAGGCGAAGACGGCCATGTGGAGGTGACGCGCCTGCACGAGCGTTTTGAGGATTGGCAGGATACCTTGAACTACGCTGTTCTGAGCGAAGACAAGTATAAAAAGCTGCGCAAGGACAGGAAAAAACAAGAGAAAGCCGAGCGCAAGGCCAGTAAAGGTGGTGCGGCGAAAAAGCGGCTTTTTGTCTTGGATTTTGACGGTGATATTCGCGCCTCGGCGGTGGAATCTTTGCGGCATGAAATTAGTGCCATATTGACCGTGGCGGGCGAGAAAGACGAAGTGCTGCTGCGCTTGGAAAGCCCCGGCGGTATGGTCCACAGTTACGGATTGGCGGCGTCGCAGTTGCAGCGCTTGCGCGATCGCAATATTCCTTTGACCATTGCGATTGACCGCGTAGCCGCTAGCGGCGGTTACATGATGGCCTGTATTGGCAATCGTGTACTGGCTGCTCCCTTTGCGGTAATCGGCTCCATCGGTGTCATTGCTCAGTTGCCTAACTTTAACCGTTTGCTGAAGAAACACGATATCGATGTCGAGCTGCATACCGCCGGCGAGTTTAAGCGTACGCTGACGATGATCGGTGAGAATACCGAAGAGGGCCGCAAGAAGTTTCTCGAGGAACTCGAGGAAACACACACCCTATTTAAAGAATTTGTGGTTGAGCACCGCCCTGAGCTGGATATCGAAGCTATTGCGACGGGCGAAGTGTGGTATGGCCGCCGAGCACTAGACAAAGGTCTTATAGACGGTATCTCTACGAGCGATGATTATCTGTTGTCTGTGCGCGAAAGCGTCGATATTTTTGCAGTGCATTTCAAACAAAAACGCAGTTTGCCCGAGCGCCTGGGGCTGGCAACTGAGGGTGCTGTAGATCGCGGTTTGTGGCGCGTTATCGACAAATTGCGCAGCAGCCGTTTTGTAGGGTAGTCCGGAGTTATTACTATGCCGTTTAAAGCCGTAGAAGTTCGCGAAGAGCAGGGTAGCTATCGCGCTGCCATTATCGATCATGCGGAATTTTCCGACCTCGCTGATGGTGAGGTGCGCATTGCGGTGGAGTATTCCTCGCTCAATTACAAAGATGCACTATCTGCGGCGGGCAACAAGGGCGTAACGCGCAATTACCCACACACGCCAGGTATCGACGCTGTCGGTCGGGTGATCGCCTCGGCCAGTGCCGATTGGGCGCCTGGAGACCAGGTCATTGTCACCGGTTACGACCTGGGGATGAACACTCGCGGAGGGCTCGCTGAGCAGATACAAGTACCGGCCGACTGGCTGGTGGCCCTGCCGGACGGCTTGAGCCCCGCGGATGCGATGATGTTGGGTACGGCAGGTTTGACCGCGGGCCTTTGTGTTGACAAGTTACAGCGCCAGCTCGGTGACCTCAGCGGCCTGCGGATCGCCGTGACCGGTGCAAGTGGTGGCGTAGGCAGCATAGCGGTGGTGCTGCTGAAACAATTGGGCGCAGAGGTTACGGCCATTAGCGGCAAGGCTGAGCAATACGCATTTTTACAAAGTTTAGGTGCCAGCCACTGCGCGGCGCCGGCGATGTTGGCGGAGTTTGCGAGTAAGCCCATGGTGAAGCCGCAATTCGACGCCGCGCTAGATACCCTCGGTGGCGAACCGCTGGCGAATCTGCTGAAGGCCATAAGCCCAGACGGTGCCGTGGCCTGCTGCGGCCTAGCGGCGGGAGTTGCACTTAATAGCAGTGTCTTTCCGTTTATTCTGCGCGGTGTTTGTCTGTTGGGTGTCGACTCAGTAGAAATTCCCCGTGAGCGCAAGGCTGAGATCTGGCAGCGTTTTGCGGGTCCGTGGCAGCTAGACAGTGAGCGCAGCGCAGCCTTGCTCAGCGAAGTTGGCCTGAATGAAGTACCCGAGCAGCTGGCTCGTTTCCTCAGTGTTTCAGTATGTGGGAGAATTCGAGTTAAACTCTAGCGATGTCTCATCTACGCAGTACAGTGTTATCAACCCTCGGCCGCTGCCGGGGGATTACCCGAAAAGAAATCGTTCTGGTATTGTTAATCGCTGCGGCTCTAACGATTTATGTCAGCAGCCTGGTTCGTCACCGAATGAACGACGCCCTGCAAGACCAGGCGAGCGCCGACTTAGAGCGTATAGCAAGTGCTCTTCATCAATATAAGCTCGATAATTTGCGCTATCCCAGCCCCGATCAAGGCCTATTCGCGCTGCTGGAAAGTCCGGCGCTGGAGCCGTTGCCGGCGAACTGGTCGGGGCCTTACGTGAACCGAGCCAGCCTGCTTCGCGATCCTTGGAAACGCGATTACCTCTATCACAGCTCAGATTCTCCACCATCGTTTAGCCTCAGTACCTTGGGTGCCGACGGCGAGCCGGGTGGCACAGAAGCCAATAGCGATATCGTGGTTAAATTCCACAGTGATGCGGATTACTGATTAGCCGCTGCGCCGCTTGGTTAGCGATCAGCGCGGGCGTGTGACCAACAGCGGGTTTTACGCGGCACTGGTATTACTGCCCTGCGCGGTCGCGGCAGGGCAGTGAATGGGACACACCCTAGGGGCGCGTTGCCAGTGCGGCCGCCGAAAAGCGCGGGTAGAGCACGGGAATAACGAACAGTGTCAGAAAGCTTGCACTGAACAGGCCGCCGACAATCACCGTGGCAAGCGGTCGCTGTATTTCGGCGCCGACGCCCTGCGACAGCAGCATCGGTATCAGTCCCAGCGCCGAGGTTAGCGCGGTCATCAGTACCGGCCGCAGTCGCGACACCGCACCGTCAAACACCGCCACATCAATCGCCACGCCGTCGCGCCGGCGCTGGTTAATGCTCTCGACCATCACCACACCGTTGAGTACGGCCACGCCGAACAGGGTGATAAAACCCACTGAGCTGGGTACCGATAGATACTGCCCGCTGACAAACAAGGCGACGATGCCACCAATCGTGGCCAGTGGCACGTTGAGTAATATCAGCAGTGCCTGGCCTACCGAGCCGAAGGCGAAGTACAGCATCAGCGCGATCAATGCCAGTGACAGCGGTACTACCAGTAGCAGCCGCTGTTGGGCGCGTTGCTGGTTTTCAAATTGGCCGCCAATCGCGATGGAGTAGCCGGCGGGTAAATCGAGCTGTGTGTCGAGCGCCTGACGAATATCGGCAACCACGCTGCCCATATCGCGGCCGTCGACATTGGCCTGAATAACGACCCGCCGTTGCACGCTGTCGCGGCGAATCTGCGGCGGCCCTGCGGTCATGCTGATATCCGCAACATCGCCGAGCTTGAGCAGGGCGCCGTCTGCAGAGAAGAGTCGCAGGTCGGCAATTTTTTCCGGGGTATTGCGATAGCGTTCGGCTAGGCGCACTACGATATCATAGCGCTCATTGCCGCTGATGATTTGGCCAGCACTGGCCCCGCCTAGGCCATCACTGACCAGCTCCATCACGCTGGCCACCGACACGCCATAGCGGGAAAGTGCCTCGCGATTGGGCGCAACTACCAGCTGCGCCTCGCCGCTAATCTGCTCAATGGCGACATCGCGAGTACCGCTTATTTCGCTAACAAGGCTTTCTATTTCTCGACCTTTTTCTGCCAATACCGTCATGTCGGCGCCAAACAACTTGATGGCTAACTGCGCTTTAACGCCAGACAGCAATTCATCGACGCGAGTGGCAATGGGCTGCGAGAAATTAAACAGCAAGCCTGGGAAGCCCGCCAGTCGCTCAGTCATCAGGCGCTGCAGTTCCTGCCGCGACTGCGCACTCTGCCACTGATCAGCCGGCTTCAGGCCGAGATAAATTTCGATATTGTTCACCGGCTCCGGGTCGCCGCCGAGTTCGGCGCGGCCTATGCGGCTCAAGGCGTACTCCACCTCGGGAAACTCCAGCAGTATGGCTTCCAGTTTAGGGGCCACTGACAGCGCCGTATTCAAGTTGGCAGAAGGTGCCAGTGTGACTCGAAGATTTAATGTGCCTTCTTCTAATTCCGGGACAAACTCACTGCCCAAGCGCGGCAGCAAGGCCAGTGACAGCAGCAGCATGACCGCCGCAGTCGCCACGACGCCGCGGCGGTGCTGCAAGGCCCAATTCAAGCCGCGCTGATAGGCCGTTTCCAAGGGCCTAAGCAGAGGGCTGGTTGCTGTCTTGAGACCGCCTCGAAACAGGACCGCGGCCAGAGCGGGAACGACTATCAGCGCGACCAATAAAGCCGCGAACAAGGCCAGCATAATGCTGATGGCCATCGGCTGAAATAGCTTGGCTTCAACGCCTTCAAAACTGAACAGCGGAATGAATACCAGCAGGATAATTGATACCGCAAAGAAAATAGGGCGCGCCACTTCCTTTGCCGCGCGGCGAATATGCTCGCTGACACTGCGCTGCTGGGCATCGGCGGCGCTGAGGTGTTTGAAGATATTCTCGACCATCACCACCGAGCCATCGACCAGCATGCCGATGGCCACTGCAATCCCCCCTAGCGACATCAGGTTTGCCGATAGGCCCAGTATCGACATCACCACCAGGGCAATCGCAATCGCTATCGGTATCGATATCAACACCAGCACCGTGGCGCGCACATTCATTAAGAACAAGGCGAGGATGACCGAGATCAGCGCAAAGGCGAACAATAGTGCTTGTACAACCGTACTGACGGCCTTGGTAATCAGTTCTGATTGGTCGTAAAAGGGTTCAAAACGGACGCCATCCGGCAGCGCTCGCTGAATCATTTCGCTGCGCTGGCGAACCGCATCGATGGTTGCCTTGGTATTGGCACCGAGGCGCTTCAAGACAATGCCCGTCACCACTTCGCCCATTGATTCGGCTCCGCCGGCGGCGTTGCGTCGCGTCATGGTCACCGCGCCCTGACGAATCTCGCTGCCCAGTGCCACTTCGGCGACATCACCCAACCTAACGACGGCGCCGTTTACCGTCTTTAACGGTGTTTGCCGCAACTCCGTCAGGCCTTGCTCATCAGCACTGAGCCAACCGGTGCCGCGAATGACCAATTGTTGCGGGCCGCGCTCTAAATACCAGCCGCCGGCGTTTTGGTTGCTTACCGCGATGGCCTCCATAATTTCTTGCTGGTCGAGCTTATAGGCCACTAGACGCTGGGGGAGTAATTGCACTTGGTACTGCTTTACTTGGCCGCCAAAGGACAGTACGTCGGTAACACCGTCCACCGGCATAAGCAGCAATTTTACCAGCCAGTCATTGAGCGAACGCAGCGCCATCGAATCGTATCCAGAGCCGGGCTCAGCGACCAATAGATATTGGAAAACCTGCCCCAGCCCCGAGGTGTTGGGGCCCATTTGCGGGCTGCCAAGCCCTTCTGGGATGAGATCCTTGGCGGCTCTCAGGCGCTCAAACACCAGCTGCCGAGCAAAATAAATATCGCTACCTTCATCAAAGACCACCGTCACCCCGGATAAACCGGTCTTGGAGATCGACCGGACTTCGGCGACATCAGGCAGCGCGTACATAACGGCTTCGATGGGGTAGCTGATCAGCTGCTCGACCTCTTCAGCCGCCAGGCCCGGGGCCTCGGTATTGATCGCCACCTGGACATTACTGACGTCGGGAAAGGCATCAAGATTGAGTTTGGGAAGGGTAAAAAATGCCGTAGCGCTAAGCAGTAATAGCGAGCCAATCACCAGCAGGCGATGGCGCACGGCAATATCGATAATACGCATTAACATGGTCAAGCCCTCAATGATTGTGGATGTCAAAGCCACTTTTCGCCGCCTCTGAGGCGACAAAAAACGCGCCGCTTACGACTACCCGACTGCCCGGCGCCAGGCCCTGCACCTCGCGGTACTGACCCAGCGCGGCGCCGGGGTCGACTTCGCGGGCGACAAAACCACCATCCGCGTTCTGCTCATAAACTTGCCAATCGCCATCTGGACTGCGCAGCAGCGCCGCTTCGGGCACGGCCATCACTTTGCCGTTACTGCGAATGCGCAGTTTTAGCGAAGTAAACATGCCGGGGTGTAACTGGTGCTCAGGGTTTTCGACTTCTAGTCGCAAGGTCTGCGTGCGGCTACGCGGATCAATACGGTGCCCCCGCTGGCTAATCCTCGCCGGGTATTCGCGATCGCCCATCTGCAAAATCGCAGTGGTGCCTGGGCCGATGCTTAGATCTGCGCCGGGCGGCAGTTGGGCTTCGGCCCATAGTCGACGTTCATCGGCGACCACCATAAGGGTCTGGCCTGCGGCGACACGCTCACCAGGTTGGATATTATCTTCCAACACCGAGCCGGCGATTTTCGCCTTGAGGGTGAAGTGGCCCAATAGGGCATCGGGGGCGTTGCCCAATGCGTTAATTTCCTCGCGGCTCATGCCGATTGACAGCAGATTACTCAGTGCCACACGGTAAGCAGTTTGTGCAGCAACATAGCGCTGCTCACCAATGCTGCTGCGACCAAGCGCCCGCACCCGTTGCCACTCGGCAAACTGTCGCAAGTAGCGGCCTTGGCTTTCGGCGGCAGCGTCGCTGTACAAGCTCAGCAGTGGCTGTCCGGCCTCGACCTGCTGGCCCAGCTCGGCGTGGCGCGTCACCACCAGCGCCTCGGCGCTGCTGGCCAACACATAGCTGCGGTCGAGATTTACGGTGATTTCTGCCGGGGCATAGATCTCGTAGTCGATAGCGGCGGGGAGAATCGTCGTCACGCGGATGTTTGCGAGAGCTTGCTGGCCTTGAGTCAGGGCGACGACTTGAGTCGCATCTCCCTCGCTATTACGGTGATCGTCCTCCGAATGGCCATCTTTGGAATGGCCCTCATCAGCGGCGGCCGATACCGACGTTGCGGCGCTGGCATTACTGTGAGCGGCGCCAGCCACAGCCGGCTCGGCCAGCAAGGTCGATAACATGAATACAAGAATGCCAATATTGAGTGGCTGTGGGAAAGTCATGGTGATCATGGTTGTTGGCTCCCTGTGGTGGTCGTGGACATAACGCCGAGGCGGCTGAGTAATTGGGCGGAATAAAACAATTCCTCGAGTTGGGCTTGCTGTAGCTGGCGTTGGAGTTTCAGTTGCGCCTGTTGACCCTCATTTAACAGGGCGAGACTGCGCAGATAATCCAGGGTACTCACATCGCCTAGCCGCCATTGTTTGTACAAGAGCTGGGCCGCTGGCGGTGCTGGTCGTGGGGTTTCAGCGGGCATTGTCTGCTGGCTTAACAGCGCTTGCCGCGCGGCGGCAGCAGCATTGCGTTTGCCTTGCAAGTCGCGGCGCAGGTCGCGGTAGTGGGCTTCTACCGACAGGGCCGATTGCCGCGCTGCCGCGACATCGTCACCGTAGCGGCGGCGAACCTGCAGCGGTAGCGACAGGTTCAGTCCGACAACATCGTCGTCACCGGCCTGTCCGGCGCTCAGCCCCACGGTCGGTTCGCTGCGATTACTGTTTCGCACCAAGGCCACTTGCTGCTCGGCAATTCGCCAGTCCAGTTTGGCGGCGACTAACTGAGGGTGCCGGTCGATACTGTATAGCGAGGCTGTCGCCCAAAAGTGATCTGGCAGTTCAGGTAACTGCTGCCAGTTGGGCAACTGTTCGTCGAGTTGTGCGGTGACCCGGCCCAACTCCACAATCACCTCACTGTTGTCGGCGAGGGCGCTGCGCAGCGACTGGGTGGCCAGCTGCCAGTCGATCTCACCGAGATCCCCTTGGCGTCGGCGCTGGCTAAGCAGCTTGGTCATCTCGCGCAATTGCTGGGCATACTCGCCGGCGAGTGCGGCCTGTTGCTGCAAGCTGCGCTGGCGCAGCAGCTTGCTGAGTTGCTGGTAGAGGCTGGTGTTCAGGGCATCGAAATAGCGACTTTCGGCGCGCTGATCCTGCAGTGCGGCCTGTTGCTGTCGAAGTTTACGTTGATCCCAAATATCGAGGGTTTGCGATACGCCCACAGAAAAGTTGCGCTGCTGGCCTTCGCGTTCGTAGTCGGCACTCAATACCGGGTTATAGACTGCTTGGCGCTGGGCGCGGCTGCGGGAGTAATCGGCGCTGCGCTGGGCGTCGGCCGCCATCACGGCGGGAAGTTGACGCAGGGCTGTCAGCCAGCGCTCTTGCCAGGGCGCCATGCTGGCCTCGGCGGGTAATATAAGGGCGCAAATACAGGCAGCGCCAATGCGCCGCAAAATACGGTGTGACATAGTGGATTCTCAGCTATCTGATCAATATCAATCTCGCCGCAAGGCAGCGAGTGCGATGACAGTGCAAATCAGCTGATAGGGGGGCGCAGATCCGGGGCAATACTGCGTTGTGCAAGCGCGATGGTAGTTGTGGGGATGGGTAGCGGCCAGCGACTGTCGAACGCCAGCAGGGAAGCGCCGGCAATGAAGGTATAGGCGCCGCCATGACAGTGGCAGCAGTGGGCGCAGGAGGAGGGCGAGTCTAGGTTGTTGCTCTGGCTGTCGGGTTCATTGGCCAGCTGGCCAGTGTGACTGCTGCTATCCTGATGAATCTGGTGCGCATCAGCACTGGCGTAAACACCAGTGAATAATATAAGCACACATAGAAGCCTTGCGATCAAGGCGGCCTTCATCATTGATCTGTTAAACCCTTAAGCTTTAGTGTCAGTCTCTGACCGGAATTCTCGGCGTTAGTTGCCGTGTTTGTGAGTCGCGTTGGCACAATACGTCAGCCTCAGAGACAAATCAATAATCGTTCTTATTTGCTTGTGCGCGGCGCTGCTCGCGCGGCTGAAATTTTTTGTTGCAGCCGATCGGGAATCGGCATTGTGGCAAAGGCGCTGACCCTGCCACCGCCGGGGTTGC
>NZ_JBFIGO010000004.1:0-81452 GCF_041602295.1 Spongiibacter sp. | reverse complement strand
GCAGAGCGTCGGGACGTCCTATCACTTTAGTCGCGGCGCGATTGAGAGCGGTTATATCGGTGTCAGTTACAGTAATTTGGACAGTAACTACGGTATTCCTGCCGGTGTTCATCACCACGAAGAAGAGGGGCACGAAGAAGGGCACGAAGAAGCAGCGCACGAAGAACACGCCGCGGAGCAAGAAGAGGGCATTCGTTTAGATATTCGTCAGCGTCGCTGGGATTTGGCTGGCGACCTTCATCTCGGCGGGTTTTGGGAGTTATTGCGCTGGCGAGCCGCCTACAGTGAGTATTCCCATATTGAAATTGAACCCAGCGGCGAACACGGGACGCAGTTTAGCCGCGATGCCAGTACCGCAAGGCTGGAGTTGTCACACAGCCCGCTGGGGCGCTGGCACGGGGCGATAGGGCTGCAGTATTTGGCTAGTGATTTTCAGGCCGTGGGTGAGGAAGCCTTTGTTCCGCCAAGCAAAAATCGGGCGTTGGGCGTCTTTGTGCTGGAAGATTTTCACGGTGACGGCTGGCAGCTGGAAGCGGGTTTGAGGTTGGATGCGGACGAGCTGGACGTGGCAAGTGCCGGGCGGGGTAGCGACTACCTGGGGGTGAGTGGATCACTCGCCGGTTTAGTGGATATTGGTGAGCACTGGTTGGGTTCGTTGTCGTGGGCGCAGTCGCGCCGCGCGGCAACTGCGGAGGAGCGTTATTCCAATATCGCTAATGCGCCGGGGGCGTGGGTGACGCACGGCGCGACGGCGGCGATAGAGCTGGGTAACGAGGCACTGCGCCGTGAAAAGTCTGACAATGTCGAGTTGCGTTTTCGCGGCGATTATCAGCGTGTTAATGCCGAACTCACGCTTTATTATAACCAGTTCGATGATTTTATTTACTTGCATAATACCGGCGACGAGTTGAATGGGGTGCCGGTTTTGCAGTATCGCCAACAGCCAGCGGTATTTCTGGGCGGGGAATATGATGTGGATATTCAATTGTTGCCCGCTGATTCCCCGGCCAGATTAAGCTTGGGCTTGTTTGGTGATTACGTGCGTGCTGAACTCGATGGCGGCAGTGATATTCCGCGCTTACCCCCGCGCCGCAACGGTTTGAAACTGGCTTGGCAGCAGGCATTGTGGGGTGGGGAAGTCTTTGCCGAAGGCCGGTGGTTGCTGGCCGCCAAGCAGCGTCGTCCCGGCGAGAACGAGCTGCCCAGCGACGGTTATCACCGCGTTGATGCCACTGTCGGCTGGACGATTAGTCAGAGTGGACGGCGTTACAGCGCGACCTTGCATGGCCGCAATTTGGGCGATGAGAAAATTCGCAGCAGCAGCTCTTTTATCCGCGATCAGGCGCCAGAGCCGGGGCGCAATATTGAGTTGGCTCTGCGTGTGGAGTTCGGCGGCTGAAGCCGGGTTTTGGCTATGGTATAGCGGGGCTTGCCCCGCTATTTTTTTATTTACCGGCCGCTGAGTTAACCTATGCTGAGGAGAGCCTGACTCCGCCATTGGTCGCGATGGACCTGATCGAGGCGCGATGTTGAGCGGCGCCGAGGGCTGCCCACGTCTGTCAGCAGGAGATGCGAGACTATGTTTCACCTTCGACAGCACCACGAAAAGCACCGCACTTCCCGAATCGCCTGGTTGCGGGCGGCGGTATTGGGTGCCAATGACGGGATCGTGTCTACGGCTAGTCTGTTACTGGGTGTTGCCGCTGCCGGTGCCGACAGTGGTACCTTGATGCTGACGGGTTTTGCCGGACTGGTTGCCGGCGCGATGTCGATGGCCGCGGGTGAATATGTGTCGGTTAGTTCCCAGGCCGATATTGAGCGGGCGGATATTGAAATTGAGCGCCGTGAGCTAGCAAGTAATCCCCTGCAGGAACATGAGGAATTGGCTGGCATCTATGTGCAGCGTGGTCTGGACAAGGAATTAGCGGACCAGGTGGCAGGCCAGTTGATGGCCCACGATGCCTTGGCAGCTCACAGTCGCGACGAGCTGGGCTTGTCGCCCAATCACCGGGCACGGCCGCTGCTGGCGGCCTTGTCTTCGGCCAGCAGTTTCGCAGTCGGGGGGGCGTTGCCGCTGATGCTGGCGCTGTGGTTTGCGCCGCCGCAGCTGCTGAGCGTGATGCCGCTGGCGATTCTGTTGTTTCTCGCCACTCTCGGCGCGAGCGCCGCCTATGCAGGCGGCGCACCGGTGTTGGTAGCGGCCCTGCGGGTGGCATTCTGGGGCGCTGCGGCGATGGCATTGACGGCGGCGGTGGGGCACAGTTTTGGCCTGCTACTTTAGCGGCTGAGCCGCTCAGTCGCTGACGATACCTGAATCGCGGCGCGCGCGGCCGGGTGACTGCCCTGTCCAGCGGCGGTAAGCGCGTTGGAAGGCGCTTTGTTCGGAAAAACCCAGTAAGGCCGCAATGTCTGCCAAGCTCAGGCTGGCTTCGACAATGTATTGCTCGGCGAGCGTTTTGCGCAGCTCATCGACCAGTTGGCGAAAACTCAGGCCTTGTTCCGCCAGTTGGCGCCGCAGTGTGCGCTGCGGCATCCCCAGTGCGCTGGCAATTGCGGGGAGCTCTGGTGTGCCCTGCTTGAGGCTGTCGACAACTGCCCGTTTGCAGTGCTGCAGCCATTGCGGCTGCTGTTGGTGCTGTAACTGCTGCAGCTGCTGCTCGCAGATACGGTCGAGAATTGCCAGTGCCTGGGTATTGGCAATCTGGATGGGCTGGTCCAGAGCGGCTTCGGGAACCACAAAACTATCTACATCGGCATCGAAGTAAATCGGGCAGCGGAAAAAACGCGCTAACTCGCTGCTGTCGGCCGGGGCACTGTGACGAAAATGAACCCGGCTGGCGACGGTGCTGGTGCCGGTGAACTGCGGAGCCAGCGTTTGTACGATGGCAAAGTTGAGCTCGGCATGGTGGTTGCTTAAGACAATGTTGTCGGGCAATAAACAGCGCCAGTGCAACACGACCTCGCCGTTTTCCTGACTGATTTCATCGCGAAAGGCGTCGTAGTCCAGACCTGAATAACGCACCATGCGCTGCAGTTGTTGCTGGCTGTTGGCGCAGGCCAGCTGTGCCAGCGCGCCGATTCCCACGTGGCCAGGGCGTACATGTTGCCCCAAGTGCAGGCCTAAGTGGGGGTCATCCAGTAAGGCCGCCGCGCGGTCCAGCATATTGGCGTAGGTGAGGTAGGGCAGGCGTTGATTGGCGTTGTCTAGAATGTCGACGCTGAGGCCCTGCTCGGCCAGCAGCTGAGCGGCCGGCAGGCGCTGGTTATCGCAGTAGTCAGTCAGCAGTCGCAAAAAGTGCACCGCAACGGTGTATTGCATGCCGTCTGTTTCACTGTCTGAGAGGACCTTGGACATGGTGTTGTGGGTGGCTGACTGAGGAACTTACCGCTAACTTACTACAGGATGTGGTGCGTATCACCTGTTGCTTTGCGGCCTTGCCGGTGGCTGGAGTCAATCAAGGTGGCGCTGAAGTCAAGAATAGGGATGTGTAGTGGCGCTATGCTAGGGTGCATCTGTGTCGCGATGAGGGAATGAACGATGCAAGTCTTAATAATAATGATGGCCGAGGTCGCGGCGTGAAGCGGCGGCGCGTGCTGGCGGCAGCGGGTGTAACTGCTGTGGCGGGGTTGGGCGGCGCTCTGCTGAGGCCCGGTGATAATGGCGGCCCCTACAGTGAATATTTTCGGGTCTTAAATCAGCAATTGAAACGCAGCGGACCGATGCGGCCAGTGATGGTGATTGACCTCGATCGCGTAGATCACAATCTGGCGCTGGTGCAGGACAGTTTGGCGCGCACCGGCAAGCACTATCGCATTGTTGAAAAGTCGCTGCCCTGCATGAAATTGCTGGAATATGTCTCGGCCAAGTCGGGCAGCAAGCGCTTGATGAGTTTCCATCAGCCGTTTCTCAATCACGATGCCCGGCAGATGCCCGATGCCGACCTGCTGTTGGGCAAGCCATTGCCGGTGCGCTCGGCAGAGCGTTTTTATGCCCAGCATCGCGGCCCATTCGATCCGCAGCGGCAGTTGCAGTGGCTGATCGATACCCCCGAACGCTTGGAGCAATATCGACAAATGGCTCTGAGTCTGGGCACTCAGCTGCAGGTAAATATCGAGATCGACGTCGGTCTGCATCGCGGTGGGGTCGACAGTAATGCGATGTTGGGACAAATGCTCGCGATCATTGCCGCTCACCCAGAGCAGCTGAGCTTCAGTGGTTTTATGGGCTACGACGCCCATGTCGGCATGGGCGTGCCGGCTATCCTCGGCAGCCCGGAAACCTTACTGGACAAAGCCATGGCCTTGTATCAGGGCTATGTTGACTTTGCGCGCAGCCAGTACCCGCAATTATGGCAGTCGGGTTTGACGCTGAATACCGGCGGCAGTCCCAGTTACCGTTTGCACGAGAATGAGCAGCTGAGTACGGAGGTTAGTGTTGGCACCGCGCTGCTTAAACCTAGCCATTATGATATCCCGACGCTAGCCGGCCATTTGCCGGCCGCATTCATCGCTACGCCGGTGATTAAGGCGGAGGGCGAGATCAAACTGCCGGCGCTGGATGACAAGTCGAAGATATTTTCTTGGTGGGATGTCAATCAGCGCCAGACTTACTTCGTGTACGGCGGGTATTGGCGGGCGGAATACGAGTCGCCCAAAGGGCTGCAGTTCAATGCTAACTTTGGCCACAGTGCCAATCAGGAGATCGTCAACGGCTCGCCGGCTACCGGTTTGGCGGTTGACGATCATGTGTTCCTGCGGCCGGAGATTAGTGAAAGCGTGTTGCTGGAGTTTGGCGATTTGCTGGTGATGCGCGGTGGTCGCATCATTGATAGCTGGCCGGTAATGCCGCAGAGCGTATGAGCACTTCCAGCCCGAGAGGCGGCATAAAGACAACAAGTGAGGAATTATTATGAGAGTCCTAGGCCTAGGTTTTACTGCCCTGACAGTGCTGGCATTGGCGGCCTGCAGTGGTGACAAAATGGCAGATGAAGCAATGGCGCCAGCGACGGTGACAGCGACATCCGCTGCCAGTATTGACGACCCGGTATTGCGCCGTACCTATCAAAGTTCCTGCATGGCTTGCCACGGTAACCCGGGCAGCGGTGCGCCACTGAGCGGTGATCGCCAAGCCTGGGCTTCGCGACTCGACAAGGGGATGGAGACGCTGCTGGACCACAGTATTGATGGCTTTAATTCCATGCCGCCTATGGGCTTGTGCCCTCAGTGTTCGGAAGACGATTTTGTGGCCTTGATCGAGTGGATGGCCGGAGTGAATGGGGAGTAATGCCGTGGCGGTAAGTCGCAGGAGTTTGATTAAACAATTGTCGGTTGCCGGTGCCGCGGCCGCGACAGCCAGTTGGAGCCCGGTCTCGGCAGCGGCGCGTCGCCGTCGCTTAATCCCCTGGTCGAACTGGTCGGGTGCCCAGCGCTGCATACCTGCCCAGCGGTTGGCGCCGACCAGCGAAGACGCCATCGCTGAGTTGCTGCGCAGCAGCTCGGGCGTGGTGCGCCCGGTCGGCGCCTCCCATTCATTTAGTGCTCTAGTGCCCACCGATGGCACCATGGTGTCCCTGGCTCAGCTCAGCGGCATGATTTCCCACAACGCAGAGACTCAGGAAGCGGAGTTCTGGGCGGGAACGCCGATGTCGCAGATGGGGGAGCCGCTGCACGAGGTTGGTCAGGCGCTGATCAATATGGCCGATATCGACTACCAGACTCTGGCGGGGGCCATTGCCACCTCGACCCACGGAACAGGCATTGATTTTGGCTGTTACTCGTCGATGGTCAGCGGCCTGCGTTTGATTACCGCCAGTGGCGAGGTGCTGGACTGCGACGCCGAGCATAATCCTGAGGTGTTTCGCGCTGCGCGGACCTCGCTGGGCGCGCTGGGAGTGATTAGTCGTATTCGCTTGAAAACCCGCGAGGCGTTTCGCTTGCACGAAAAGTCGTGGATACAAAACACCGAAGAGCTGTTGGAGAATATCGATACACTGGCCAGGGAGAATGACCGCTTTGAGTTTATTCCCATTGTGCACTCGGATGTCTCGATCTGTGTCACCTTGAATGAAACCACTGACAATCGCACCATCCCCGTTGAAACGGGCGGGGATGGCGACAAGGTGGCGCTGTTGCGAGCGGCGCATCACTATGCGGGCAGCCACCCGAAACTACGCGGGTCGCTGATCAATCTGCTGGCAAAACAGCAGGACCTCCCCGAGGCGATTGACCGTTCTTACAAGGTGTTCGCCAAAGTGCGAGACCAGCGATTTAATGAAATGGAATATACGGTACCTGCTGAGGCGGGCCCGGACTGCCTGCGCGAAATCCTGGCCTTGGTGCGCGATAAAAACCTGGACAGTTTTATGCCCATGGAATATCGCTACGTCAAAGCCGACGACATTCCGCTGTCCATGTTCCAGGGTCGCGACGGCTGCGCCATCTCCGTGCATCAGTCCTATGAAATGGACTACCACAATTTCTTTGCGGCGGTAGAGCCGATTTTCTGGAAGTACGGGGGGCGCCCGCACTGGGGGAAATTGCACAACCTCAATGCGGCGCAATTGTCCACGCTTTACCCGCAGTGGCAGGACTTTGTCACATTGCGTGAGGAACTCGATCCTCGTGGACGCTTCCTCAATGGCCACCTCGAATCGATACTGGGCGCCCGCTCTCGCTGCTAAAGAACGGTGCTGATGGTTATAACACACTGTATTTGTGACTAAGGAATATCACTATGACGTCGTCTATGTTTCGCCCGCTACTGTGCGCTGCAGGGATATTGGCTGCAAACGTTGTTCACGCTGAGACGCGGGTTATCGAAGAGGTGATTATCACCGCCCAGAAAACGGCTCAGAACTTACAAGACGTCCCTATTTCGGTGACGGCGGTGGATGGCCAGTTTATGCAGGACGCGGCAATTGGCGACCTGCAGGAATTGTCCGTGTTTGTGCCCAATGTGCGCATGGACGACAACGACCCCGGTTCGCCACAAATATTTATTCGCGGTTTTGGCACCAATACCTTTAATCCCAGTTTTGAAAGTTCGGTGGGCCTGGTGCAGGACGAGGTGTTTTTTGGTCGCGCGGGATATTTCACCGAGGCCATGTTTGATGTCGGCCGCATTGAAGTGCTGCGCGGCCCCCAGGGCACCCTGTTTGGTAAAAACACAGTGGCCGGTGTGTTTAACGTGTTCAGCCGCCCGGTGAGCGAAGAGCTGGCGGCCAATGCGGAGTTGCGCAGTGGCGAGCACGGCGAGCAGCGAGCGGAATTTGGCGTGGGCGGCAAGCTGACCGATTGGTTTGGCCTGCGCCTGTCGGCGCTGGATACACGTACCGACGGTGAGTTGCGCAATGGCTTTTTGAATCGCGATCAGGAGGAGTTTTCTCAGCAGGCCCAGCGACTGAAGTTGCTGTTTCAGCCCAGCGATGCCATGGAGTTAGAGCTGCTGGCGGTGAAGTCTGACACCGCCATGGCGTATTGGCCGAAACAGTTGAAGGCGCTGGACGCTGATACCCGCGATTACCTCGATGATTTTGACGCCGATATCGAAGATGACAGCGAAGACTTTAACACCAGCATGAACCGCGATGGTGAGCTGGAGAAGGGCTCGACCAGCTACAGCGCCAAGCTCACTTACAGCTTTGGCGAGGTTGGTGGGCTGAGCAATCTCGACATGGTTGCGGTGCTGGGCAGCAGCGAGTTTTTTGTCGAGCAGGATCAGGACCTGGATGTGTCACCGGCGGATTTGCTGATTTTGTTTAACCGCGAAGACTACCAACAGGACACCTTGGAGTGGCGCTTTACCGGTGAGGCCGACGGCCTGTTTGGCCTGGGTAATCACCTGCAATTTGTTGTCGGCGCTTTCTATTTTGACTCCGATTACGAGCTCAATGCGGCGGTGGAGTTGGGCGAAGATATTGACAGTTGGCTGAATACCAATGATGCCCAGCAGTTGGCTGGCGACGACGCGGCCTTGCTGCCGCTGCTCAGCCTGGCCGCGCAGACGACGGCAGATGATCGCTTTCGCTTTCACTATTTGCAAAATACCGAGTCCCTGGCGCTGTTCGGCCAGTTCAGCCTGAGCCTGGGGGATCACTGGGTGATTACGCCCGGCCTGCGTTACAACCGCGAAGATAAGCGTATCGACACCCTCGGCCAGGCCAGTTGCAGCAACAGCAATCCCCTGTTGCCGCCGGCAACCTGTGTGACGCCGTTTTTGCTGGGAACCCAAGACTACGACCGCCGGGGGCTGGAGCGCAATGAACGCGACTTGTCGCCCAAGTTGTCAGTCATGTATTTCGTCAATGACGAAGTCAATGTTTTCGGCAGTATTAGTCGCGGTTTTAAGAGCGGCGGCTTCAACGCGATCTCCTTTACCGGTGAAGATATCGAATTTGAAGACGAGAGTGCGACAACGGCTGAACTGGGGATGAAGGGGCGTTTCTTTGAGCGCACACTCAGTGTCAACGCAACGCTCTATCGCACCGAGTTTGACGACCTGCAGGTGCTGGCGTTCAACGGCGTATTCTTTGATGTAAGCAATGCGGCGACGGCGACCTCGACGGGCGTGGAGGTCGACTGGCAGTGGCTGAGCCCCTGGGAGCCCCTTTCGGTATCGGGCTCAATGGGCTTGCTCGATGCCCGCTACGACGAATATCAAGGCGCGCCGGCGCCGGTGTCGCAGGGTATTGACGAGCAGCAGGATTTGAGCGGTGAGCGCATTGCCTTTGCACCCGAAAGTAGCTTAACCGTGAGTCCAACCCTGAGCTTCCCTGTTGGCGATGCACTGCGTGTGACCGCCGGCATCGATGTGATTCACCAGGGCGAGCAGTACACCGACCTGGATTTGGATGACAATACCCGCGTAGCGGCCAATACCAAACTGAATCTGCGCCTGTCGCTGGCCAGCGTCGACGAGTGGTGGAGCGCCACCTTGGGGGTGAAGAATATCAGCGATGAGCGCACGCAAAACCAGGTGATTGACGCGGTGCTGTTTCCCGGTACCTATTACTCACAGCAAAACCCCGGCCGCCAGGTATACGGTGCACTGCGTTTAAACTGGTAGCAAGGCTATGTTTTTCTCTGCTAGCCGGTCGTCCGTTCGGATGGGGAGCGGTCGGCGCTTGATCTAGATCAATTCCCGGGGCGAAACGCGCGCTTACTCTGTGTTCCATTCACTGCCGCAGTACTTGCGGCAGTCAGGAATACCGAGGAATGCCCCGATGAATCAAGCGCTGCTCCAACCTTATATTATTCAAACCCACCCCTTGCCCGAGCGCTATGCCCGTGGCTGGCACTGTCTGGGGAAGGCCGACAGCTTTGGCGGTGAGCCCCAGGCACTCAACTATTTCGGCAGCAAATGGGTGGCGTTTCGCGGCGCTGACAGCGGCGAGTTGTTCGTTGTTGGCGGATACTGCCCGCACATGGGGGCCGATCTCAGCCGCGGTACCGTTTGTGGCAATTCATTGCGCTGTCCCTTCCATGAGTGGAGTTGGGGCGGTGACGGTGTATGTGACGATATTCCCTATGCCGATCGAATTCCGCCCAAGGCGATTATCCCCTCAATGCCGGTGATGGAAGAAAACGGTTTGGCCTTTGTTTGGTATGACCCCGAGGGCCTGCCGCCGATCCCCGAACAGCGTCCGCGCCGCAACCACGACTACTTCTCTGGTGAGTGGTCGGACTGGAATATTGCCGAATTCAACATTCATTCCAATTGCCGAGAGTTGGTGGATAACATGGCCGATATGGCGCATTTTGGTCCCGTTCACTACTCACAGGTTAAAAGTTTCAAAAACATTCAGGATGGCCACACCTACACCCAACTGATGTCGGGTGGTCATGAGATATTGGCTGATGAAGGGCAGGGGTTTAGCTCGGTGGCAACTTACGAGGGGCCGGCTTATATGACGACCACGATGGTCGGCAGCATGGAGGGTCGTGAGGTGACGACTCATCTATTGGTTAGCCACGTGCCGGTGGATATGGACGAATTTATTATTCGACTGGGAGTGATGGTTAAAAAAGACCCCAGCCTTAGCGATGACGAGAACGTGGCTATGGTCCAGGCCTATACCCAAATGAGTGTCGACTCCTTTGTGCAGGATGTCGAAATTTGGAACAACAAGGTACGAATCGACAATCCGCTAATGTGTGACGGCGATGGTCCGATTCATATGCTGCGCAAATGGTACAGCCAGTTCTATATGGATGTGGCCGATATCCCCGAGAGCCTAACGGCGTATAAAGAGCATGAGACGCGTATCAAGTATCCGCGCGCGCAAGGGGCGGAGTAGAGCCATGCCGTTAACGTGTGTGCAGGCCCTTGCCTATGTGGTGATAGAGAGCCGCGCGCCACAGCGCTGGCGTTCGTTTTTGACCGAGGTGGTCGGTGTTGAGCGCTTGCTTGCCGATGTTCCCGCTGCCTGGGACTACTACAAAATGGATGCCTATGTCTGGCGTATTGCCGTTTGTCCCGGCGACAAGGACGCTCTGCACGCGGTGGGCTGGGAAATTGATCCCGCCGTGGATCTAGACTGGCTCATTGGACAATTGAACGAGCGCGGATGCACCGCGCAGCGGCTTTCGGCTGAGCAATGTCAGCAGCGCAGGGTTTCTGCGGGTGTGGGTCTGTGCGATCCCAGTGGCCAAGTGGTTGAGCTGGTACAAAGCTGTGCGCTGGACTACTTGCCGCTGCGCAGTCCGGTCAATGTCGCCGCATTTGAAACCGGCTTTAATGGCGACATGGGCTTGGGGCACTACGTTTTGCCGACACGCCATCTTGATAACTGTGTGGATTTTTATCGCGAGTTGTTGGGTTTTGACTACACCGATTCGATGAATGTTGGCGGGCGGGAATTGCATTTTTTGCACGTTGATAACCCCCGTCATCACAGTCTCGCGATCTATCAGCACCCGCAGCCTCATCAGAGTGGCTGTGTACACCTGATGTTTGAGGTTAAGGATTTGGATGAGGTGGGCTTGTTTATCGACCGCTGCCGGGAGCATGACGTGGCGATCACCGCCTCTTTGGGTAAGCACTGTAATGACCAAATGGTCTCGGTCTATGTAGAGAGCCCGGGCGGCTTCGCCATCGAATACGGCTGCGCAGGGCTAAGGCTCGATTGGCAGCACTATCGACGCACCTTCAGTACTCGGCCCTCGCAGTGGGGTCACCATTGGCAGTCGCTATACAACAGAAATTAATGAGGTAGTTACGATGAGTGATTTTAATACTGCGAACCAGCTGTTGGCACAGGCACGTGCGCTAGTGCCTGCACTGCGCGCCCGACAAACCGAGGCCGCCGCACTGGCGCGCCTGCCCGATGCCACCATTGCGGATATGCAGCGCAGTGGTTTTTTTAAAATTATGCAGCCGGCACGCTACGGCGGTTTTGAGCTTTCGCCGCAGTGCTTTTTCGATGTGCAGCAAACGTTGGCCGAGGGCTGCATGTCTACCGCTTGGGTGTTGGGCGTAGTGGCGATTCACAATTGGCAGCTGGGGATGTTCGACGACCGCGCTCAGCAGGAAGTATGGGGGGAGGATAACTCTGCGCTGATTTCCTCCTCGTATATGCCGGTGGGTAAAGTCGAGCGGGTGGACGGCGGCTACCTGTTGTCTGGGCACTGGGGGTTTTCCTCTGGCTCGAAACACTGTCAGTGGGCTTTTTTGGGAGGCATGGTAGCGCCTGCTAACGAGGGCGATGCGCCGGACTACCGGACGTTTTTGGTGCCTTTGGCTGACTACGAAATTGTCGATAATTGGGCGGTGAGTGGCCTGCAGGCCACCGGTTCTAACGACATTGTGATTCGCGAGCCGGTATTTGTGCCCGAGCATAGAACCCATCGCAGCGCCGATGGTTTTAGTGGTGACAACCCCGGTTGCGCGGTGAATACCAGTCCCCTGTTTCGTTTGCCCTTTGGGCAGATTTTTACCCGTGCGGTGGCCTGTTCGTCGATCGGTGCCTTACTGGGGGTGGTGAACAGCTATGTCGACGTCAATCGCGACCGGGTTGGGTTGAATGATGGTGCCCGTGCAGCCAGTGATCCCAATGTGCAAATGGCCTTGGCCAACGCTGTGGCTGCCGTGGCAGAATGCCGGGCGATGCTAAAAGATGACCTCGCCTATTTTCTGGGCACCGCGCAAGCGGGGCAGAGCCCGGCGATCGAACAGCGCATTCAGCGGCGTTTTCATGCGGCGAATATTTCCCGCAAGTGTGCCGATGCGGTCAATGAGCTGTTTATTGCCTGTGGTGCCCAGGGAATTTTTTGCGGTCATCCGCTTAATCGCGCCTGGTTGGACATCAATGCTGGCCGTCAACACGTCGCCAACAATCCGTTTAAATATGGTCGTAATTTGGGGGCCACCTTGCTGGGGCAAGCCAATAGTGACTTCTTTTTGTGAGAACCCGCAATGCAAACACCCTATGAAATACTCGGTGAGTCGGGAATTTCCGACGTGGTGCAGGCTTTTTATCAGTTGATGGATAGCCGGCCGGAATACGCGGAAATTCGCGCGATGCACGGCGACGATCTCAGTGCGGTCAGTGCGCAGCTGAGTCTGTATCTGACGAGTTGGATGGGCGGACCTCCGGTGTACGTCGAGCGCAATGGCAGTATGTGTATTACCGCCGCTCACCGCGGTCTGGGGATCGCGCCGCGGCACAGCCAGCAGTGGCTGGATTGCTTTGCCGAGGCCCTGGCGCAGCGCTCTGACGCTGACCGTGTAACGGCCATGTTGTTGCCCGCGCTGCGGCGCATTACCGATATGTTGCAGCAGCCGGCGGCCTAGAGGCGGGTAGGCGCTATGTCTCGTTTTGGTCAGACGCGCAGAACCCGCACCACGGGTGGGTCGTTATATGACAAAACGGCAATGGCGGCGGTGCTGAGTTTGGCGTAATTTAGGTGGCGGAGCGCAGCAGTGACTGTGCACAACGATAAAAAGACAGGATCATTGACAATGATTAGCATCGCACGCCTCAGCCGTTATACGTTTAGTGTTATTGCCGCCAGCAGCGTTTTAGCCTGTAGCACGCCACCAGCAGCCCCGCTGGCCGATGTGCCGGAGCTTCGTCCCGGTATTTTGCAGGGTTACTTGGCACCTGCAGAGGTACCCAACAGCTTAAAATTGGTATCGCCGCCGCCGGCGCCGGGCAGTGCTGCCGAGGCGCTGGATATTGCCGTGAACCAGGCCGCTTTAAGTCTGCGCGATAGCCCGCGCTGGCAGCAGGCGCGCCGCGATGCCGAGCTGCGTTTCCCAGCTGCGGCCGAGGTGTTTTCCTGCGCGCTGGATGCGCCGATCAATCAGCAGCAGACTCCCCAGCTTTACCGCCTATTGCGCCGCAGCCTCACCGATGCCGGTTTTGCCACCTATGCGGCGAAGAATCAGTATCAGCGCCAGAGGCCGTTTATGGTCAATGGCGAGTCGAGTTGCACCCCCGAACAAGAAGCGTATTTGCGTAAAGACGGCTCCTTCCCTTCGGGGCATGCGGCCCTGGGTTGGGCCTGGGCATTGATTCTGGCGGAACTGGCACCGGAGCGCCAAGACGCTATTCTGGCGCGCGGCCGGGCCTTCGGTCAGAGTCGGGTCATGTGTAATGTCCACTGGCAGAGTGATGTCTTGGAAGGCCGCGCGGTGGGCAGTGCGGCGGTGGCGGCACTGCACAATAACGCCGAATTTCAGGCGGCGATGACGGCGGCGCGAGCTGAGTTGGCGGCGCTGCGCGCGGCGGGGCAGGGCAGTTCAGCCGATTGTGACGCCGAGGCAGCCGCGCTGGCGGTGGTGGCCGACGACGCGCCGTGGCCGGCCAATCGCTGAGGGGGTGTTAATCGGCAGCCTTGCTCAGCGGGCTGTCGAGATACAGCTGCTCGACTTTTTGCCGCGCCCAGGGCGTGCGCCGCAGGAACTTGAGACTGGAATTGATGCTGGGGTCGCTGAGGAAGCAATTGATGGCAATGCGTCGTCCCAGCTCCGGCCAGCCATAATAGGCCTGCAGCTCGGTGACGATGGCTTTCAGGGTTTTGCCGTGTAAGGGGTCGCGACTGGCGCTGTCAGTCATCGCTTTTTTTCCACGGCGAAACATTGGGCTGAACCGGCGCTTCGTCGTCGGTGGGGCTGTCGGCCTTTTTGACGCGAATTTTAAAGCCGTCCAGTTCCAGTCCGTTCAGCGTTTTCATTGCCACCTTGGCTTCGCCGGCCTTGGGCATAACCACAAAGGCAAAGCCTTTGGAGCTGTGGGTGTTGGGGTCTTTGACCACCGTGCAGGACTGCACCGCGCCGTGGGCTTCGAACAGTGCGCGCAGCTCGCTGTCGGTGATGGCGCGGCTGAGCTTGCGGACGAGTAATTTCATAGTGGACCTGTGAGCGGCTGGTGCGTTGGAAAAGCAATGCCGGCACTATACGCCGTTTTTGTCGTCACTGCCCGGCCCCCGTATGGGGTTTTTGCTGGCTGGCGCGGCGCGGTACAATCGCCAAAGACTCCTGTGGTGCGGTGCTGTGACAAACTCTCCCCTAATGTATTCTGCTGGCGGTGACGCCGAGGCGGCGCTGGCTCGGCGCCTGGGCCTGCGCTGTGTTGATCACTGGTCGGCTGACCTTGACCAGCAATACCTGTTTTATCGGCAGGGCTGTCTGAGTATCGGGCTGCCGCCGGCGGCCCGCGAGCATCCGGTGTGTGTCGATTTTGCCGAGCAGCAGCGCAAGCGCCACCGCGGCAAGGAGCTGCTGTTGAAGGCCATTGGCGGTCGTCGCGACGGTTTGAGCGTGGTGGATGCCACCGCCGGCTTGGGGCGCGACAGTTTTCTGCTGGCCAGCTATGGCGCAGAGGTGGTGCTGTGTGAGCGCCAACCGGTGGTGGCCGCGCTGCTTGCCGACGGTCTGCAGCGGGGGTTGGCCGAACCGGAGGTGGCGGAGATTGTCGGCAGAATGCAGTTGCAGCCGGTCAGCGCGCTGGCGCTATTGTCGCAGCTTGGGCCGGCTGGCGAGCCGCGTCCGGATGTGGTCTATCTGGACCCGATGTTTCCCGATTCGGGTAAGTCGGCACTGGTGAAAAAAGAAATGCGACTGTTCCACAGCTTAGTCGGTAAAGACGAGGACGCCGATGCCCTGCTCGCGGCGGCGCTAGTGGCGGCCCGTCACCGGGTGGTGGTAAAACGCCCGCCGAAGGCGCCGGTGATCGCCGGGCCTGCCTTGGCGCCGCTGGGCAAGCTTGCCGAGCCGCAGTTCAGTGTGGCGGGCAAGGCGGTGCGCTTCGATATTTACCCCTTGAAGGCATTTGCCAAGGCTTAGCGAGCGAGCAGCTCTACCATCATTGCCTGATACATATCGCTGAGCAGGTTTAGGTCGTCGGCCTTTACACATTCATCGACTTTGTGAATCGTGGCATTGACGGGTCCCAGCTCGACCACCTGCGCCCCGGTAGGGGCGATAAACCGGCCGTCGGAGGTGCCGCCCGCGGTCGACAGTACCGTGTCGCGGCCGGTGACCTGGCGAATCGCTTTCTGCGCGGCCTCCACCAGCGGCCCCTCGGCGGTGAGAAAGGGCTGGCCGCTGAGGTTCCATTCCAGCTGGTAGTCCAGGCCGTGTTTGTCGAGAATCGCCTCGCTGCGTTGCTGCAGTATTTCTGCGCTCAGTTCGGTGGAAAAACGGAAGTTAAACACCACTTCCAGCTCGCCCGGAATGACATTGGTCGCGCCGGTGCCGCCGTTGATATTGGAAATTTGAAAAGAGGTGGCGGGGAAAAAGTCGTTGCCCTCGTCCCAGCGCTCGGCGGCCAGCTCGGCCAGCGCCGGGGCAGCGAGGTGAATGGGGTTGGCGGCCAGGTGGGGGTAGGCGACGTGTCCCTGCACGCCGGCGACTTTTAATATGGCGCCCAGCGAACCGCGACGACCATTTTTAATAACGTCGCCGACCTCGGTGGTCGATGAGGGTTCGCCGACCACGCACCAGGTAATTTTTTCATTTTGCGCTTCCAGCCACTCCACCACCTTGGCGGTGCCATTCTTGGCCGGGCCTTCCTCGTCGCTGGTGATCAAAAAGGCGATGCGCCCCTGGTGATCGGGGTGCTCGGCGACAAAGCGCTCACAGGCGGTGACCATGGCGGCCAAACTGCCCTTCATATCGGCGGCGCCGCGGCCGCGCAGCATGCCGTCGCTGATTTGGGGGGCGAAGGGCGGCGTTTGCCAGTTTTCTTCCGGGCCGGTGGGCACCACGTCGGTGTGGCCGGCAAAGCACAGCAGCGGTCCGCTGTCGCCGCGCACCGCCCAAAAGTTGTCGACCTCGCCAAATCGCAGTGCCTCGCAGTGGAAGCCAATCGCGCGCAAACGCTGCATCATCAGCGCTTGGCAGCCCTCGTCTTCGGGGGTCACGGAGCGGCGTTCAATCAGGTCGACGGCAAGTTGCAGGGTAGGGCTGAGGCTCATAGTTCTGGCTCTGAAGGCAAAGCGCGCATTTTAACAGAGAACGCGGCGAAAATCGGTGCCGGCGCTCGCCGCCAACAAGCTGCTCAAAATGTCACTGACTTGAGTGGTTTTGTCATAGAGTAGGGCGCTGGGGCTGGGTAAGATCGGATCATTAATTGCCAATCGAATGCCTAAAGATAATGAAGGAGTGGCCATGAGTGTTGATCTGAATGTGGCGGCGGCCGCCGCCCAGTTTGATTTTGCCGATCAGGATATCCCCCAGCGACTGCGGCACTGGGCCGAAGTGCGTCCCGATCACGCCTTTATGATCTGGGAGCCGCGCTCGGGCGAGGATCGCCGTTGGAGCTACAAAGCCTTCGATGAAGAGACCAGCAAGATTGCCGCCGGTCTGTATGCCAAGGGGGTGCGCAAACACGACAAAGTGATGATTCACGCCGAGAACTGCCCGGAAATGGTGTTGGCCTGGTATGCCTGTGCCAAGCTGGGCGCGGTGGGGGTCACCACCAATACCCGCTGCGTGGGTGGCGAGATCGAATACTTTGCCGAGCACACTGAAGCGGTGGGGGTCATCACCCAACCAAAATTTGTGGCGGAAATTGCGAAGAACGCCAAGAATGTGCAGTGGATTGTGGTGACCGAGGACAATTCCGGCGAGCCTGCCGAGGCCGCTCAACAGCACGAGCAGCCGCTATTTGAAACCCTTTATGGCGATGCCAGCACTGTCCCCGAACGGCCGGCCGAGCCGATGTTGCCCGCGGGCATTATGTTTACCTCGGGTACCACCTCACTGCCCAAAGCGGTGGTGCATACCCATGCCAATGCGCTGTGGTCGGGCACCATGGGTTCGCAGAGCATGAATATGAACCGCGACAGTGTCTATTTGGGTTTCCTGCCGTTTTTCCATGTTAACTGCCAGAGCTGGGCGTTTTGGGGCTCACTGGGCGTGGGCGGTACCGCGGTGCTGATGCCGAAGTTTTCCGCCAGCCGTTTCTGGGAAATTATCGACAAGTATCAGGTGACGCACTGCTCGATGATTCCCTTTGTGTTTAAAGCCATCGGCATGCAGCCGGTGCCGGAGACGCACAGCCTGCAAGTGATGCCGATGGGCATTATCTGGAAGGAGATTGAAGGCTGGCTGAAGGCCAAGCCGTTTGCCAGCTGGGGGATGACTGAAACGGTCACCCACGCCACGCGCTCTGACTTTGTGCAGGAGTGGCCGCAGGGCAGTATTGGCAAGCCGACTCCCGGTTACCATCTGGCGGTGGTCAATCCGGAAACCGGTGAGCCTTGTAAGCAAGGCGAGATCGGTGAGCTGTGGGTACACGGTGTGCGCGGGGTGAACCTCTTTCTTGAGTATTATAAAAATCCCGAGGCGATGGCCAAGTCGTTTACCGATAACGGCTGGTTTAAAACCGGGGATATGGTCCATGTTGGCGCTGAGGGCCACTTCTACTTTACCGACCGCGACAAAGATGCGCTGAAGGTTGGTGGGGAAAACGTGTCGGCCCGTCAAGTCGAAGAAGTGATTATGCAAGTGCCGGGTGGCGGTGTCGGCGAGTCGGCGGTGGTCGCCAAATCTCACGATATGCTGGATATGGTGCCGGTTGCCTTTGTTATCAAAGGTTGGGGCGCACCGGAAGACGATGCGGCCTTTGCCCAGGCGATTATCGATCACTGCAAGGCGAACCTGGCCGATTTCAAGGTGCCGCGTGCGGTGTATTTTGTCGACGAGTTTCCCCGGGCAACCCTGGAAAAAGTTGCCAAAAACAAACTGCGGGAAATGGCGGACGACATGCCCGCCGTATAGGTCGCGCTGGTGTTGATGAAGGGCCGCTACTGCGGCCCTTTTTTTGCCTGCAATACCGGCTGATGCGGCGGCGACGTTGTGCGGGAATGTCACAAAAGCATCGCGGTATTGTCACAGCGGCGGCCTAGTCTAGTGCTTGCCGGCAGCTAATCGCCGGCAATATCGCCAGATACGGAGAACGTCGCGATGTATCGTTACTACAAGGCCGCGCCGCCGTCTGATTTCCAGCAGCGCCAGCTGCGCAGGGAGTTGTCACGGCAAGTCGAGGAGTTTTTGAACAAGGGCGGGCGTATCCAGCAGCTCGATGGCCCTACTTTTAAGCCCCATCGCAGTGTGCGGGTCAGCAGTTCAGTGTTTATCGAAATGCTCTGATCGCTCGCGGGCCGACCACTGGCAAAACGGCCGCTGACTGAGGCTGCTGTTGTAATAGCGTTTGTCGCCGGTCACTTCTCGGCCCAGCCAGGTGGCGTGGGGCAGGGCTTGCTGTTCATCGCTGAGTTCGATTTCGGCGACAAGCAAGCCGGCATTGTCGCCGAAAAACTCATCGATCTCCCAATGGCGGTCGTCGCCGGCAATAGGCAGGCGATAGCGGTTTTTGTTGATCACCGGCCCCTCGCACAGGCGCAGTAACTGCTCGGCCTCATCACTGGGGATTGGGTATTCGAACTCGGCGCGGCTGGCGCCGTGGCTGATGCCTTTAATGGTCAGCCAGGCGGACTGACCGGCAATGCGCACGCGCACGCTGCGCGCCGGGTCGCGGCTGAGATAGCCCTGCACCATTTTCTGTCCGGCGATGCCCAGTTGTTCAGCCTGTAGGCGCCAGGCGTCGCTGGCGAGCAAAAACTTGCGTTCAATTTCGATCGTGCTCATGACTGGGGTTTCCTTGGCCAGTGTGTAGAGGGCGGCGCGCCGGCTCAGTGAGAGTGATAGCGGCGTCGATAGGTGGCTTCACTGAGGCATTGGCACTGGGCGGCGCTGATAGCAATGCCCTGTGCACGCAGCGCCTGGGTGACTCGCTCGCGCAGCCAGTGTTCGCTGTCGGGGTGGTCGCCGTCCACGATACACAGCAGCTGTAAGCTCTGCGGATAGCGCTGATAGTCCACCAGGTGGGTGAGCCAGCGAAAACCGGCCAGCTGGCTATCGAGCGCCTCTTCGCACACCGCATTGAGGGTGTCGACGATCAGTTGTTCACGTTTCTTGTCGGTTTTGCGCATTGCGTCATTGCTGCATCAGAGAGGTGGAATCGCTGTTGGCTTAGCGGCGATCAATTGCGGCGGCGGGGCCGACAGGCTTGTCGCTGGCCGCGATGTGCCCAGGGAATCACCGCAGGCAACTGCCCGCTTCGGTGGGGCCCTTGAGTTCGATGCGATTTCCCTGGGGGTCTTCAATGTAAATCGATGGCCCGAAACCCTCGGCGCCGTAGCGGCGCTCTATCGTGCTGTGGGCGATGCCGGCGCTGTCCAAATAGCTAAGGAGGGCGTCGCCATCAAAATGACTCAGGGTCAGGCACAGGTGGTCGACGTTGTGGCCGGCGCTGCCGGGCGCGGGGCCACCTTGGGCGCCCAGGGGCTTGTCTGTGGGGACAAGGTCGATCAGGTGGTCGCCCGCGCGCAATTGGTAGAGGCCGATATCGCTTTCCTCGCGCTCCAGCTGGCAGCCAAGGTGCTGTTGGTAAAACGTCAGCATGGCCTCTAGGCAGTTGGTGCGCAGGACAATATGGTCGAGGCCGCGAATTGAAATCATATCGCCTCCTAGTCGGTTTGCAGTAACTCGCCACAGCGTAGCACAGGGCAGATTTGCAGGTTTTCGCTGTCGCTGGAGACCCAGATGCTGTCTTCGTCGACGGTGAATTGCAGCTGCATATTGCGCTGGGCAAGGCCGGCTAGGGCCTGGGATTGTTCACTGGGAATATCGACGACGGTCAGCCACGCTTGCTTGCCGAGCTGCTCGCCCTGTTCCAGCCACCACTGGACGGCGGGGCGGCCGCCGTGGGTCATAATGACGACCCTGGGCGATTGCGAGCGGGCGCGGCGCAGTCGCTTGTCGCTGGGCTGGCCGAGCTCCAGCCACAGGTCGATTTCGCCGCTGAGACTGCGCTGCCACAGATCCGGCTCGTCGTCGTTGCTGAGGCCGCGGGTAAAGCTCAGTTGTTCGTCGGCGAACAAGGCAAAGGCCAGCAGGCGCAGCATCATCCGCTCGTCGGTTTCAGAGGGGTGGCGGGCCAGAGTGAGCTGATGGCTTTGGTAGTAGTGACGCCGCAGGTCGCTGATGTCGATGTCAGCTTTGAAAATACTCGCGCTCAGAGCCATGTTGGCCGCCTTATGTGGTTAGACCGCGGCATTGTACCCGAGTATCAGCATGGCGTAGCGCAGACTTTTGCCGATGGCGACCAGTGTGAAAAAACTGAAGGCCGGCACCCGCATAATGCCGCCAACGACGGTGAGGGCATCGCCGCCGATGGGCAGCCAGGACATCAGCAGCGTCCATTTGCCATAGCGCCCAAACCAGTTCTGCGCTCGCTCCAGATCTTTTTGCCGTACGGGGAACCAGCGGCGGTCGGCGTAGTGGCTGAGTTTGCGCCCCAGCCACCAGTTTACACCGGCGCCCAGCGTATTGCCGCTGCTGGCCGCTAGCCATAGCCAGAGCGCTGGCAAGCCGGCTTGCAGCTGCGTGACCAATATGATTTCAGAGTAAAACGGCAGCAGGGTGGCGGCGCCAAAGGAAGCTGCAAACAAGAGTAAATACGGGCTAATCACCGTGCTGTGGTCTCGCTGTGCGCATTGGACAGGTGTTGCTGCCGGGCTGGCTGGAGGGGCATTGTACACCATTGCCGATGGCCGGGGTTCCCTGGTGTGGGTGGCGCGCTCCGCAGTTGCCGTGTCTAGGGCTTATCGGCGTTAGCCCAGCGCTTGAGGGGCAGTAACGCGCGCAGCGTTAAAAAGGTGATCAGGCTGACGACGATGGCAATTTCATAGCGCTGCCAGGCTACCGCGGTGCCGATTGCTCCGGTCGACCAGATCGCGGCCGCTGTGGCGGTACCGCTTACCGATCCCCCCTGTTTGAGGATGGCGCCGCCACCGATAAAGCCGATGCCGCTCATCAAGCCATACATCAGCCGCGCGTGGGGCTCCGAGCCGCTGAGTACATCGCGGCCAATCAATAAATAGGCGCAGCAGGCGATGGCGACCAGTGGAAAGGTGCGCAGGCCAACGCCCCGGGATTCCGCCTCGCGATTCCAGCCGATGGGGATGGCTAAGAGGTAGGCAATGGCCAGCTGGGTGAGGTGGTGGCCGACCAGTGGCCAGTCAATTTCGGGAAACAGCGGCATATTACTGGCGCCCCTGTCGCGGCCCAGATAACCACCAGATGAGCAGCCCCAGTAGGGGGAGTAGCAAAATCAAGGCGATCCACAGCAGTTTGTTGCTGGAGCTATTGCGGCTTTGCACGATATTGAGGATGGCCCAGATGTCGGCAATAAAGATGAGTAGCCCAAACAGTCCCGTAATCGCAAATTCCATGCCGTGCCCCTGTTTAATTGGCTTGAGAAAAGCTGCACCGACAAGTTATAGAATAGTGCCTGCTGGGGCCGTTCACCACCTACAAAAAAGCCGCCCACAATGGGGCGGCTTGTTATTGAAGCGGCGAGCTGACTTTAGTTGTGGGCGTGCAGCATCTCATTGAGGGCGATGGCCGATTTATTGGTCAACACTTCAATGGCGCCGTTTTTGGAGTTGCGGCGGAACAGGAGGTCAGACTGGCCGGCCAAATCGCGGGCTTTGACGGTGCCGGCCTGTTCGCCTTTTTCGTCGATCATGCTCACCACCGAGCCGGCTGTAATATACAGGCCAGCCTCAATAGTGCAGCGGTCACCCAGCGGAATGCCGACACCGGCATTGGCGCCGATCAGACACTCTTTGCCAATGGAGATGATAATGTTGTTGCCGCCAGACAGGGTGCCCATGGTGGAGCAGCCGCCGCCGAGGTCAGAGCCGGCGCCGATCATGACACCCGCCGAGATGCGGCCTTCGATCATGCCCGGGCCTTCGGTGCCGGCATTAAAGTTGACGAAGCCCTCGTGCATGATGGTGGTGCCCTCGCCGAGGTAGGCACCCAGACGAACGCGCGCGGTGTGGGCAATACGCACGCCGGAAGGCATCACGTAGTTGGTCATTTTAGGGAACTTGTCTACCGACATAACTTCCAGCAGCTCACCATTCAGGCGAGCCTCAAGCTGGCGCTGGGGCAGCTCGCGCAGGTCGATGGCGCCGCGATTGGTCCAGGCAACATTGGGCAGCACGCCAAACAGACCGCTCAGATCCAGGGTGTGGGGTTTGGCGAGGCGGTGTGACAGCAGGTGCAGTTTCAAATAGCCCTCGGGCACAGAGCTGGGCGCGGCATCTTCGGCCAGCAGGGTGACGACCAGCGGCTGGTTACTGGTAGCCAGCTGGGCGGCGATATCGGCTTGGCCGCGGTCGCCGGCGGCTTTGAGGGCTTCGGCAAGACGGCTCATTTGCTCGCTGTTAACGCTGATTGCGGCATTGCCACCCTGGTAGTCCACGACGCTGGTGATCGCCGTGCACACGGCGGCGGCGGGTTGCAGCAGTGGCTGGGGGTAGAATGTGTCCAGCCATTCGCCTTTGCTGTTCTGGCTGCCGAGGCCAATGCCCAGGCTGAATAATGTCTCGCTCATCAATAACTCTCTCTTGCAGGCTTAAAGCGTGTGGTGGGTGAATAAACTCTGGTAATGCTCGGCTTTAAAACCGAGTGTCAGGCTGCTGCCGGTATCCAGCAGCGGCCGTTTCATTAATGTCGGGTGCGCAAGCAGCAGCTGCACGGCACTGTCATCGTCTAGATTATCGCGCTGCTCGGCATCGAGTTGTTTCCAGGTGGTGCTGCGTTTATTGACCAATTTGTCGCGGCCAAGCTCGTTCAGCCAGTGGTGTAGCTGGCTGCTGTCGAGCGGCTGATCGCGCACATCGTGGAAGTGGTAGTCGATATTGTGTTGCTCCAGCCAGCGGCGGGCGGCGCGCACGGTGTCGCAGTTTTTAATTCCGTATAGTGTGCTGCTCATGGTCTAGGTCTGCTTGCGGAAAGCCGCCTATCATAGCAAAAAGCCGCCGGGGGTTCACGGCGGCGCGGGCCTCAGGCCTTGCGGGTTTTCTTGGGCTTTTTGCGCTGCGGGTAGCAAGTTGTACAAATTTCGCAGACGGTGCCGTCGCAGCCGCGGGCGCTGCAGTATTCCCGGCCGTAGTAGATGATTTGCAGGTGCAGGGCATTCCAGTGCTCGCGGGGGAATAGCCGTTTCAGGTCTTTTTCGGTTTGGGCGACGTTTTTGCCGCTGCTTAGGCCCCAGCGTTGGGCGAGCCGGTGGATGTGGGTGTCTACCGGGAAGGCCGGTACGCCGAAAGCCTGGGACATGACCACGCTGGCGGTTTTATGGCCGACACCGGGCAGGGTTTCCAATGCCGCCATATCTTCGGGCACGATGCCGTTGTAGTCCTCGACTAAAATTTCCGACAGCCGCTGAATGGCTTTTGATTTCTGTGGCGACAGGCCGCAGGGGCGGATAATGGCGCGGATGTCGTCGACACTTTGTCTGGCCATATCGAAGGGGTTGTCGGCCAGGGCAAACAGCGCCGGGGTGACCTGGTTGACGCGCTCGTCGGTGCACTGCGCCGACAGCAGCACGGCGACCAGCAGGGTGTAGGGGTCTTTGTGGTCCAGCGGAATCGGCTGCTCGGGGTAGAGCTCGTTTAGGCGCCGCAGAATGTAGTCAACGCGCTCGGCCTTGAGCAAATTTCGCGCTGGCTGCTTATTGCACATCGCCTACAGGCTCTCGACAAAGCGGCGAATGCGGGCGGCGGCCTCGACGCAGTTGTCCAGTTCGGCAACCAGTGCCATGCGCACATAGCCGCTGCCGGGATTGCTGCCGTCGACCTCGCGCGACAGGTAGGAGCCGGGCAATACTGTGACGTGCTGCTGGGCGAATAGCTGTTGGGCAAAGTCGGTGTCGGCAATGGGGGTTTTTGCCCACAAATAGAACGACGCCTCGGGCTGGCTGACATCCAGGCAGCCATCTAGCTCGGCCAGTACGCGTGCAAATTTTTCGCGGTAGCGGTCGCGGTTGTCTTTAACATGTTGCTCGTCGCCCCAGGCCGCGGCGCTGGCCAGTTGGTGTTGTACCGGCATGGCGCAGCCGTGATAGGTGCGGTAGAGCAAAAAGTCGGCGAGGATATCTGCATCGCCAGCGACAAAGCCCGAACGCAGGCCGGGCAGGTTTGATCGCTTGGACAGGCTGTGAAACACCACGCAGCGCTGGTAGTCGTTGCGGCCCATGTCGGCGCAGGCTTGCAGCAGACCGGCTGGCGGCGCCTGTTCGTCAAAGTACAGTTCGGAATAGCACTCGTCGCTGGCCAGGACGAAGTCATATTGATCGGCCAGACGGATCAGCTTTTGCAGGGTGGCAATGTCGGTGACGGCGCCGCTGGGGTTACCGGGGCTGCACAGGTAGAGCAATTGGCAGCGCTGCCAGATCTCCGCGGGCACGGCGTCGTAGTCGGGGATAAAGCCGTTGTCGGCGGTGCAGGGCAGAAAGTGGGGCTGCGCACCGGCCAGCAGGGCGGCGCCTTCATAGATCTGGTAAAAGGGGTTGGGGCTGCATACTAGGGCGTTGTCGGCGGGGCTGACCACCGCTTGGGCGAAGGCAAATAGCGCCTCGCGGGTGCCATTGACGGGCAACACTTGACTGTCTGGGTCGAGAGCGGCGAGCGCAAAGCGGCGCGTCGCCCAGTCGGCGATGCTTTGGCGCAGTTCCGCAATGCCCTTGGTAGTGGGGTAGTTACTGAGCTTGGCCAATTCCCCGGCCAGGGTGTCGGCGACAAATTGCGGCGCCGGGTGGCGGGGTTCGCCTATCGATAGTGGTATTGGCGACAGGCTGCTCTGGCTGTCGCCGAGCAGGGCGCGCAGCTTCTCAAAGGGATAGGCGTGGAGTGTGTTTAAACGCGGGTTCATTTCGCTTGGTTGCTCGCTTTTTCGTCCAGTTCCCGGCAGATTGCCAGCTGAATTTGCTCGCATAGCTGGGGGTCGTTGATCGGCCGGTTGTCTTCGTCGGTGACGAAGAATACGTCTTCGACGCGTTCGCCGAGGGTGGCGATTTTGGCATTTTGCAGGCGCACGCCGTAGTCGTTAAAGATGCGCGCCAGTCGCGCCAGCAGGCCGGGGCGGTCGGGAGTGATTACCTCCAGCACGGTGTGGCCCTTGTTGAGGTCGGTGGCCATGCTGGTGCGCGTCGGCGTGGAGAACAGGCGCATTTGCCGGGGCATACGGCGGTTGACCAGTTCCTGGGAGTCCTCGGGGCTTTCCAGTTGCTGGGTGAGAAATTCGACAATTTCGCGGATGCGCTCGGGGTTGTCGCCAATCGGCTCGCCGTCTACACCCAGTACATAGAAGGTGTCCAGGGTATAGCCGGTACCGGCGTTATAGATCCGCGCATCCTGAATGCTCAGGTCCAGCTGTTCCAGTGCGCCGGCCAGCAGCGCAAAGGTGCCCTTGCGCGAGGGGGTGTGCACAAAAATCTGCGTGGCGCCCTCGTGGTCCAGCAAGCCACCTTCCTTTACCAACACCAGCGACGCGTCGGGCGAGGTGCGCTGGGCGATAGCGCGGCAGTGCCAGACAATGTCGTCGATTTGTTCGCGGATAAAGTAGTCTTCGCCGGTATTGCCCCACAGCGCGCGAATTTCACTCTCGGTAAAGCCGTAGTCTTCGAGCTTTTCAATCGCGCCGAGTTGGGTTTCGGCGATCCACTCCTGTTTGTCGATGGGGTTTTCCAGACCGCGGCGCAGGGCGCGGCGGGTTTCGGCATAGAGCTGGCGCATCAGCGATGCCCGCCACGAGGTCCATAGGCTGGGGTTGGTGGCATTGATATCGGCAATGGTCAGGCAAAACAGGTAGTCGAGATGTTGCTGGTCGCCCATTTGCAGGGCGAAGTCACGAATGACGTCGGGGTCTTGAATATCTTTGCGCTGGGAAACCGAGGACATCTCCAGGTGTTTTTCCACCAGCCAGGCCACCAGGTTGGTGTCGCGCTTGTTCAGGCCCAGGTATTGACAGAATTCCCGGGCGTCTACTGCGCCGAGGCTGGAGTGGTCGCCGCCGCGGCCCTTGGCAATGTCGTGGAACAGGCCGGCGAGAAATAGCAGCTCCGGTTTGGGCAGGCGCTGCATAATGCGACAGGCCATGGGGTAGACCTTGACCATGTCCGGGTAGCGGAAGCGACTGAGATTTTTGATCAGTTCAAGGGTGTGGGCGTCGACCGAGTAAATATGAAACAGGTCGTGCTGCATCTGCCCGGTGATTTTGCCAAAGGCCGGGATAAATTTGCCCAACACGCCAAAGCGCTTCATGCGGCGCAGGTTCAGCGCCACGCGCTGTGGCGCACACAGCAGCTCCATAAAAAAGCGCTTGTTGCGCGGGTCGTTGCGGAAGTTGTCGTCGATTAAATGGCGCGATTTGCGAATCAGCCGGATGGTGCTGGCGCGCACGCCATCGATGGCGTCGTGGTGGGCCATCAGTACAAAGATTTCCATCAGCGCCGAGGGCGTTTTTTCAAAGACCTTATCGTTGCTGACTTCAATGTGGCCGTTGCGGATGCGAAAGCGTGGGTTTAACTCCAGTACGGTTTCCGCCTCGCAGGCGCGCAAAATGGTTTCGTCAAAGTGCTGCATCAGCACATCGTTGAGTTCGCCGAGGTGCTGGGCCCAGCGGTAGTATTGTTGCATAAAGCGCTCGACGGCGAGTTTGCTGTCGTCGTCTTCGTAGCCAAACTGGGCTGCCAGGGTGCGCTGGTGATCAAACAGCAGGCGGTCTTCCTCGCGACCGGCGATGAGGTGCAGGGCAAAGCGCAGTCGCCAGAGGTAGTTTTGGCCATCCTTGAGGGTGTCCAGTTCTTCCTGGCTGAGAAACAGTCGTTCGCGCAACTCGTCGACAGACTGGGCGCCGAAGTGGCGCTTGATCACCCAGCCAATCATTTGAATGTCGCGCAGGCCGCCTGGTGAACTCTTTATATTTGGCTCTAAATTGTATTCGGTATTGGCGTATTTGCGATGGCGGCTGATTTGCTCATCCCATTTGGCGCGAAAGAATTCGGCGCTGGGCCAGATTTGATCGGGGCCAACCAGTGGCATGAGTTGCTGGTGCAGCGCCGGGTTACCGGCTAGCGGCCGCGACTCCATGAGATTGGTGACCACGGTGATATCTTCGATAGCGGCTTGGCGGCATTCGTCGATGCTGCGCACACTGTGACCAATTTCCAGGTTGATATCCCACAGGTGGGTGATCAGACCCTCGATGTTTTCACGGTAGTTGTGCTTGTTGTCGCTGGTGAGAATGAGTAGGTCGATGTCTGAGCAGGGGTGGAGTTCACCGCGGCCGTATCCGCCGACGGCAATTAGGGCAATATCCTCACCCCACTGGTACTGGTTCCAGAGATCGCTCAGCAGTATATCGATCTTGTCTGAGCGCAGCCGCACGAGCTTGTGGATTGCCTCGTCTGCAGTGAAGCGCTCCCGCAGCTCCTCCTGTAGCTCGCTGAGGTACTGTTTATAGGTCGCAACCAAGTTGTTGGAGCGGGCTGTGGCGTTTTGTAGCGCCTCGGTACTCAGCAGCGTGCTGCTCATGGTGGTTTAACCCTTGTAAAATGGCTCGTCGGGGCGGGCGGTCAGTACTTCGACGCCGTCGGCGGTGACGGCCATGGTGTGTTCCCACTGGGCTGACAGGCGGCGGTCGCGAGTGGTTACTGTCCAGCCGTCTTTTACATTGAGTTTGGTTTGCTTTTTGCCCGCGTTAATCATCGGTTCAATGGTAAAGGTCATGCCCTCGGCAAGCACTAGGTCGTTGCCACGGTTGTAGCCCTCGCCATAGTGGAGTACCTGCGGGTCTTCGTGGAAGCCCTGGCCGATGCCGTGGCCACAGTACTCTTCTACGACGCTGTAGTGGTTGCTGCGGGCGTGTTTGGCTATGACTTTGCCGATGTCGCTGAGCCGGCAACCCGGTTTTACCAGTTCAATCGCCTGATACAGGCACTCCTGAGTGACGACACACAGGCGCTTGGCGTGGTCGGCGACGTCGCCCACATAAAACATGCGATTGGTATCGCCGTGCCAGCCGTCTTTAATGACGGTGACATCGATATTGAGCAGGTCACCGTCTTTGAGAATTTTCTTGTCGGAGGGGATGCCGTGGCAAATCACCTCGTTGACCGAAGTGCATATCGATTTAGGGAAGCCGTTGTAGTTCAGGGGGGCGGGAATGGCCTGTTGCACATTAACAATATAGTCGTGGCAAATGCGGTCAAGCTCGGCGGTGCTGATGCCTGGGCGCACGTGCTCGGCAATCATTTCCAGCACCTCGGCAGCCAGGCGGCCGGCGACGCGCATGGCGGCGATGTCTTGCGGGGACTTGATGCTTACATTCATAGTGGAAAGGTCTGTTCGGATGGTCGGAAAACTCAAAGCAGGGCATTGTAGACCATCACCGCTGTGGAGGCGATTGTTGTGGCTGTGCAGTGCTGTCAAAAATGCCTTTGGGCTTTAGTTTGCAGGGGCGCTGTGGTATAAATACGCGCCCCGAAAGCAGGCCCCCTGCTGGTAGGGCATAAACGACGCGCATTTGCCGACACGTAATCCCGGGTGCTGCAGTATAGCTGTGGTTGGGTTGCGGGGCAGATGCAAGTTCCTAACCCGATGAAAATCAAGGAAAAATCATGTCTCATGTAAGCATGCGTGAAATGCTGCAAGCCGGTGTTCACTTTGGTCACCAAACGCGTTACTGGAATCCCAAGATGGCGCCCTTCATCTTTGGTGCCCGCAATAAGATTCATATCATTAACCTCGAGCACACTGTCCCTGCGATGAATAACGCGCTGGACGCGGTTGCGAAGCTGGCCGCTAACAAGAACAAGGTGCTGTTTGTAGGTACTAAGCGCGCCGCTAGCAAGATTGTTGCCGAGCAGGCGAGCCGCTCGGGTATGCCCTTTGTTAGCCACCGCTGGTTGGGTGGTATGCTGACCAACTATAAGACTATTCGCCAGTCTGTGCGTCGTCTGCGTGAGCTGGAAAGCCAAGCTCAGGATGGCACTTTCGACAAGTTGACCAAGAAAGAGGCGCTGATGCGTCACCGCGATATGGAGAAGCTGGAGCGCTCCATTGGTGGTATTAAAGAAATGTCTGGCCTGCCTGATGCACTGTTTGTGATTGATGTTGATCACGAGCGTATTGCTATCCAGGAAGCCAATAAGCTGGGTATCCCGGTTTTCGGTATCGTAGATACTAACAGCAACCCAGACGGTGTTGACTACGTGATTCCCGGTAACGATGACGCGATTCGCGCCATTAAGCTTTACGTGACTGCTGTCGCGGACGCGATCATCAATGCCAGCGCAAACGCTGCTGTCGCTGCTGACGAGTTTGTTGAAGTGGCACAGGAAGAAGGCGGCGCAGCGGCTGAGTAATCGCCCTGTGTAAACGCTGTAAAAGGGGGCACGGCCCCCTTTTTTTGGATATCTATTGAGCAGGCCTGTTAACCCGGCCCAGCATTAGCCCAAACAAGAGGATTTTAGGATGGCTGTTTCAGCAGCAATGGTTAAAGAGCTCCGCGAGCGTACGGGTCTTGGCATGATGGAGTGCAAGAAGGCACTGAACGAAGCCAATGGTGATATCGAGCTGGCAATTGAAGAGCTGCGCAAGTCCAGTGGTATGAAGGCTGCCAAGAAGGCCGGTCGTACCGCTGCTGACGGTGTTGTTGCCACTAAAGTGGCCGAAGACGGCAGCTATGCGGTTGTGGTGGAAGTAAACAGCGAAACTGACTTTGTGGCACGCGACGACGGCTTCCTGGCTTTTGTCGACCTGGTAGCCAACAAGGCTTTCGCTGACAAGCAAACGGATATTGCCGCACTGATGGCCGGTGAGTTGGAGCAGGCTCGCGAGGCGCTGGTACAGAAAATTGGTGAGAATATCTCTGTGCGCCGCGTAGAAGTGTTGACCGCTGAAGCGGGCGTGGTAGATAGCTACGTGCACTCCAACAACCGTATCGCGGTGTTGGTTGCTTTGAAAGGCGGTGATGCAGAGCTGGCACGCGATGTCGCCATGCATGTGGCGGCGGTAAATCCGCGCGTTGCTAAGCAGGCGGATATGCCTGAGGAAGAAGTGATTAAAGAGCGTGAAATCTTCACGGCTCAGGCGCAGGAAAGCGGCAAGCCGGCTGAAATCATCGAGAAGATGATTGAGGGTCGTATCCGCAAATTCCTGGCGGAAAATGCGCTGGTAGATCAGGCCTTCGTTAAGGAGCCGGATCTGACGGTTGGCAAGTTGCTGAAAAATGCCGGTGCCGACATTCAAACCTTTATCCGTTTTGAAGTCGGTGAGGGTATAGAAAAAGAAGAAGTCGACTTTGCAGCCGAAGTGGCTGCGCAGCTCAAGGGCTGAGTCGCGTTAGCGGGGCCTGAAGGCCCCGTTTTTCTTTGTGTTGAAAGATATGTGCGAAAGCGGGATTTACGGGGTGTAACATGTCTACTCAGAGTCGTGACAAAAAATATAAGCGCATTCTCCTTAAACTGAGCGGTGAGGCCCTGATGGGGCAGCTCGGTTTTGGTATCGACCCCAAAGTGCTCGATCGCATGGCCTTGGAAGTCGGGCAGCTGGTGGGTATTGGTGTGCAGGTTGGACTGGTTGTCGGTGGTGGTAACCTGTTTCGCGGTGCGGCCCTGCAGACCGCTGGCCTGGATCGAGTTACCGGCGACCATATGGGTATGTTGGCGACGCTGATGAATGCCTTGGCGATGCGTGATGCCTTGGAGCGCAGTAATATCAAGTCCTCTGTGATGTCGGCGATTCCGATGAGCGGTGTGGTTGATCACTACGATCGTCGCAAGGCGATTCGCGCGCTGAGTCGCGGCGAGGTGGTGATTTTTGCCGCAGGCACGGGCAACCCATTCTTTACCACCGATTCGGCGGCCTGCCTGCGCGGGATCGAAGTGGATGCCGACCTCGTGCTGAAGGCGACGAAGGTCGACGGGGTTTACAGTGCAGACCCGATGATCGACCCCGAGGCGCAGAAGTACGATCATCTGAGTTACGATGAGGTGCTGGACAAGAAGTTGGCGGTGATGGACTTGACGGCTATTTGTCTGTGCCGCGATCACAATATGCCATTGCGGGTATTCGCCATGGAGCAACAGGGTGCCCTGTTGAATATTGTCGTTGGCGGTAACGAGGGAACTTTGGTGTCGGCGGGCTGAGGCCGCGACGTCAATCGAGGAGAGTGAAACAGTGATAAACGAACTCAAACAAGATGCTCAAGAGCGCATGGCGAGGACCATTGAGGCCTTGGGCTCGAATTTCAACAAGATCCGCACCGGTCGTGCTCACCCTAGTCTGCTCGACAATATTCGCGTGTCTTACTACGGCTCGGAAACGCCGCTCAGCCAGCTGGCTAATATTGGTGTTGAGGATGCTCGCACGCTAACGGTCACCCCTTGGGAAAAAAATGTGGTGCCCGATGTTGAAAAGGCCATCATGAAGTCGGATTTAGGGCTTAATCCCAGCACTGCGGGTGCGGTGATACGCATTCCTATGCCAGCCCTGACAGAGGAAACTCGCAAGGGTTATATCAAGCAGGCTCGCCAAGAGGCGGAAAGCGCTCGTATTTCGATTCGCAATGCTCGTCGCGATGTGCTGGCTGATGTCAAAGAGCTGCTCAAAGAAAAAGAAATCAGTGAAGATGAAGAGCGTCGCGCCCAAGACGATGTGCAGAAAATTACTGATAAATACATCGCTGAGGTCGACAAGGCTCTGGCGGCTAAAGAAAACGATCTGATGGAAATCTGATCGGCTAAGAAGCGGTTTTCATGGCAGTTGATAATGGCCAGTGCGCCTCAGAACGCCCCGTCGCCCCACGTCACGTTGCCATTATTATGGATGGCAACAACCGTTGGGCAAAAAAACGTGGGCTTAAAGCCGCCGGCGGCCACCGCGCCGGCGTAGAAGTGATTCGTGGCTTGCTAGCCAGTAGTCGTAAACGCGGTGTGGAAGTCATCACCCTGTTCGCGTTTTCCAGCGAGAATTGGCAGCGCCCCAGCCTGGAAGTACAGGCGCTTATGCGGTTGTTTTCCAGTTATCTGGAAAGCGAGACCCGCAAGTTGCATGAGGATGGCGTGCGGATGCGCTTTATTGGCGAGCGCGATCGCTTTTCTGCCAGTTTGCGCAAGCAGATGGATTACAGTGAGCAGCTCACTCGTTTCAATCGCGATACTACCTTGGTGATTGCCGTGGATTACGGTGGCCAGTGGGACATCGTTAGTGCCACCCGACAGCTCGCGAAGCGCGTTGAGGCGGGAGAATTGCGCGCCGATGACATCGATATTAGTCTGTTTGATCAGTACACCGCGCTGGCCGACCTGCCTAAGCCTGATTTGTGTATTCGCACTGCCGGCGAGCAGCGCATTAGTAATTTTATGCTGTGGCAGTTGGCTTACAGTGAGTTCTATTTCTGTGATTGCTTGTGGCCCGATTTTGACGAGCTGGAAATGGGGCGGGCGCTGGATGCCTTTGCGAGTCGCGAGCGTCGCTATGGCGGCCGCAATAATGATAATGACAACGGCGAATAAAAACCGGAGATTTACCTTTTATGCTTAAACAGCGGATTATTACCGCCGTGTTGATTGTTGCCGCACTGTTTGTGGCAATGGCCTATTTGTCTGCCAGTCAGCTCGCCTTGTTATTTGCCGCGATTGTTCTGCTCGCGGCCTGGGAATGGGCGGATCTCAGCGACTTGTCAGCAGTGCCCGCTCGTCTTGGCTATGTCGCGCTGATTGCGGTGTTGATCGCCGCCTCCTATTGGCACCTTGGTGCAGTAGGCGAGTGGTCGCCGCTGCGTTTGCGTGAGTTGCTGGTTGCCGCCTGTGTTTGGTGGGCTGTGGCGTTGTTGTGGGTGAAGGCTTATCCGCAGAGTGCCGGGCTGTGGGGGGCGCGGCCGCTGAGAGTGATCATGGGGGTGTTGGTGTTGTTGCCGACCTGGTGGTCGCTGAGTTACTTGCGCAGTCTCGATGGTGGCGTGTGGTTGATCGTGATGTTGCTCGCCCTAGTTGCGGCGGCCGATGTTGGCGCTTATTTCTGTGGTCGCCGTTTCGGCAAGGCTAAATTGGCGCCCGCCGTCAGTCCGGGTAAGTCCTGGGCCGGATTTTGGGGGGGCTTGGTGTGCAGCGTCGTGCTGATGGCGGGGCTGTGGTTTAGTTGGCCTGGCGGTATGCCGGTGAGCTTGCCGGTGATGCTGTTGTTGGCGGCCATTACTGTACTGGCATCGGTGCTGGGCGATTTGCTGGAGAGTATGGTTAAGCGTCATCGCGGTGTTAAGGATAGCGGCCAACTCCTGCCCGGGCACGGCGGCATTATGGATCGGGTTGACAGTCTGACGGCGGCGTCGCCGGTGTTTACTCTGGGCCTGATGTCGGTGGGTTGGTAGGCATGGAACGGGTTACGGTTCTGGGGTCCACGGGCTCGATCGGAGTGAGTACGCTGGATGTGCTGTCGCGGCATCCGGCTGATTTTGAAGTCTATGCGTTAACCGCTAATACCAGTGTCGATGCGCTGTTCGATCAGGCCCTCGTTCACCGCCCCCGCTATTTAGTCTTGCGTGATGCCGCTAGTGCCGAGTTGTTGCAAGCGAAACTGCGCGCGGCCGGCAGTGAGTCGCAGGTGCTTAGTGGCGAGCAGGGGCTTTGCCAGGTTGCCGCCGAGGCCGATACGGTAATGGCGGCGATCGTCGGTGCAGCCGGTCTGTTGCCTACCCTGGCCGCTGTGCGAGCTGGCGGCAAGGTGCTGCTGGCCAACAAAGAGTCGTTGGTAATGGCCGGTCGATTATTTATGGACGCGGTGGACGCCCACGGTGCTACCTTGTTGCCCATCGATAGCGAACACAATGCCATTTTTCAGTGTATGCCGGGGGTGCATCGCGATGGCCTGGACGCCCAAGGCGTGCGACGTATTTTGCTGACCGGCTCCGGCGGTCCATTCCGGCAGCGGCCACTGGATACTTTTGCCTCGGTGACCCCTGATGAGGCCTGTGCCCACCCGAATTGGGAGATGGGGCGAAAAATTTCGGTAGACTCCGCGACCATGATGAATAAGGGCTTGGAGTTGATTGAGGCGTGTTGGTTGTTTCACTGCCCGCCATCGCGTATTGATGTCGTGGTCCACCCTCAGAGTGTGATCCATTCGATGGTGGAGTATGTCGACGGCTCGGTATTGGCCCAGATGGGGCAGCCTGATATGCGCACCCCCATTGCTCACGCACTGGCCTGGCCCCGCCGAATGAATTCGGGGGTGGCGAGTCTCGACTTGATACTGCAGGCGCGATTGGACTTCGAGGCGCCAGATGAGCAGCGTTTCCCCTGTTTGCGCTTGGCTCGGGAGGCGGCTGAGGCCGGCGGGATTGCCAGTGCGAGTCTCAATGCGGCCAATGAGGTGGCGGTTGATGCTTTTTTGAATCGGCAGCTGTCTTTTGCGGCCATTCCCCGACTTTTAGAGCGAGTCATCGAGAACGTTGAGAATGTTGAACCGCAGTCACTGGCTGATGTCCAAGCTGCGGATGCGCTGGCGCGGGAGCGTGCCCAGTCGCTGATCGGTGAATTTGGATCCTGAGGGAATACAGGTGTTGGATCTTTTACAGACCGTAGTGATTACTGTCGTGACCTTGGCCGTGTTGGTTGCCGTTCACGAATTTGGCCATTTTTGGGTGGCGCGGCGCTGTGGTGTGAAAGTGCTGCGTTTTTCGGTGGGTTTCGGCAAGCCGCTGCTTCGCTGGCAGGATGCCCAGGGCACTGAGTATGTTGTTGCCGGCATTCCCTTGGGCGGCTATGTGAAAATGCTCGACGAGCGCGAGGGCGAGGTGCCTGACGAGCAGTTGCATATGGCCTTCAATCGCGCAACACCAGCGCGGCGTATAGCGATTGCGGCGGCTGGACCCGCAGCTAACTTTCTACTGGCGATCTTTGCTTACTGGTTGGTGTTTCTCAATGGCGTCAGCGGCGTGGCGCCGATTATTGCTGAGGTGTTGCCAGGCTCTCTGGCCGAGCGGGCTGGCTTGGAGCGCGGCCAAGAAATCGTTGCTGTTGATGGCGTCGATACGGCTACCTGGGAGACGCTGCAGATGCAACTGTTGGAGCGTATCGGTGAGAGTGGTGAGTTGACTATTACCGTTAAAACGCCCAACTCGGCACTGGAATACCAAAACAGTGTCTATATCGATCGCTGGATGCAGGACGTCGATGAGCCAAAGCCTTTAGATGAGCTGGGCGTGAGTCTGTTTGTGCCGGAATTGTTGCCGGAGATTGGTGAGTTGGTGTCGGGCGGCGCGGCCGCGCGCGCAGGTTTGCAAGTCGGTGATGTGATCGTGGCGGTTAATGGCGAGTCGTTGCCGGACTGGCATAGCTGGGTGCGTATGGTACGCGCCAGTCCCGGTCAGCCCATGGCTCTTGAGTTGCTGCGCAATGGCGTGACAATGCGCTTGACGATGACACCTGAGCGCAAGTTAGAAGATTCCGGCACGGCAGTGGGTTTTGCTGGTGTTGGCGTGGCACTGCCGGAGTGGCCGGAGAGCATGCGCCGAGAGGTATAATACGGGCCAGTTGCGGCACTGCTTGCAGCTGCCGACAAAACTTGGCGAATGAGCCTGTTTACGCTTGAATCGATAAAAAAAATGATCACCGGTTTACTGTCACCGAAAAACTTGAGTGGTCCGATAACCATTGCTAAAGTGGCCGGCTCCTCTGCGCAGTATGGGTTTTTTGCCTGGCTGAGTTTTTTGGGCTTGCTGAGCATCAGTTTGGCGGTATTGAACTTGCTCCCGATTCCGATTTTGGATGGTGGCCATATCGTTTACGCCTCGATTGAAGGACTTATCGGCAGGCCGGTGACGGAACAAGTGCAGGCATGGGCCAATCAGTTGGGGCTGGCGCTGGTGGTTTGTGTCATGTTTTTTGCTTTATACAACGACGTATTGCGCCTCTGATTTTGGGCTTCGCGATATATTTTACCCAGTGCTCTGTCCGTCTTTTAGTGGGATAGGGCCCTAGCCGTGGTTGCTGGTTTTTGATGAAACGCTTTTTTCTTTACGCAGTATTTATTTGTTTGGCGAGCCCGCTGGCCTTGGCCCAGACCCGAATCAATGATATTCGGATTGAGGGATTGCAGCGCATCTCCGCCGAAACGGTGTTTTCGGCGCTGCCGCTGAATGTGGGTGACGTGCTTAGTCAGCAGGCCGTTGCGAAGTCTGCGAGGGCGCTGTTTGCCACGGGAAACTTTGATGATATTCAAATAGGTATCGATGAGGATGTGCTTGTTGTGCAGGTGGTTGAGAGACCTGCCATTAGCAAAATCAATCTCGAGGGTAATAAAGCGCTGGCGAGCGAGGCTCTGCTCGACGGTTTAAAAGGGGCCGGGCTTGCGGAAGGGCAGGTATTTAAGCGCGCGACCCTAGAAAATATGCGCATGGAGCTAACTCGGCAGTATGTGTCGCAGGGGCGCTATGATGCGAGTATCGAAACAGACGTTGTGGCCGAGCCACGCAATCGAGTGTCGATATCTATTAATATCGATGAGGGAAGTACCGCCTCTATCAAGCATATCAACATCGTTGGCAATAGCGTCTATGACGATGAGACCTTGCTGGACGAGTTTGAGCTGAAACCCAGCGGCTTTTTCTCCTTTTTTAGCAGTAGCGATAAATATGCCCGTGAAAAGCTTAAGGGTGACCTGGAAAAGCTTAATTCCTACTATTTAGACCGCGGTTATCTGCGCTTTAATACCGACTCGATTCAGGTGTCAATTAGCCCGGATCGCAAGTCCGTGTACTTGACGATTAATGTCAGCGAGGGCGAGAAGTACACGGTGAGTGGCGCGGAATTGTCCGGTGACTTAGTGCTGCCGGAAGAGGATCTTAAGCGCTTTGTCCTCGTTCGCGAAGGCCAGGTGTTTTCTCAGGCGCTGGTGACCAGTACTGAAGAGTTTTTGGTTAAGCGCCTGGGTAACGAAGGCTACAATTTTGCTAAGGTGCGCGGTATCCCTGAAGTGAATGATGAGGATAACACCGTTGCCTTAAAGTTCTTCGTTGATCCTGGTAAGCGCACCTATGTGCGCCGCATTAGTTTTGAAGGTAATGCCCGGACCTCTGACGAGGTGCTGCGTCGCGAGATGCGCCAGATGGAAGCGGCACCGGCTTCGGCAAATAAAATTGAGATGTCGCGAGTGCGCTTGGAGCGGCTGGGTTACTTTAAAGAGGCTAAGGTCGAGACTCTCGAGGTCCCCGGTAGCGACGACCTGATCGATCTGACCTATTCCGTGGAAGAGCAGAGTTCGGGAAGCCTTGGCGCCAGTGTGGGTTTCTCTCAGGACAGCGGCCTGTTGCTCAGTGCGAATATTCAGCAAAATAACTTTTTGGGCACCGGCAAACAGGTTGGTTTTGGGTTGTCGCGCAGTGATTTCCAGAGCAGCGCCAGCTTTAACTACCTGGACCCCTATTTTACCGAGGATGGTGTAAGTCGCGGTTTCTCAGTTTTTTACCGCGCTACAGACTTTGAAGAGGTCAATGTTGCCAGTTACACCACGGATACGTATGGCACCAGTGTTAACTTCGGTTACCCCATTTCTGAAACAGAACGCTTGGGCTTCGAGTTTGGCTACAGCTTGACTTCGATCGAAGCCGGTGTTCGTGCAGTAAAAGAGATTAAGACCAGTCCCCGTATTTTCGATGCGGTTGACCATTACTTTGTCAGTACTACTGACCCGAATACCGGCCGCTATACCGTCGCTGAAGTGCTCGAAGATATCGCTAATTTGCCGGATAGCGCTTTGACCAATAGTGAAGAGCCAGGTTTCCTTGACGAATTTGGCGACGAGTTTGGCAATTTCACGGCCGGGATCTCCTGGCGTCAGTCGACATTGAACCGTGGCTTGCTGGCAACCCGAGGCGCTTCGCAATCGTTGTCGCTGGAGGCGTCGATCCCGGGCTCTGATCTTGAATATTACCGCCTGACCTACAACGGCCAGCTGTATGTGCCGCTCAGCAGCAGTTTTACACTGCGCTTCAAAACGGAGCTGGGCTACGGTGACGGCTATGGCAACCTCGATAAGCTGCCATTCTATGAGCACTTCTATGCCGGTGGCTTTAGCTCGGTGCGAGGTTTCCGTAGTAATACCTTGGGGCCACGCAGCTCGCCGGCGGATATTTATCGCATTAGTCAGGCGGCGACAGCGATTGACGAAGATGGCAATGCCACGGCACTGTCGGCGCAGGCGGCCTACGTACTGGATCCGGCTACCGGTTTGTTGGTGGTCGATACGGCCGACTCCTTGGGTGATGAGGCCGACCCCTTCGGCGGCAATGTGTTAATGGAAGGCAGTATTGAATTATTGTTCCCGCTGCCTTTTGTCAAGGATCAGCGGTCGGTGCGCAGTGGCTTGTTTATTGATGCCGGTAACGTGTTTAGCACAAGCTGTAGTTCAACGCAGATCAACTGTTCTTCGCCAAATATCGATGAACTGCGTTACTCGGCGGGTTTCGGGGTTACCTGGATTACTGGATTTGGCCCGCTGACCTTCAGTCTGGGGCGCGCCCTGAATGATGTGAAAATCGACGAAACCGAGATATTCCAGTTCTCACTCGGTCGCACTTTTTAATCCACTTAGAATAATGTTTGGGAGTTTTACATGAAGCTGTTTAAATTTGCGGTACTGATGCTGGCCATGGCCTGGGGTTCTGTTGCCTTGGCACAAGGCCGCATAGCGGTATTTGATTTGGAGGCTGCGGTACTGAATACCGATGTTGCCAAGCAACGCTTGAATGCGCTGCGTAATCAAAAAGAATTTAAGAACAACCTTTCAGAGCTTGAGACCGTGCGTAAGGATTACGAAAAGCTGGTGGAAAAACTCCAGAAAGATATTGAAATCCTCAGCGCTGAACAGCGCCAATTGGCCAAGAACAAAATTGACTCCAAGCGCGCAGACGGTGAGCACTTGGCGCGTAAAATTGAAGCGGCTCAGCAGCAAGAAGTGCAGACCATCATGAAAGAGATTGGTCCGAAGCTGCAAAAGTTGTTGCCCGAAATTATTAAAGAAGAAAATATTGGTCTGTTGTTGCCTGCTAAGGCGGTGATGCACGCAGATGCCGGATATAACATTACTGCTAAAGTCGCCGATAAACTTAACCAGGCGAAGTAATGGCTGTGCAGAAATCACTGCGTCTCGCCGAGGTCGCCGGGCTTCTGAACTTGCCGCTGCATGGCGACGGCGACAAGTGGCTACAAGGGCTTGCCGCGCTGGACAGTGCGGGCCCGCAACAGCTGAGTTTTTTGGCTAATGTTAAGTACCGCAGCCAGTTAAACAGCAGCGCGGCCGGAGCGGTAATTTTGCATCCGTCTATGGTAGACGATGCGCTGGCCGCCAAGCCAGACCGCGCGCTGATCGTCGCTGATGATCCCTACCTTGCCTACGCCCGTGCCAGTGCCTTGTTTGATCCTGTGGAAAAACCGCGGGCGGGCGTACACCCCAGTGCTGTATTGGAGTCGGATAATGTGCACCCCAGTGCAAGTATCGGCGCCAATTGCGTTATTGAGGTGGGCGCAGAGGTGGGTGAGGGCAGTGTGATTGCCGCGGGCACTGTGATTGGCCGCGACAGTCGTATTGGCAAGCACTGTTTGATTCACGCCAATGTCAGTATTTATCACGGCGTTAGTATTGGCGATCACTGCGTGGTCCACTCGGGCGTAGTGATTGGCGGAGATGGTTTCGGTTTTGCCCCTTCGTCAGTGGGCTGGGTAAAAATTCACCAGCTGGGCGGTGTGCGGATTGGGAGTCGTGTAGAGATTGGCGCTAACTCCTGTATTGATCGCGGTGCTCTGAATGACACCGTGATCGGTGACGGAGTGATCATGGACGACTTTACCATGATTGCACACAACGTCGAAGTGGGCGACGGGACCGCGATGGCGGCTTGCTCGCAGGTGGCGGGCAGCGCGGTCATAGGAAAAAACTGCACCCTCGCGGGGAATATTGGCGTTGTCGGCCACATCCATATTGCTGACGGAGTCCATCTGACTGCGCGTAGTCTCGTGACTAAGTCTATTGATAAGGCGGGTTCTTATTCCAGTGGCGGTAGTCCATTGATGGAGTCGAACCGATGGCGAAAAAATACCGCTCGCCTGGCGAAGCTTGACGAGTTGTATCGCCGGGTTCAGGCGATGGAAAAACAATTACGAACACTGCACGAGGACGAAAATTGAGCACAGTTATGGACATTAATGAGGTTAAGGAATATTTGCCTCATCGCTATCCGTTTTTGCTGGTAGATAAAGTCGTTGAGTTGACACTCGGCGAGTCAATTGTTGCCGTGAAAAACGTCACTGGCAATGAAAATCACTTCAACGGTCATTTCCCTGGGCTGCCGATTATGCCCGGAGTATTAATTATTGAGGCGATGGCTCAGGCGGCGGGTATTCTCGGTTTTAAAACTCTGGATAAGAAGCCTTCAGACGGCTCGATTTACATGTTTGCCGGTGTTGATAATGCCCGGTTTAAAAAACAGGTCGTGCCCGGCGATCAGCTGATTTTGAAAGCGCAATATGTGTCGGATCGCAAAGGCCTCTGGAAATTTGATTGCCAAGCTTACGTTGACGATGTGTTGGCGTGTTCTGCGACTATTTTGTGTATTGACCGGAAAAAGTGATGGCAGGTCATATTGATGCCAGTGCGGATATCGATCCGCGCGCAATTATCGATCCTACTGCGGTGATTGCTGCCAACGTAAAAATTGGCCCCTGGACGGTCGTTGGTCCCGGCGTCGAATTGGGTGAAGGCTGCGATGTGCGCTCTCATGTGGTTCTCAAGGGGCCCACTCGGATCGGCAAGAACAACACCATATACCAGTTTTCGACAGTGGGGGAAGATACCCCTGATCTGAAATACAAGGGTGAACCCACTGAATTGATCGTCGGCGATAATAATATTATTCGCGAAGGCGTGACGATTCACCGCGGTACTGTACAGGACTTGGGTAAAACCGTTATTGGCAGCAATAACTTGCTTATGGCCTATGCCCACGTCGGTCACGATTCAATTATCGGTGATCACTGTATTCTAGTGAATAATGCCTCGCTGGCGGGGCACGTGGTTGTTGGTGACTGGGCTATTCTTAGTGGCTATTCACTGGTCCACCAATTTTGCGCAATTGGCAAGCATAGCTTCTCTGGCTTCGGCTGCCATATCAGTAAGGATGTGCCGGCCTATGTGACCGTTAGTGGCAGCCCGGCAGAAGCGAAGACAATTAATGTTGAAGGGCTTAAGCGACGTGGTTTCAGCAGTGAGGCTATTGCTGCGATTCGCCGCGCGTATAAAATTATTTATCGTCAGGGCCTGACGGTAGAGGAAGCCTTGAATGCCTTAGAACCGCTGATTGCGGATCACCCTGAGGTGCAGTGTTTAGCCGACTCCCTGAAACAATCACAGCGCGGCATCGTTCGTTAAACGCCGCCAATTCTGAGGCCGGTAACCCCGGTAAAGACTGCGATATGGCTTCTTTGAAAATCGGCTTAATCGCCGGAGAGGCGTCGGGAGATATTCTCGGTGCCGGCCTGATTCAGGCGATCCGTCAGCATTTTCCCGATGCAGAGTTTGAGGGCATTGGTGGCCCACTAATGATCTCGGAGGGTTTCCATAGCATATGTGATATGGATCGCCTTTCCGTAATGGGGCTTACCGAACCCTTAAAACGGCTGCCGGAGCTGTTGCGTATCCGCCGACATCTTAAGCGTCATTTTCTGAATTGGCAGCCCGATGTTGTGGTGGGTATTGACTCTCCCGACTTTACGCTGAATGTTGAGCGCAGCCTGCGCGAGCGTGGCGTGCGCACTGTGCACTACGTGAGTCCGTCGGTCTGGGCATGGCGGCAGGGACGCATTAAAACTATCGCCAAGGCGGTGGACCACATGTTGACCTTATTCCCCTTCGAAGAGGATTTTTATCGTCAGCACGGCGTTCCGGTGACGTGCGTGGGTCATCCTCTCGCCGATCAAATTCCGCTCGAAGATCAGCGTGAGCAGGCTCGTGAGTCGCTCGATATTGGTGCAGGCCACCCGGTAGTGGCATTGTTGCCGGGCAGTCGGGCCGGAGAGGTGTCGCAGTTAATAGGGGTGTTTTTAGATACGGCGCAATGGCTGCGTCGGGCCTTGCCAAACATCGAATTTGTGATCCCTGCTGCCAACGCCGATCGACGTCGACAGATCCTGGATGCGATTGCCAGTCAGACTGCCGATCTGCCTGTGCGGGTAGTGTTGGGCGAGTCGCGCACGGTCATGTCCGCTGCTGATGCGGTGGTAATGGCATCAGGTACAACCAGCCTTGAAGCCTTGCTGTTGCAGCGACCGATGGTGGTCTGTTATCGCTTTAGTAAGTTGAGCTATGCGCTGTTGTCGCGTTTGATAAAAACACCGTTCTTTTCGCTGCCTAATTTGTTGGCGCAGCGATCGCTAGTGCCAGAGCTACTGCAGGATGAGGTGTCTGCGGAGGTGATTGGGCCACTCATTCTCGAGCAACTCAGTAATGCGAATCACCGGGAATCCCTGCTGGCGGAGTTTCGGGCGATTCATGTAGATCTGGCCCGCAAGGCTAGCGAGCAGGCGGCAACTCGGGTATTGGCGGCGGCGGGTGTCGGTTTGGAGGGCGTTGGAGATGCCTGACACCGCTGATCTATTTCGGGCTGATGAATATCCGCGTTTGACTGCCGGTGTCGATGAGGTTGGGCGCGGCCCGCTGTGTGGTGATGTCGTTGCGGCAGCCGTGGTGTTAGACCCTGAGCGGCCGATTGCCGGTTTGAATGATTCGAAGAAACTCAGTGAGAAGCGCAGAGAGGCGCTGTTTGACGAGATTTGTCAACGGGCCTTGAGTTTCTGTGTGGCGCGCGCCAGTGTCGAAGAGATCGATCGCCTCAATATACTGCAGGCGAGTATGCTGGCAATGAAGCGGGCGGTAGAAGGCCTGACTCATGGTGGCGAGGTGCTGGAGCCAGAGTTAGTGCTGGTGGATGGCAATAGGCTGCCACGCTGGCGTTATCGCGCTGAAGCGGTGGTCAAGGGCGATAGCAAGGTGGCGGCCATTGCCGCTGCGTCGATTTTGGCAAAAGTGGTGCGCGACCGCGAAATGTGTGTACTGGATGCAAAGTATCCGGGTTACGGTTTAGCGGGTCATAAGGGCTACCCCACCAAGGTGCATATGGAAGCGCTGCAGCGCTTGGGTGTCACACCTATTCATCGACGCAGTTACGCGCCGGTGAAAGCCTTGCTGGCGGATTCCTGACAAGCGAAAAATAGCGCGGCCGGCGTAACATGTTGCCGGTCAGAATAAGTAATGAGGCGCGACGATGTTGCATGAAAATTTTGTCCACCTGCGCGTGCACTCCGAGTATTCTTTGGTGGACGGCTTGGTGCGCGTTAAAGAACTGTGTAAGCACAGTTCTGCGATGGGCATGCCGGCGGTAGCGCTGACGGATCTGTGTAATTTCTACGCGCTGATTAAGTTTCAGAAGGCCGCTCAGGGGGCGGGGATCAAGCCTATATACGGCAGTGACCTGTTGCTGCGCGACGATGATGACCCCGAGCAAATCAGTACCTTGTGCCTGTTGGTGCAAAACGAAACGGGCTACCGCAATCTCACCGAGCTGATTTCTCGCGCCTATTTGGAGGGGCAGTGGCAGGGTAAGGCCTATGTCTACCGCAGCTGGGTCGAGCAGGCGAGTGAGGGGCTTATTGCGCTGTCCGGCGGTCGAGAGGGCGATGTTGGTCAGCTGCTGATTAACAATAAGCCAGAGTTGGCGCGCCAGCGTTTGGATCGCTGGCTGTCGGTATTTGGTGACCGCTATTACCTAGAGCTGCAGCGCACTGGACGCGCGAATGAAGATGACTATCTTCACGCTGCAGTGAAGCTGGCCGAACACAGTGGCTGCCCGGTGGTGGCCACTAACGATGTACGATTTATCAATAGCGATGAATTCGAGGCCCACGAAGCGAGGGTTTGTATTCGCGATAGCCGCGTACTTGATGATCCGCGGCGGCCGCGCAGTTACAGCGACCAGCAATACTTGCGCAGTCCTGAGGAAATGCTGGAGCTATTTGCGGATATCCCCGAGGCGTTGGAGAACAGTGTAGAGATCGCCCGCCGCTGTAATCTGACGATACATTTGGGTACCTATTATTTGCCGGAATACCCCATTCCGGAGGGCTTGACCCAGGAGCAGTTCTTTCGTGAACTCTGCCACAAGGGCTTGGATGAGCGACTGGATTTCCTGTTTGATCGCAGCGCGCCAAATTACCCAGAGACTGAGAAAGAGTATCGCGACCGGCTGAATTTTGAGCTCGATATCATTTTGCAGATGGGTTTCCCGGGCTACTTCCTCATCGTGATGGACTTTATCCAGTGGGCCAAGGATCACGATATTCCGGTCGGGCCGGGGCGGGGTTCCGGTGCCGGCTCACTGGTCGCTTACGCACTGAAGATCACCGATCTCGACCCCATTGAATACGACCTGCTGTTCGAGCGCTTCCTGAACCCGGAGCGGGTGTCGATGCCAGACTTTGACGTCGATTTCTGCATGGAGGGGCGCGACCGGGTGATCAGCTATGTGGCCGATAATTACGGACGCGACGCGGTGAGCCAGATCATTACCTTTGGCACCATGGCCGCCAAGGCGGTGGTGCGCGATGTCGCGCGGGTGCAGGGCAAGTCTTACGGCCTGGCGGACAAATTGTCCAAGCTGATTCCCTTTGAGGTGGGCATGACGCTGGCCAAGGCTTTGGAGCAGGAGCCGGCGCTGAAGGAGTTTCTCGACAGTGACGAGCAGGCTCATGAAATCTGGGACATGGCCGAACAGTTAGAAGGCGTGGTACGCGGCGTTGGCAAGCATGCCGGTGGCGTGGTTATTGCGCCGAGCAAGCTGACCGAGTTTGCGCCACTGTTTTGCGACGAGGCCGGCGGCGGCCTGGTTACCCAGTTCGACAAGAACGATGTGGAAGACGCCGGCTTGGTTAAGTTCGACTTCCTCGGCCTGCGCACCCTAACCATCATCGATTGGGCGTTGAAAATCGTCAATGCCCAGCGCGCCAAAGTCGATGAGGAGCCGCTGGATATCATGGCGATTCCGCTGGAGGACGCGCCGACATTCAATTTGTTGAAGTCGGCGGAAACGACGGCGGTGTTTCAGTTGGAATCGCGCGGCATGAAGGAGCTGATCAAGAAGCTGCTGCCCGACTGTTTTGAGGACATTATCGCACTGGTGGCGCTGTTCCGCCCCGGCCCACTGCAGTCGGGAATGGTTGACGACTTTATCAACCGTAAGCACGGTCGCGCCGAACTGGCGTTTCCGCATCCCCAGTATCAGCATGAATGCCTGCGGCCGATATTGCAGCCGACCTACGGCATCATTCTCTATCAGGAACAAGTTATGCAGATCGCCCAGGAGATGGGCGGTTACACCCTTGGTGGCGCCGACCTGTTGCGCCGGGCGATGGGTAAGAAAAAACCCGAGGAGATGGAGAAGCAGCGCGGCTTGTTCTTGGCCGGGGCGGTGGAGAAGGGCTTTGATCGAGAGCTCGCCTCCAATATTTTCGACCTGATGGAAAAGTTCGCCGGCTACGGCTTTAACAAGTCGCACTCGGCGGCCTACGCACTGGTTTCCTATCAGACGGCCTGGCTGAAGACGCATTACCCGGCGCCGTTTATGGCGGCGGTGATGAGCTCGGAACTCGATAACACCGATAAGATTGTGGTGTTTATCGAAGAATGCCGGGAGATGAAGCTGGACTACAAGCTGCCCTCGGTCAATGAGGGTGAGTATATGTTCACCGTCAATGACCGCGGTCAAATTGTTTATGGCTTGGGGGCGATCAAGGGGCTTGGCGAGGGCCCTGTGGAAAGTATTATTGCCGCGCGCAACAGCGGCGGGCCGTTTAAAAACCTGTTTGATTTCTGTGAGCGCACCGATCCGCGCAAGGTGAATAAGCGGGCGATTGAGGCCTTGATTCGCAGCGGCGCCTTTGACGACCTGGGTGAGGATCGCGCGGTGTTGATGGCGGCAATGCCCGAGGCGGTGCAGGTGGCTGAACAGGCCGCGCGCAATGTTGAAAGTGGCATGGTGGACTTGTTTGGCGAGACGCTGGCAGCCGATAATCGCGATGTTTACGCGGCGTTTCGCGATGTTCGCCGCTGGACTACCAAGGAGCGCTTGCAGGGTGAAAAAGACACCTTGGGGCTGTATGTTACCGGTCACCCGATTGATGACTACGAGGCTGAGCTGAGGCGCTTTGTGCCGCGGCGCATCGTCGACCTGAATCCAGAAAAACACCCGCAGACGGTTGCTGGTCTTGCGGTTAATATGCGCACGATGAAGAATAAGCGCGGCGACACCATGGCGTTTTTGCTACTCGATGATCGCAGTGCGCGTATCGAGATAGCGCTGTTTAGTGATGTTTATGAAGAGTGCCGGGAGCAGCTAGTCAAGGACGCCGTGCTGGTCGTGGAAGGTGTCTGTAGCTTTGATGAGTACAGCGGCGGTAAGAAAATGCGTGTAAAGTCTATACGCAGTCTTGCCGAAGCCCGAGAACATCACGCCAAGGAACTGGAAGTGGCCTTGGATGCAGCGTGTTGCAGCAGTGAACAGTTGCAGAAGTTAAAGTCGGCGCTGGGCCCGGTGCGAGGGGGGAGCTGTCCGGTGGTGATTCGCTATCGGCGACCCGAGGGTGAGGTGCGCCTGCGTTTGGGGAGTGAGTGGCGGATTCTGCCGCAAGAGGATGTTTTAATCCGCTTGCGTGAAGACTGCGGCGCAAATAACGTGGTGATCAATTACGATTGACGTATAATCACCGCCATGAATAGTCCGAATTTCTTTCTTGAATGCTGTCGGGCTGAAGTCAACAGAGCGAATAATACAGAGCGATGAACCCGAATTATCTCGATTTTGAACAGCCTATAGCCGAACTGGAAGCCAAAATAGAAGAGCTTCAGCTGGTTGGTAACGACAATGACATCAATATTGGCGAGGAAATTGCCAAGCTCAAGGATAAGAGTAGCAAGCTCACTGAGAAAATTTTCTCCTCACTGCGCCCTTGGGATGTGGTGAAGATTGCCCGCCATCCTATGCGCCCGTATACGCTGGATTATATCCGCCGTATTGTCACCGATTTTGACGAGCTGCACGGTGATCGACACTTCGGCGATGACTCTGCAATCGTTGGCGGTATCGGCAAAATTGATGGCAAGCCGGTAATGATTATCGGTCAGGAGAAGGGGCGGGGCGTCACTGAAAAAGTAAAGCGCAACTTTGGTATGCCCAAGCCTGAGGGCTATCGCAAGGCGCTGCGCCTGATGGAAATGGCCGAGCGCTTCAAATTGCCCATTGTTACCTTGATTGACACGCCGGGGGCCTACCCGGGTATCGATAGCGAGGAGCGGGGAATTTCTGAGGCGATTGCGCAGAACTTGGCGGTCATGTCGCGGTTGAGTACGCCGATTGTGTGCGTCGTTATCGGTGAGGGCAGTTCCGGTGGGGCGCTGGGTATCGGTGTGGGTGACCACATTGCGATGCTGCAGTATTCCACTTACTTTGTTATCTCTCCGGAGGGCTGTGCCAATATTATTTGGAAGAGCACCGAGTATGCTCCCGATGCGGCGGAGGCTATGGGGTTGACGTCGACGGTCTTGGAGGAGTTGGGGATTGTTGACGCCACGATTCCCGAGCCGCAGGGCGGCGCCCACCGGGATATTGACGCCAGCGCGGAAAGTGTCAAGGCGCATATCCTGGCGCAGCTGGAGCGTTTGCAGGCTCTGCCGGAAGACGAGTTACTGGAGACCCGCTACCAGCGTCTGATGTCCTACGGCACGGTGTAGTGCGCGGTGGTGCGCGAGCGGGCTGTGGTCGCTAGACCGGATCTGCTCGACGGGCTGCGTGCGTCGCTGGCTGGCGAAGCGTCGCCGCGTCGTTACTGGTTGGCCTACAGTGGCGGTCTTGATTCCCGGGTATTGTTGGAGCTGTTGCTCGCGCTGAGGCGGCAGCAGCCAGATTTCCCCGATCTTCATATCATCCATATTCATCATGGCTTGCAGGCCGAGGCCGATGCCTGGGCGCAGCATTGTCAGCAGCTGTGTGACGCTCTCCAGCTGCCTTGTGAAGTGCGCCGGGTGCAGCTCGATAGTCACGGTGTTGGGGTCGAGGCGGCTGCAAGGCAGGCGCGTTATCAGGTATTTGAGCAGCTGCTTTGCGAAGGCGATGTGCTGTTGCAGGCCCATCACCTCGATGATCAGTGCGAGACGCTGATGTTGCGCTTGCTGCGTGGCGCTGGGCCGGAGGGTTTGGCGGCGATGCCGCGGCGCCGGCCGCTGGGTAGGGGGCAGTTGTTACGGCCGTTGTTGGGCGTTTCCCGTGCGCAGTTGCTGGCCTGTGCCCGGGAGTGGGGGCTGCGTTGGCAGGAGGATCCCAGTAACGCCGACGTGTGTTTTGATCGCAATTATCTTCGCGCTGAGGTCATGCCGAGGTTAGAGCGGCGTTGGCCGGCTTATCGTCGCAGTTTGGAGCGGGCTGCGCTGCTGCAAGCCCGGGCGGCGTCCTTGCTCGACGAATACTTTGAGCAGGATCTTCAGCCTCTGCTGTGTGGAGGGGGCTTGGTCATAGATGACTTGCTGGCGCTGCCGCCTTCTCGCCAGTTGGCGTTGCTGCACTATTACTTGCGCAGTCGTTGGCAGTTGAATTTAGAGCAGGCGCAGCTGCACAGCTTCGCGGAGCAATTTTTGTCGGCGCGCCGGGATGCCGCGCCGGTATTTTGTGTGGGCCCTTGGCGATTTTATCGTTACCGTGGCCGGCTGTTCGGGGAGGCGGTGGAGCTACACACTCGGTCGCATTCTGAGCCCTTGTCGTGGGACTTGTCCGCGCCATTGCCGTTGCCCCAGGGGCGCTTGAGTGCGCATCGCGGGGGGCACTTCGTGCCAGCTGGTCCGCTCACGGTGCGTTTTCGCTGTGGTGGTGAGCGCTGCCAGTTGGCTGGTGAAAGTCATAGTCGCTCGCTCAAGAAACTGCTGCAGGAGTGGGGGGTGCCGCCATTGCGCCGTCAGCGCCTGCCTTTGCTCTACTGCGGTGAGCGCTTGGCGGCGGTTGCCGATATGGCTATTTGCGAGGGATTTTATACCCCGGCCTCCGAAATGGGCTGGCAGCTGAGCTGGCGGGATGCCGCCGGGCGCTGACCGGGGGGCTTGGCTCTGCTAGAATGCGGCGCTCGTAAATAGGGCGCTGATCATGACTCAGGGTAATACTCTCGACAATATTCGTATCGTACTGGTGAATACCTCTCACCCCGGTAATATCGGGGCTGTGGCGCGGGCGATGAAAAACATGTGCCTGTCCCAGTTGTATCTGGTGGCGCCGCGCAAGTTTCCCCATGATGAGGCAACCTGGCGGGCTGCCAGTGCCGGCGATATTCTCGATAATGCGGTGGTCTGCGAGACGCTGGATGAGGCGATAGCCGATTGTCAGCTGGTCGTGGGCACTAGTGCCCGCGAGCGCACGGTACCCTGGCCGTTGTTGGACCCCCGGCACTGTATGCAAGAAGCCTATAAAGAGTCGGTGGGTGGGCACCGGGTAGCGCTGATGTTCGGTCGCGAGGATCGCGGGCTGACCAATGAAGAGCTGCAGCGCTGTAATTTGCATGTGCACATCCCGGCCAACCCCGAATACAGCTCCCTGAATATCGCCATGGCGGTGCAGGTCATGGCCTATGAGCTGCGCATGTTGCAGGTCTCCGGCGACCTGGATGCTAATGCGATGGCTGAATGGGATCAGCCGGTGGCCGATGCGGAAGCCTTGGAGCGTTATTTAGTGCACCTGGAAGAGACGCTCTATGACATCAATTTCCTGCGCCCTGAGGCGCCTAAGAAGCTGATGTTGAGGTTGCGGCGCCTCTACCAGCGAACCCGTCTCGATGAGATGGAGGTCAATATTTTGCGTGGTATTTTGACTTCGACTCAGTCCTGGGTGCGCAAGGTGCGAGAGTCCGAGTCTGGGGGTGGAGACGAAGGCCGCTAGCCGTTATAATGCCGCGCCTTTCTTTGTGATTGCCGTGATCTGCGGTGGTCTCCCCTTCCTAAAGTCCGAGTAATTTAATCGGGTAAATAGTTGATAGAAATACTCGGTTATTGCATAATCTCTATTACGGAGAATAGGTGCAATTATGCGATTGACGACAAAAGGACGATACGCGGTAACCGCGATGCTGGACTTGGCGCTCTATGGTGATCAGGGGCCTATCAGTCTGGCTGATATTTCTAGTCGTCAGGATATTTCGCTGTCTTATTTGGAGCAATTGTTTGCCAAGTTGCGCCGTCGTGAGTTGGTGTGCAGCGTGCGCGGCCCCGGTGGGGGTTATCGCTTGAGCCGCCCTGGTGACAGTATTTTTGTTGCAGAGATTATTGATGCGGTCGATGAGCGTGTCGATGCCACGGGATGTTCTGGTCACAGTGATTGTCAGGATGGTCACACTTGTCTGACTCATCACCTGTGGTCTGATCTGAGTGATCAGATACACCATTTTCTCAGTGACATCAGTCTGGCTAGCCTGGTTCAGCGCCGTGATGTACAGGCGGTGTCGGCGCGGCAGCGTCAGCGTCGCAATGCTGAGCAGGCCATAGTGCTGACCGCCATAGATTAGCTTTTACGCAAGCACCGAGGCTGAGGTCCGGTGCGCAGTGGCCTCCCCAAAGGTGGGGGTTGGTAATTAGGAGAGAGATATGCAGTTGCCGATTTATCTGGATTACTCTGCAACCACGCCAGTTGATCCGCGTGTTGCCGAGAAAATGATGGCTTGCCTGACAACCGAGGGGGTGTTCGGCAACCCGGCATCGCGTTCTCATCTGTTTGGTTGGAAGGCGGAAGAGGCTGTGGAAAATGCCCGCCGCCAAGTTGCCGATTTGCTTAATGCCGACCCCCGGGAAATTGTCTGGACGTCTGGTGCCACAGAATCCAATAACCTGGCGATCAAAGGTGCTGCCCACTTCTACAGCAAGAAGGGCAAGCACATTATTACTTCGAAAATTGAGCACAAAGCCGTGCTCGATACCTGTCGTCAACTTGAACGCGAAGGCTTTGAGGTCACGTATTTGGATCCCAATGCCGACGGTATTATTACGCCAGAAGCCATCGAACAGGTGCTGCGCGACGACACGGTGCTAGTCAGTATCATGCACGCCAACAACGAAATTGGCACGATCAATGATATTGCCGCGATTGGCGAGTTGTGTCGCGAGCGCAAAGTGGTGTTCCACGTCGATGCCGCGCAGACGGCGGGTAAAATTCCGGTGGATATGGCAGCAATGAAGGTTGACCTGCTGTCGGTGTCAGCCCACAAATTATACGGCCCCAAAGGCATTGGGGTGTTGTATGTCAGCCGCAAGCCGCGGGTGCGCCTCGAGGCGCAGATGCACGGTGGCGGCCACGAGCGCGGCATGCGCTCCGGTACTCTGCCCACCCATCAAATTGTCGGTATGGGCGCAGCTTGCGAAATCTGCCGGCTGGAAATGGACAAGGATGCAGCCCACTCGCTGGCGCTGCGCCAGCGCTTCTGGGACGCCCTTAAAGATATTGAGCAAGTGCATGTAAACGGCTCCTTAGAACAGCGTTTGCCGGGCAACCTGAATATCAGCCTGGCCTTTGTCGAGGGTGAGTCGCTGATTATGTCGCTGAAAGACCTGGCGGTATCTTCAGGGTCGGCCTGTACATCGGCCAGTTTGGAGCCGTCTTATGTGTTGCGCGCGCTGGGATTGAATGACGAGCTGGCGCACAGCTCGCTGCGCTTCTCCTTCGGTCGCTTTACCACTGAAGAAGAAGTCGATTACGCCGTTGTCCAGGTCCGCAAGGCTGTGGAGAAACTGCGCGAATTGTCGCCGCTTTGGGATATGTACAAAGACGGTGTGGATCTGGACAGCATTGAATGGGCGGCCCACTAAGGCGGCCCAGCAGGAGGACGAGAAATGGCTTATAGCGAAAAAGTACTCGACCATTACGAGAACCCGCGTAATGTCGGTAAATTTGACGATGCCAGCGACGAGATCGGCACCGGTATGGTGGGTGCGCCCGCCTGTGGTGACGTGATGCGTTTGCAGATCAAGGTCAATGAGCAGGGTGTGATTGAAGACGCCAAGTTCAAAACCTATGGCTGTGGTTCAGCTATTGCTTCCAGCTCACTGTTAACTGAGTGGGTGAAGGGCAAGACGCTGGACGAAGCTGAGCACATCAAAAACACTGAGATTGCTCAGGAGCTGGCCCTGCCGCCGGTGAAAATTCACTGCTCGGTATTGGCAGAGGACGCCATCAAGGCGGCGATTTCTGACTATCGCAAGAAGAAAGGCGCCTGAGTCCAATGGTGGCAGAAGGCATGAAGATTTCGCTGACTGAAGCGGCGGCGGAACATATTAAGCGCCAGCTGGTTGGTCGCGGTCGCGGCTTGGGTATTCGCTTGGGGGTGAGAACCTCGGGGTGCTCAGGTATGGCCTATGTGCTGGAATTTGTCGACGAGGCACAGCCCGAAGACCGCGTGTTTGAAGCCTTCGGCGCCAGCGTCTATATCGACCCAAAGAGTTTGGTATATCTTGATGGCACTGAGTTGGACTTCGTAAAAGAAGGGCTTAACGAGGGCCTGAAGTTTAATAACCCCAATGTGTCCGCAGAGTGCGGTTGCGGGGAAAGCTTCACGGTGTGATGCCCGCATTGGGCAATCGCTGGCGCGTTTCGGCCCGGGCTGATCGCGCCTTTTTGTGTATATGGGGGGCGGGTTTTTTGCCTCTGTGGAGTCGAGTCGTGGCCGATAACAATCGACAGCAGGATCACTTCAGTCTGCTGGGTGTGGAGCGCAGTTTCGAGCTGGATGAGCGCGCATTAACGCTTAGCTACAGGGCCTTGCAGCGCAGTGCGCACCCCGATCGCTTTGCTGGCGATGACGAGCGTCAGCGTCGCTTGGCGGTGCAAAAGTCAGCGCAAATCAATGAGGCCTACGAGACCCTGCGCTCGCCAACGCGGCGTGCGGCGTATTTGTTGGAGCTTGCCGGGCAGGCGGTCGATGGCGCTGCCAAGACGTTTCGCGACCCGGAATTTTTGATGCAGCAGATGCAGTTGCGCGAGGAATTGGCCGAGTTGCACGACGCGGCCGACCCCGAGCAGGCGCTCGATGCATTTTATCGCGATGTCGATTCGGCCCTGGCGGGTCAACGCCGGGCCTTTCAACAGAGCTTTGACGCCGGCGATTTTGACGCCGCCAAAGACGGTTACGCCAAATTACAATTTCTAGAAAAGCTGCGTTATGAGGCAGAGCAGAAAGAAGGTGAATTGCTCGATTTCTAACTTTCGCCACGCGGCGGTAAACGGACAGACGTTATGGCTTTTATGCAAATTTCCGAGCCCGGGCAGAGCCCGGAACCCCATCAGCGCAAGCTCGCGGTTGGGATTGATCTCGGGACGACCAATTCCCTAGTGGCAGCCTTTCGCAATGGCAGCCTGCAAACGCTGAGCGATGCACAGGGGCAGGCGCTGTTGCCCTCGGTAGTTTACTACGGCGAAAACGCTGAGCTTGTCGTCGGCGCCGCCGCGCAGTCGCGAGCCGCAGAGGACCCTCACAACACCCTGGCCTCGGTAAAGCGCTTAATGGGGCGCAGCTATGCGGATATCCAGGCTGGCGAAATGCTTTCCACCTATGAGTTGCTGGATTGCGGCAGTGATATGGTGAAACTACAGACGCGCGCCGGCGATATGTCGCCAGTACAAGTGTCGGCTGAAATACTCAAGGTATTGGCCCAGCGCGCGCAAGACAGCCTCGGCGGTGAGCTGCAGGGGGCGGTCATTACCGTGCCGGCGTATTTTGACGATGGCCAGCGCCAGGCGACGAAAGACGCGGCTAAACTCGCTGGTTTAAATGTCCTGAGATTGCTCAATGAGCCGACGGCGGCAGCGGTAGCCTATGGCCTGGATGAGCAGGAAGAGGGGGCGATCGCCGTTTTTGACCTCGGTGGCGGCACCTTTGATATTTCGGTGCTGCAAATGAGCAAGGGCGTCTTCGAGGTGCTGTCGACGGGTGGCGATTCGGCGCTGGGCGGCGACGATTTTGACCAGGCGATAGCCGCCTGGTTTGTCTCGCAAAGCGCAGTGAGCGGGCTTGATGCCAGTCAGCGCCGTCAGCTGCTGGATGCCTGCCGCGCGGCTAAGGAAAGGTTAAGTGCAGAGGAGTCGGCGGAGATTGTCCTCGGCGACGCCCGGCTGAGTCTGAGTCGCGAGCAGTTTAATGCGCTGGTCGACCCAATGATCGACCGGGCAATCAGGGCCTGTAAGCGCGCGCTGCGCGACGCTAAATTGGCCAATGACGACATTCTCAATGTGGTGATGGTTGGCGGCTCGACGCGGGTGCCGCGCGTGCGCGAGCGCGTTGCTCAGTGGTTTGGCCGCCAGCCGCTGGTCAGTCTCGATCCGGATAAAGTGGTAGCGCTGGGCGCTGCGTCGCAGGCTGAGCAGCTGGTGGGCAATCGCAGTGGCGAGGAGACGCTGTTGCTAGATGTGATCCCGCTGTCCTTGGGGGTGGAAACCATGGGCGGGCTGACCGAGAAGGTTATTCACCGCAACACCACGATTCCCGTGGCAATGGCCCAGGAATTTACCACCTTTAAAGATGGTCAAACGGCGATGGCTATTCACGTTGTGCAGGGCGAGCGCGAGTTGGTGGAGGACTGTCGGTCACTGGCACGGTTTGAGTTGCAGGGGATTCCGCCGATGGTGGCCGGTGCGGCGCGGATTCGAGTGACCTTCCAGGTAGACGCCGATGGCTTACTGCAGGTGGCCGCCCGGGAGGAGACCACGGGCGCCGAGAGCCAGGTGCAGGTCAAACCCTCATATGGCCTGAGTGATGGCGACATTGCCGATATGCTTACCGCGTCATTCGAGGCCGCGGGAGAGGACAAGCAGGCTAGGGCACTGCGCGAGCAGCAAGTCGAAGCTGAAGCGCTGCTGCAGTCGCTGTCGGCGGCACTGTTGGCCGATGGTGAGGCCCTGCTTAGCGACGAAGAGCAGCGCGAGCTGCTGGCTAAGATGGAGCAGTTGCACAAAGAGAAAGAATCGGGAAGTGCGGCCAGCATTGCTCGCCAGATTGAAATTGTCGGCGCGGCCAGCGAAACCTTTGCTGAGCGGCGAATGGACGCCAGTATTAAGCAAGCCCTCGCCGGACGGCGGGTAGACGAACTTTAAGGAGGGCGCCATGCCGCGCATTGTTATATTGCCAAATGAAAATCTCTGTCCAGAGGGCGAGGTGCTGGAGGTGGCCAGTGGCGAAACCATTTGTGACGTTATGTTGGCCAACGGCATCGCTATTGAGCACGCCTGTGAGAAATCCTGTGCTTGCACTACTTGCCATGTGATTGTGCGCGAGGGCTTTGACTCCTTGGGTGAGGCCGATGAGCTGGAAGAAGACATGCTGGATAAGGCCTGGGGGCTAGAGCCGGAGTCGCGCTTGAGTTGTCAGGCGGTAGTGGCCGATAAGGACTTAGTGGTGGAGATTCCCCGCTACACCATCAATATGGTTTCCGAGCGCCACTGAAGCCGGGGCGTACAGTAGAGGAGGGGTGTCATGGGACTGAAATGGACGGATGTGCTGGATATTGGTATCGAGTTAGCGGAAAAACACCCGGAGACTGACCCGACGTATATCAATTTTGTCGATTTGCACCAGCTGGTGGTGGCGCTTGAGGACTTCGATGACGACCCCAAGCGCAGCGGCGAGAAAATACTCGAGGCTATTCAGGCCGCCTGGCTGGATGAGCGCGACTAGCTGCTGTAGATAGTCGCGCAACCGCGGTCTGTGGCTGCGTACCTATTTTGGTGGAATGCGCGTATAATTCCCCCGATTTTTCGGGGGCTTGCCCCAATTTTTGAACTTTAAGCCGGAGATAGTCAGATGGGCGTAGAACGCACCTTTTCCATTGTTAAACCCGATGCCGTAGCAAAAAACGTCGTGGGTGAGATTTACAGTCGTTTTGAGAAAGCCGGCTTGCAAATTATTGCGGCTAAAATGCTGCGCTTGAGCCGCGAGCAGGCTGAGGGCTTTTACGCCGAGCACAAAGGTCGCCCCTTCTTCCCAGCGTTGGTCGACTTCATGACCTCCGGCCCGGTTGTGGTACAGGTGCTGGAAGGCGAAGGTGCAATTCTTAAAAACCGCGAACTGATGGGTGCAACTAACCCAAAAGAAGCGGATGCCGGCACGATTCGCGCCGATTTTGCTGAATCTATCGATGCCAATGCGGTACACGGTTCTGATTCTGAGCAGTCTGCGGCCCGCGAAATCGCCTACTTCTTCGCGACTAGCGAGCTTTGCGAACGCGCCTAAGAGGGCCACGGGTATGGAAGTGCAAGACGCCGTTATTCAGCAAGCCGAGCGGGTGAACCTGCTCGGTATGACACGCGCGAAAATGGAGGCCTGGTTGGTTTCCATTGGCGAAAAGCCCTTCCGTGCCCAGCAAATTCTTAAGTGGATCCACCACTCAGGTGTCGATGATTTCGAGCAGATGAGCAACATTGGCAAGCCCTTGCGCGCCAAGCTGGCTCAGCTCGCTGAAATCCGGCCACCGCGGGTGGTGCGCCAGCTCGAATCCAAAGACGGCACCCGCAAGTGGGCCGTGGAAGTTGGCGGCAACAATTTAGTCGAAACCGTATTTATTCCCGATGGCCAGCGCGGCACCTTGTGTGTGTCCTCGCAGGTTGGTTGCAGCCTGGACTGCAGCTTTTGCGCGACCGGTAAGCAGGGCTTTCAGCGTGACCTGACGGCATCGGAGATCCTTGGCCAGGTGTGGCTGGCAATCAAATCCTACGATGCGTTTGGCCCCGGTAAAAACCGCGTGGTGACCAATGTCGTGATGATGGGCATGGGCGAACCCCTGCTCAACTTCGAAAATGTTGTCGATGCCACCAATCTGATGATGGATGATTTTGGCTATGGCTTGTCCAAGCGTCGGGTTACCCTGAGTACTTCGGGTGTGGTGCCGATGTTGGATAAATTGGGCGATGTTTCCGAAGTGTCTTTGGCGGTGTCGCTGCACGCCCCCAACGATGCGCTACGCAACGAACTGGTACCCATTAATCGGCGCTATCCGATTGCGGAATTGTTGGCGGCCTGTCGTCGCTATCTCGACAAGCAGCCAGATAAACATCGCGTGGTGACGGTGGAATACACTCTGATCGCCGGTGTGAACGACAGCATGGAGCAGGCGCGAGAGCTCGCCGAGGTATTGCGCGAATTGCCGTGTAAGGTCAATCTTATCCCCTTTAATCCTTTTTCCCTGTCAGACTATCGGCGGCCGTCGAACTCTGCGGTATCGCGATTTTGGCAAGTGATGACTGATGCGGGCTATGTGACTACGGTGCGCACGACCCGAGGTGACGATATCGATGCGGCCTGTGGCCAGTTGGCTGGGCAGGTGCAGGATCGCACCCGGCGGGCTGAGCGCCATCGCCGCAAGGCGGAAGAAACGCAAACTATCCGAGTGATTTAAGAGGGAATGCAAGTGCCACATATGTTTACCGAGTACGGGTCTTTACGGCTGAGTTCTAAACGGTATGGTCGCGCACTGCTTCTGTTAATGATCACCGCGACACTGGCTGCCTGCGTGACCACCCATAAGGGCGGCTTTGCGGAAAAGGCTGATCAGCAAAAAGCTTATGAAACGTCGCTGCAACTGGCCAAAAGCTACATTGCCCAGGGAAACTGGGAGCAGGCCAAGCGGCATCTGCAGTTTGTGGAGTCTGTAGATCGCAACAATGCTGAAACACTAGAAGCGTTGGCGCTGGTTTACCAGAATACCGGTGAGCTGGAAATGGCCGAGCAATACTACCGTCGCGCGGTGGCTCAGGCGCCCAAGTCGATGCGAATTCGCAATAATTTCGCAGCATTTCTTTACCAGCAACAGCTTTATCGAGAGGCTGCCGAGCATTTGGAAGTGGTCACTGCCGAGTTGCTGTATGAGCGGCGGGTGGAAGCCTTTATCAATCTCGGTCGCTGTTATTTGAAACTCGATGAGCTCGACCGCGCCGAGGCGGCATTCAAGCGCGCATTGCTAATGCGCAGCGATAGCCCGCAGGTATTGCTGTCGCTAGCCGAGGTGGCGTATCGCCAGGCGCAGTACCCGGAGTCGCAACGTTTTTATGACGCCTTTCGCGATGTCGCGAAGCGCCAGTCAGCAGCTTCGTTATGGTTGGGTATTCGTTTGGCGGATATCTTTGACGATGAAAATGCCTACGCGAGCTATGCCTTGGCATTGAAAAACCTCTATCCGAAGTCAGAGGAATATCTGCTGTATAAAGCGTCGCTAGCAGGGGCTGGGCAATAGCCGTTATGCAACATACGCAGCAGGATAACTATACGGCGCCGCCTGGTTCGGTATTACTCGATGCCAGGTTGAGTGCGGGCAAGTCGGTTGGCGAAGTGGCTGACGCGTTGAACTTGCTGACCAGCCATGTTGAGGCCTTGGAAAGTAACGACTATTCCCGTTTTAACTCGCCGATGTTTGCCCGCGGATATATTCGCAGCTACGCGCGTTATTTTGGCTTAGACGAGGCGCCCCTGCTTAACGACTGCGAACGTATCTGCCGGCGCGACGATGAACAGGCGGAAAAAAAACGCCCGCAGGCGAAAATTCATGCGCCGGGGCAGGCCAAACTGTTATTTGCCCTGCTGGGCACCCTGTTGTTCTGGGGGATTAGCTATTTGTTGTTTAGTGGTCACAGTTCACCAGAGCTGGATGTCAGTTTGATGGAAGACCGCTATGTGCCGTTGCACGAGCTGCGGGCTCAGCCGTCTTTGGGAGAGTCGCTGCTAAAACTCCCGGAGGCGGAGTACCGCGCTGCCGATCCCCAGCTATATCACAATGCCTCGTTGCGTCTCGTGTTCAACGAAGACGTCTGGCTCGAAGTGAGGGACGCCCAGGGAGCGGTGCGCTTAAGTGGGCAGTTTGCCAAGGGCGAGCAGCGTCAAGTCAGTTTGCAGGGGCCGGTTCAACTCGCATTGGCTTACTGGCCTGCCGTAGACATCGAGTACAATCAGCAGCCGGTCGATCTCGACGGCTTGGCAGAGAGCAACGCCGTGCGCGTGCAGATAGGTGAATTATGAAAATGGAATCACCCATTAAACGCCGTAAGTCCCGCCAGATCCATATTGGCAAGGTGGCGGTGGGTGGCGACGCACCCATTTCGGTGCAGAGCATGACGAATACCAATACTTGCGATGTCGAGGCAACGGTGGCGCAGATCCGGCGTCTGGAAGCGGCCTGCGCGGATATCGTGCGGGTGTCGGTGCCGAGTATGGAGGCTGCTGAGGCCTTTAAGAAAATTCGTGAGCAGGTTGAGGTGCCACTGGTTGCCGATATCCATTTTGACTACAAAATCGCTCTAAAAGTGGCCGAGTATGGTGTTGATTGCCTGCGCATCAACCCCGGTAATATCGGTCGTGAGGACCGGGTCCGCGCAGTAATCGATGCGGCCAAGGCGCGAAATATACCCATCCGTATTGGTGTTAACGCCGGTTCGCTGGAAAAAGAATTGCAGCGCAAATACGGCGAGCCGACGCCGGAGGCGCTGGTCGAATCGGCGATGCGCCATATCGATATCCTCGATAGACTCGATTTTCAAGATTACAAACTCAGTGTTAAAGCGTCGGACGTTTTTATGGCGGTGGCGGCCTATCGGCAGATAGCCAGTCAGATTGAACAGCCCCTGCATCTCGGTATTACCGAGGCCGGTGGCCTGCGCGGCGGCACGGTCAAGTCGGCGGTGGGACTGGGCATGCTGCTGATGGATGGCATCGGTGACACTATTCGTGTGTCGTTGGCTGCTGATCCGGTGGAAGAGATTAAAGTCGGTTACGAGATTCTCAAGAGCCTTAAACTGCGTAGCAAGGGCATTAACTTTATCGCTTGCCCGAGTTGTTCCCGACAAAATTTTGATGTGATCGGCACCATGAACGAATTAGAGGCGCGTCTGGAGGATGTGACCACTCCGCTTGATGTGGCGGTCATTGGCTGTATCGTGAATGGCCCCGGCGAGGCGAAGGAGGCCGAGATTGGCTTGACCGGCGGCACGCCAAACAACCTGGTTTACGTTAATGGCCAGAAAGATCACAAGGTGCAGAACCCCGAGTTGGTTGATCATTTGGAAAAACTGATTCGCGACAAAGTCGCCGTTAAACAGCAACAAGACAAGGACCTGATCGCCCGCAGTTAATGTGCCGGGCGCAGCGTTAAAGGTATTCATTTGGCACGTATACAATCCATCCGCGGGATGAGCGATATTCTCCCCGAGGACTCGCCGCTGTGGCAGTATTTGGAGTCGACAGTCGCGACGCTGCTGGGCCGTTATGGTTACCGGGAAATCCGTTTTCCCATTCTTGAACAGACAGAATTGTTCAAGCGCTCCATTGGTGAAGTCACTGATATCGTTGAAAAAGAGATGTACACCTTTGCCGACCGCAACGGCGACAGTTTGACCCTGCGTCCTGAGGGCACCGCGAGTTGCGTCAGGGCCTGCGACCAGAATGGCTTATTGCACAACCAGATACAGCGTTTGTGGTACGCGGGGCCAATGTTTCGTCACGAGCGTCCGCAAAAAGGGCGGTTGCGTCAATTTCATCAAATAGGTGTGGAAACCTTCGGCTTAAATGGCCCTGATATCGATGCCGAGCTGATTTTGCTCAGCGCGCGCTTGTGGAAAGAGCTGGGTATTAGTGACGCGCTGACATTAGAGCTGAACAGTATTGGCAGCAGTGAGTCGCGGGCCCGCTATCGCCAGTCTTTGGTGGATTACTTAAGCCAGTTTAAAGAACAGCTGGACGCCGACAGCCTGCGCCGCTTGACTACTAACCCCATGCGTATCCTAGACAGCAAAGTGCCGGAAACACAGGCGCTGTTGCAGGATGCACCATTGCTGGTGGACTTCTTGGACGAGGCGTCCAGGGCGCACTTCGACGGGCTGTGCGCGCGACTCGATGCCGCTGGCCTGAGTTACACGCTGAACCCCAAATTGGTGCGCGGGCTGGATTACTACGGCCTCACGGTGTTTGAATGGACCACCAGCGCGCTGGGGGCGCAAGGTACGGTGTGTGCTGGCGGCCGCTACGATGGCTTGGTTGAGCAGCTGGGCGGCAAACCGACGCCGGCGGTGGGTTTTGCGATGGGCTTGGAGCGTCTGTGCCTGTTGTTGGAAACTTTACAGGCACTGCCGGAATCTGCGCCGCTTGCCGATGTCTATATCATCGCCAACGGTGAGGCCTGTGAAATACGGGCGCTAAGTTTGGCAGAAACCCTTCGCGATCAGTTACCCGGCGTTAAAGTGGTACTGAACTGCGGTGGTGGCAGTTTTAAAAGCCAGTTTAAAAAGGCCGACAAGAGTGGCGCTGCGCTAGCGGTGGTACTGGGTGAGGATGAGTTGGCGGCCGGAGAAGTAACCGTAAAGCCCCTGCGTGGCGATGCCCAGCAACAACAGTTGGCGTTGACTGCGTTGGCGGACCATATCAATAACACACTGTCTCAACAGTGCTGAGAGCTTGAGGAATAACGTGGATACCTACCGTACAGAAGAAGAACAAGTAGAGGCCATCAAGCGCTGGTGGCGCGAGAACGGCAAGTCGACGGTGTTCGGTGTTGCTATTGCGCTGACTTTAGTCTTTGGCTGGCGCGGCTGGAATAATTATCAGGCCGATCGCGCGGGCGATGCCTCGGTTATTTACGAAAACCTGCTGCAGGCTGACGCCGCAGCAAGTCGCGACAGCAGTAAGCGGCAAACCGCTGAGCATTTGGCTGACACCTTGAAAGATCGTTTCGCGGGCTTTAGTTATGGTCAGTATGCGGCGTTGATTAAGGCCAAGTATGCGGTGAAAGATGGCGATTATGCGGCGGCCGAAGCCGAACTGAATTGGGTGTTGCAGCAGGGGCCGGAATTGGCCGTTAAAGTGCAGACCCAGTTGCGACTGGCGCGTGTAAAGTTTGCCCAAGGCGAACTTGATGAGGCGCTGAATATTGTCGAGCCGCTGCAACAGGGCGCGGCGGCGGTGCAGGCGCTGGAGTTGCGTGGTGATGTACTGCGTCAGCAGGGTGAAACCAGCCAGGCATTGGCTGCTTATCGAGAAGCAAGTGCAATGAATCGCCGGCAAGAAAATCCGCTGAATAATCCGCTGCTGGAAATGAAAATCAACAGCTTGGCGACTCAGAAAATTGCTACTCCGCAAACAGCGGCCCAGAACTAGGGAATGCTCATGTCATTGTTTCGTCCGCTCGCCGTTGTCCTGTGTAGCGCTGTATTGGCCGCTTGTTCGTCTACGCCAAAGAGCAGTGATCCCGCGCCATTGACTGATTTCACTGAAATCAAACAGCTGAAAAAGGTTTGGTCGTACTCCTTGGGTGACGGTCAAGGTGAGGCCTACTATCGCATCGCGCCGGCCATCGATGGCGATGAAATTTTCATCGCCTCCGTGGATGGGGGCGTTGCTGCCCTGAATAAAAAAACCGGCAAGAAACTTTGGAAGAAAGCTCACAAGCTGACTATTTCTGGTGGGGTAGGGGTGGCTTCCACCCAGCTATATGTAGGGACTGCCGATGGCCAGGTCGCGGTACTGGACCGTTTAAGCGGCGATGTTCAATGGACAGCGGAAGTTGGCGGAGAAGTGCTGGGTGCGCCGGCAGGTAATGGCAGTGTTGTAGTGGTACAAACCTATAGCGGTTTGGTACACGGCTTTAACGCGCAAAGTGGTGAGCGGCTGTGGACTTATACTGCGCAGGTGCCGCGGTTGACCATGCGTGGCACCAGCAGTCCACGCATCGTGCGCGGTGTTGCACTGGTTGGCCTTGCCAATGGCCGTATTGTGGCCCTCGATGCCGACACTGGCAGTGTGCGCTGGGAGCAGCGGGTATCTGTGGCCCAGGGCAGTACAGAAATTGAGCGTTTGGTGGACGTTGATGGCCGCTTGTTACTGATCGAAAATGATCAGATCGTGGTGGTCAACGGCTATCAAGGCAAAGTCATCGCTATTGACATCGCCAGTGGTCGCCCCTTGTGGGCCAAGGATAATTCCAGTTATGTCGGTGCCGCCGAGGCACTGGGCAATGTGTATGTTGTTGATGCCAGTGGTGGTGTCAGTGCTATCGCCGAAGGCGGCCGGAGCATCGCTTGGACGCAAACGGTATTGGCCCGCCGTATTCTCACCGAGCCGGCGGCACTGAGTGGCGTGGTTGCGGTGGGTGATTTCGACGGCTACCTGCACTTGCTGGGGCAGCTCGATGGCCAATTGGTTGGCCGCAAGCGTGTAGACAGCGATGGTCTGCGAGCGCCGATGGCGGTCGACAGCAAGCTGCTTTACGTCTATGGCAACAGCGGCAAGCTGGTTGCCTATAAAATCCAGGATCGCTGAGCGCTTGGCTGAGGCGGTGTATTGTCAAATGAGAGAAGTATGGTTCCGGTAATCGCCTTAGTCGGCCGCCCCAATGTCGGCAAATCGACGCTATTTAACCGTTTGACCAAGAGTCGCGATGCGCTGGTGGCAAATTTCCCCGGCCTGACCCGCGACCGCAAATACGGTGATGCGATTCTCGGCGACCGCCATTTTATTGTTATTGATACCGGCGGTATCAATGGCGATGAAGAGGGCATTGACGAAGCCATGGCCCAGCAGTCGCTGCAGGCGATTGACGAGGCTGACGCGGTGCTGTTGATGCTCGATTCCCGCGCCGGTTTGATGCCGGCCGACCAGGGCTTAATCAACCATCTTCGCGGCTGTTCCAAGCCGGTGTTCTATGTAGCCAACAAAGTCGATGGCGCCGATCCCAATGTCGCCATGGCCGAGTTCTACCAGACCGGTGCCGCCGAGATTTATCCGCTTACCGCTACCCACGGCAAGGGGGTGAACAAGCTGATCGACGATGTACTGGAGCTGTTCCCCGAGGCCGATGAAGGTGCCGACAGCGTCAAGGCCACTGGCAAAAAAATTGCCGTGGTGGGCCGCCCCAATGTGGGCAAGTCGACGCTGGTAAACCGCATGCTCGGTGAGGAGCGGGTGGTGGTTTACGACCAGCCGGGCACGACTCGCGATAGCGTGTACATTAATTACGAGCGCGATGGCGAAGCCTATACGCTGATCGACACCGCTGGGGTGCGCAAGCGCCGCCATATCAGCGAGGCGGTGGAGAAATTTTCCATTGTTAAAACGCTGAAAGCCATCGACGATGCCAACGTCGTTATTCTGGTGATGGACGGCCGCGAAAATATCGTCGACCAGGACCTGCACCTGCTGGGGCAGGTGATCGATGCCGGGCGCGCGGTGGTGGTGGCGATCAATAAGTGGGACGGCCTCACCGCAGACCAGAAAAACCGGATTAAAACCGAACTCGATCGCCGCCTGCAGTTTGTCGACTTTGCCGAAGTGCATTTTATTTCGGCCCTGCACGGCACCGGTGTGGGCCACCTCTACGAGTCGATAGAGAAGGCCTATTACTCCGCGACACAGGAGCTGCAGACCCGCCGTTTGACCATGATTTTGGAGGGCGCGGTCTACGACCACGCGCCACCGATGATCAACGGTCGCCGCATTAAGCTGCGCTACGCCCATCCCGGTGGTCACAATCCGCCGATTGTGGTGATTCACGGCAATCAGACCAGCAAGGTTCCCAATAGCTATACCCGCTATCTGGAAAAAGTGTTTCGCCGCGAATTGAAAATGGTCGGCACGCCGCTGCGTATCGAATTCAAGACCTCGGATAACCCCTACGAGGGCAAAAAGAACCAGCTCAGCAAGCGCCAGATCGAGCGCAAGCGCCGTCTGGTCAGCTTTGTTAAGAAAAAAGACAGTAAGAAAAAGCGCGGCCGCTGAGCAATTGCAAGGCGCGCTGGTCTAAGCTGTTATGAGTGAACAATTTCCCAATATCGATATGGATAGCCCGGAGCGCATCGCCGAGTTTGTCGCTGCGTTTTACCAGCGCTTGCTGGCCGATGAGCGCCTGGCTCCTATTTTTGTCGAGGTGGCGGGCATTGATATACGGGAGCATTTTCCGCGTATTCAAGCCTATTGGGAAAAACTGCTGTTGGGCAGCAGTGATTACCAGCGCCACACTATGAATATTCACCGCGATCTACACGGTAAGCAGGCCCTCACCGCCGAAGATTTTCAGCGCTGGTTGCAGTATTTTCACGATACCGCCGATGCACATTTTGCCGGTCCAAAGACCGAGCGCGCCAAGATGATCGCCAGTCGCATTGCCGCCAACATGGAAAAAGCGCTGCATTCTTAACGGCGCTGTCTAGCGCTTTGCGCGCGTTACGGCGTCGCGGCCCTCATTTTTTTCCTTCTTCGTTCTTTTGCCCAGGTGGGCTTATTGTGCTGCCAATACCTCGTTATGGCCTCAGTGCGCGACGAGTGTGCCGCTTAGGGCCAGACAAAAGCCCAGCACGGCGCCCAGTGGGGGTGCCCAGTGTTTCTCCAGGCGCGACTGCGGGGCAATGTCTTGAAAAATTAAATAGAGCAGGCCACCCGAGGCAAAGAGCATGATGGTGGCCAGAGCTTGTGGGTGGCCATTCAGAAAGCTGTAGCCAGCTATCCCGGCGAGTGGTCCCAGCGGTACCAGGGCAGACATCAACAGCAAGTTGCGGCGGCTGTTGTGCTGCACGCTGTCGAGTTCTCGATAGGCATTAAAACCCTCCGGTAGATTCTGCAGGCCGATCAACAGCGCCATCAGCGCGGCGGTTGGCGCCCCGCTGGCCAGCATGCCACCCAAGGCAATGGCCTCCGGGATATAATCGAGCAGCATGCCCAGCAGTTGGGGAGACTCGCGGCGGCGCAGGCCCATGGCGCGTTCAATGCTGAAAAAGCACAGTCCGCCGCTGATGAGCGCGGCGACTGCCCATATCGGCTTGCTCAGGCCATTGAGGCCTTCCGGTACCAATACCAGGCTTACCGCACCCAGTAAGACACCGCCGCCAAAGGCAATGACAAAATGGCGGAATTCGTTCTCCAGCCAACCCGGCCCCAGGTGTTCAAAGCGCGCCAGCAGCCCCCCCAGTGGGATCGCCGCGCCGACCAGGCCGGTGTAGAGCAAAATTTGCAGCATGTCAGACATCGGCTGGCAGCCTCCGGTTGCGCGGATTATTTCTCGCTGCGCTCGGGGTTGGGCTGGCGCAGAATATAGATGCTCACCAGGGCTGCGATACTGCACAGGGTCGCGGTCACCCAGGGAATGCGCACAATCAGCAGGGCACTGCTCAATATCATAATCCACAGCAGCAGCAAAATAAGCACTTTGATCTTCGTGGGAATGCCTCGTCCCTCCATGTAGTAGCGAATATAGCGGCCAAACCAGGGGTGTTGAGTTAGCCAGTGGTAAAAACGCGGTGAGCTGCGCAGAAAACAGGCAGCACTGAGGATGAGAAAGGGCGAGGTGGGGACAACGGGTAATAACAGGCCGATCATGCCCAGCGCGAAAGAAAGCCAGCCAACGGCAATTAAGCTGTAGCGAATGAATAGATTGCTATGCTCGAAGGGTTCTTTCATCAATGTACTGCCCAAGGTTGTTGGTCGTGGTGCGACTGGCGGTGATCGTGCTGATCGTTTTTGTCAGCGCAGTGATCAGCTGCGACATTGTCTGGATTTCGCGCCGCGGAGATACTCGTTCGGCAAGCCAAATCTGCGCCAGTCTCTGCAGCTTCGACCATGGGGTCGTGCTGAGGTTGCGGAGCAGGGCATATTACCAAGGAGAGACGAAATGTCTTCATCGGCTGAAATTTTAAGTCAGGCCTTTACTCTAGGGTATACCTATACCCGTTCTACCGGCCCTATTGTAGGGAAGTTTCTCACTGCTTTACGCGACCGCAAAATGGTCGGTATCAAGGCCAGCGACGGCAAGGTGCTGATGCCGCCGGTGGAGTTTGATCCGGTTAGCGCCGAAGCACTGAGCGAATTCGTTGATGTTGCCGACAGCGGCGTGGTGAAAACCTGGACTTGGGTTAGTGAGCCGCGCAAGGCCCATCCCTCGGATAAGCCCTTTGCCTGGGCGCTGATTCAGCTCGACGGCGCCGATACACCGATGCTGCACTGGGTGGACGCTGGCGATGCCGAGCAGATGTCGACGGGAATGCGTGTCAAAGTGCGCTGGGCGGCTCAGACTCAGGGGTTTATTTCCGATATCAACGGCTTTGTCCCTGAAGCAACCGAGTTGTCGGAGGACTACCAAGCTAACAACGCCGAGGAGCCGGTAACCGGCATCGACTCGCCCAGTTACCTTACCTATAACTTTACGGCCGGTGAAGCGACCGCGCGTTACTTGGCGCAGTTGAAGAAGGGCAAGCTGGTCGGTCAGCGCTGCCCGTCTTGCGAAAATGTCTATATTCCACCGCGCGGCAGCTGCGCGGCCTGTGGGGTGGCTACTACCGATGAAGTCGAGCTGACCAATAAGGCGACGGTTGAGTCATTTACCATTGTCTATATCCCCATTCCCAACAACCCCATTAAGCCGCCCTACGTGATTGCCAACCTGGTACTCGACGGCGCCAATTTGAGCTTCTTGCACCTGCTTAGCGAGTGCAAGAATGAAGATGTGCGTATCGGCATGCGGGTGGAAGCAGTGTGGAGACCCGAAGAAGAATGGGGTTACGCCATGGAAAATATTCAGTACTTCAAGCCCATCGACGAGCCCGATGTTGCGGTGGAAGAAATTGGCAAATTGAAAAAAGGGGGCCGTTAAGATGCGCGATGTAGCTATTGTAGCCTTTGCTCAGTCTGACTGTGTGCGCGACGCCGGCGCTAAAAACGAAGTTGAGCTGATTATGCCGGTGCTGCAGGAAGTGTTTAAGCAGGCCGGAATTACCAGTGCCCAAGATGTGGATTTTACCTGCTCAGGTAGCTGTGACTATCAACAGGGTGCGGCATTTGCCTTTGTTGCTGGTGTCGACGCCTTGGGCGCGGTGCCGCCCATTAAAGAGTCGCATGTGGAGATGGATGCGGCCTGGGCATTGTACGAGTCCTGGCTGAAAATTCAGGGCGGTCAGGCGGAGTCGGCGTTGATTTATGGCTTTGGCAAGTCCTCGCCGGGCGAGTTGCCCATCGTGCTGTCTCAGCAGCTGGATCCTTATTACCTGGCGCCGCTGTGGGTCGATACCATCGCCTTTGCCGCCATGCAGGCGCGGATGATGCTGGATCAGGGCCTGATCACCGAGGCCGAGATGGCCGAGGTGGTGGCGCGCTCTCGCCGCAACGCCCAGAATAACCCCCACGCCCAACTCAAGGGCGATGTCAGCGTTGACGCCCTGTTGGCCGAGCCCGAGTACGAATCGCCGCTGCGTCGTCACGACTGCTGCCCGATTTCCGACGGCGCCTGCGCGATGGTGATTTGTACGGTTGAGAAGGCCAAGGAGTGGGGTAAGCCCTATGCGGTGATTAAAGGTATCGACCACCGCATCGAGACCCACCACATTGGCTCACGGGATCTTACCCAGTCGATTTCGACCAAGCAGGCGGCCGAGGCGGCCGGTGTTGCCCAGGGCCCGGTGGATATCGCCGAGCTGTATGCCCCTTTCAGCCATCAAGAAATTATTCTGCGCCGCGCGCTCAACCTGTCTGACGACACCGAGGTGAATCCGTCTGGCGGCGTGCTCGCGGGCAACGTGATGATGGCCTCGGGCCTGTCGCGTATCGGCGAAGTGGCAATGCGCCTGATCAATGGCGACGGCAAGCGCGGCGTCGCGCACGCGACCTCGGGTCCGTGCCTGCAACAAAACTTGGTAACTGTACTGGAGGCCCAATAATGGCTCAATTAGCTGCTGTGGTCGGCGTCGGTCAGACCAAATACAAAACTAAACGCGGCGATGTGTCGATCGCCGGCCTGGTGCGCGAAGCCGCACAAAACGCCCTGAATGATGCCGGTTTGGGCTGGGATGACATCGATGCGGTAATCCTTGGCAAGGCGCCGGATATGTTCGAGGGCGTGATTATGCCCGAGCTCTATCTGACCGATGCCCTGGGCTGTAATGGCAAGCCGATGCTGCGCGTTCACACCGCCGGCTCGGTCGGTGGGTCGACGGCAATTGTGGCGGCCTCTTATGTGCAAAGTGGCGTGTTTAAGCGCATTTTGACCGTATCTTTTGAGAAACAGTCAGAATCCAATGCAATGTGGGCACTGTCGAATCCGCAGCCCTTTTCACCCCACCTTAACGCCGGTGCCGGCGGCTATTTCGCGCCGATTATTCGCGAGTATATGCGCCGCTCCAATGCGCCCTATGACGCGGGAATTAAAGTAGCGGTAAAAGACCGTTTGCACGGCGCCAAAAACCCGCTGGCTCACTTGCAGCTGCCGGAGATTTCCATGAAGGAAGTCGAAGACAGCCCGATGCTGTGGGAGCCCTTGCGTTTCCTGGAGGCCTGCCCGTCGTCTGACGGTGCCTGCGCGATGGTGATTGCCAACGAAGAGCTGGCCGCGCAGTCGCCCGGCAAGCCGGCGTGGATTCGCGGCGCCGCGATGCGCTCTGAGCCGACCATGTATGCGGGTCGCGAGCAGGTTAACCCTCAGGCCGGCCGCGACTGCGCCAAAGACGTTTACCAGCAGGCCGGCATCAGTGATCCGCGCAAAGACCTCGACTGCGCCGAAGTCTATGTGCCGTTTTCCTGGTACGAACCCATGTGGCTGGAAAACCTCGGTTTTGCCGAAGAGGGCAAGGGCTGGGAGTTGACCATGAGTGGCGCGACCTCGCTGGATGAGGGCGGCGATATCCCCTGGAACTGCTCTGGGGGGGTGCTGTCATCCAACCCGATTGGTGCCTCGGGTATGATTCGCTTTGCCGAAGCCGCCCAGCAGGTGCGCGGTTTGGCCGGTGCCCACCAGGTTGACGGCGCGAAAACCGCACTGGGTCACGCCTATGGTGGCGGTGCCCAGTTCTACTCCATGTGGGTGGTCAGTAGCGACAAGCATTAACAAATGGTCATCAGCCATCCTGCCCAACTCGTCCCTTGGGAGGATGGCTGCTATCAAATACCCTTGCTACTGTGTTTGGCTATGCGCCGCACTGGCGGTTGCCTACCCGAGTATTGACGCAATACAAGACATAAGAATTTAACAAAATTGGCGCTGGCCCGTCTTAGCCGCCAATCTAACAGGGACCCACTATGAGCATGCATTTTAATCTTGCGGACTTGTTTGAAGCCGTTGCCGATAAAGTACCTAGCCGCGAGGCGCTGGTTTGCGGTAGTAGCCGCTCAACCTTTGCCGAGCTGGACGCTGGGGCCAATCGCATGGCCCACTACCTGAGCAGTCAGGGCGTTAAGGCCGGCGACCATGTCGGCCTGTATATGTACAACTGCAACGAATATTTGGAGGCCATGCTGGCCTGTTTCAAAATTCGCGCAGTGCCGATTAATGTCAACTATCGCTATGTTAAAGAGGAGCTGTTGTACGTCTTTGACAACGCCGATATGGTGGCCTGTATCCACCACCGCGAGTTTATTCCCCATATCGCTGAAGTACGCGCTGCGGCCAACAAGCTGAAGGTCTTTGTTTCTGTCGATGATGGCAGTGGCGAAGAGCTGTCGGTGATTGGCGCGGTGGATTATGCCGAAGCGGCTAAAGATCAAAGCGCCGAGCGCGACTTTGGCGAGCGCGCCGAAGATGATTATTTTGTGCTCTACACTGGCGGTACCACGGGCATGCCCAAGGGCGTGATGTGGCCGCATAAAAATGTCTTTTTCGCCGCGATGGGCGGTGGCGGTCACTTCTCCCCGCTGGGCCCCTGTGAAAAACCCGAAGATATTAGTGACCGCGTCGGCGAGCACCCTCTGGTGGGTATCGCACTTGCGCCACTGATGCACGGCGCCTCGTGGTGGTATGCCTGTATTCAGTTACTGGCGGGCAACAAGCTGGTGCTCAATCACAATCGTTCATTCGACGGTGAACAGGTGTGGCAGATCATTGCCGATGAAAAGGTCAACGCTGTACAGATTGTCGGCGACGCTATGGCGATTCCGCTGCTCGACGCCCTGGATGCCAACCCCGATCGCTGGGATTTGTCGGCGGTGTTCAATGTGGGTTCTGGCGGTGCGATCTTCTCTGACGCCAAACAGGAAGGCTTTAAAAAGCACTTCCCCAATGTCTTTATTACCAATGCCTTCGGCTCTTCCGAGAGTGGCCAAATGGGTATGGACAACGGCAGCCGCAAAAACACCACAGGCCTGGGCAATGTCAGTCGCACCGACTTTATGGATGTGATCACCGACGAGCCGGGTGAGCCCCACCGTCATGTCGAGCCCGGTGAAACCGGTATTTTTGCCCGCGCCGGCTATATTCCCATGGGTTATTACAACGACCCTGAGAAAACGGCAAAAACTTTCGTCGAAGTTGACGGCAAGACTTGGTTGCTGACTGGCGATGCTGCGAAGCTGGAAGAAGACGGCTCGATCACCGTGTTTGGCCGCGGCTCCAACTGCATCAACAGCGGCGGCGAGAAAATCTTCCCGGAAGAAGTGGAAGACGCGCTGAAAGCGCACGAAGGCATATTCGATGCGCTGGTTGTCGGCGTGCCCGACGAGCGCTGGGGTAACCGCGTGAGTGCGGTAATACAGGCTCGCAATGGCGTGCAATTGAATCTCGGCGAGGTTCAGGAGCACTGCCGCAAACATATTGCCGGCTACAAGGTGCCGCGCGAGGTGCATATCATTGCGGAAATCCCCCGTGCGCCCAGCGGCAAACCTGATTACAAAACGGCGAAAGCCTTTGCGTTAAGTGGTGAGGGCCAGGCTTCCTGAGCCGCCGGTTAGGGCGGCTTGCCGCCCTAATTCCCCCCTTTTAAATGCCAATGGCCGCCGCTTTTCGAAACAACCTATAACAACGAATAGTGAACGGAGCCAAACATGTCCACAGAACTGCCTATCAGTACCAATAACTGCATCGTCGAAAAAGACGGCCACGTGCTGCTTGTTACCCTCAATCGTCCCGAAGCAAAGAACGCCTTCAGCCCTGAAATGTTACTGGGCTTGTATAAGGCGTGGCGACTGTTGGATGAGGATGACGATCTGCGCTGTGCGATTCTGACCGCCAATGGCGACACCTTTTGTGCCGGCATGGACTTGAAGGCGGGTGCCGATGGCCAGCAGCGCAGCACTGAAGAGTTTATGGAATTGATGGCGACGGTGCCGAATATTCACTGGCAGGCGCTGCTGCGTGACAACCGCCCCTGCAAGCCGCTTATTTTGGCGGTGGAGGGCTATGCGCTTGCTGGGGGCACTGAGATTTTGCAGGGCACCGATATTCGTGTGGCAGCGGAAGATGCCATTTTTGGTGTGACTGAAGTGGCGCGAGGCCTGTATCCCATGTCGGGCTCGACGGTGCGCCTGCGCAAGCAAATTCCGTACTGCATCGCGGCGGAAATTCTGTTGTTGGGCGAGCATGTCAGCGCTCAGCAGGCGCTGGATTTTGGCTTGATCAATCGCATTGTGCCCAAGGGTGAAACCCTGAATGAAGCCAAGAAAATTGCCGCAAAAATTTGTGCCAATGGCCCCTTGGCGGTAAAGGCGGTGACCCGCTCGCTGCGTGAGCACACCGAGCACTTGGCCGAGGACGAAGCCATGCTGAAATCCGATGAACTGGCCGGCCCGGTGTTTGCCTCCAAGGATGCCAAGGAGGGAATGCGCGCTTTCAAGGAAAAGCGCCCAGCCCAATTTACCGGCGAATAGCGCTTGAGCAGCTGCCGCAGAGTGCTTGGTCGGCCCGCTCTCGCTAGCGCCCTATAAATGTGTACCGGTGTTTACCTGGTTAAACGCCGTTAAGAGGAGTTTATTAATGTCTGGCCCACTGAAAGGTCTACGTGTTATCGAAATGGCGGGAATTGGTCCCGGCCCCTATGCCTGTATGTTGTTGTCTGACCTCGGCGCTGAAGTGATTCGCATTGATCGCAGTGGCGCTGTGGGTCAACCCGGCGATGTCAGCACCCGCGGTCGCCGCTCCATCGCCTTGGACCTTAAATCCGAGCAGGGCTTGGCCTTGGCGAGGCAGTTGATCGACAGCGCCGATATTCTGGTTGAAGGCTTTCGTCCGGGGGTGATGGAAAAGCTTGGACTGGGGCCCGATGCCTGCCTGCACAGTAACGAGGGCCTGATCTACGGCCGGATGACCGGCTGGGGGCAACAGGGCCCGCTGGCCAAAACCGCCGGCCACGATATCAACTACATCGCCCTGAGCGGCATGTTGGCCTCTTTTGGCGACGCCGATCGCACACCGCCGGTGCCGTTGAACGTTGCCGGTGACCTCGGCGGTGGTTCGCTGTTTTTGATTATGGGTGTGCTCGCCGCATTGTATGAGCGCGGGCAGTCCGGCAAGGGACAGGTGGTTGACGCGGCGATTTGCGATGGCGCGGTATCGCTGATGACCACCATTCACGGTCTCAAGGGTATCGGCTTTTGGGATGACCAGCGCGATAACAATATGCTCGACGGCGGCGCGCCGTTCTACCGCAACTATGAGTGTCAGGACGGCCGCTATATCTCCTTTGGCTCTATCGAACCGCAATTCTACGCCTTGCTGTTGGACAAGCTCGGCGTCGATTTTGGCGGTACTGACTACAGCGTGCAGCTCAACAAGGCGGATTGGCCGCGTCAGCGTGAAGTGATTGCCGCCAGAGTGAAGGAAAAAACCCAGGCCCAGTGGTGCGAGATTTTCGACGGCAGCGATGCCTGCGTGGCGCCCGTTGTCAGCCTCGATGAGGCGGCTGACCACCCCCACAATGCGGCGCGCGGCAATATAGTGGAGCGCGATGGGGTGATGCAGAGCGCTGTCGCGCCACGGTTGTCGCGCACCCCCGGTGAAATACAGGGCTCGCCGGCGGTAAGCGGCGCGCAGAGTCGGGAGATCCTGCGCGAGTTGGGTTACAGCGACGCGCAAGCGGCGGAGTTGATCGCCAGCGCGGCGGTGGGTGAGGCCTCGGGAGGAGCCTAAGAATGGAACAAACTGAGGCCTTTTATCAAGTGCTACAGCGGCGTCGTTCGGTGCGCGCCTTTCGCCCAGAGCCAGTGGCCGAGGCGCAGTTGCAGCGCATTTTCAGTCAGGCACAGGCGGCGCCGTCGAACTGTAATACCCAGCCCTGGCTGTGTGCAGTGGCCAGTGGCGAGCCGCTTGAAACGCTGCGCAAGGGCATTCCCGAAGCCTTTGCTGCGGGCCAGTGGTCGATGGATTTTCCCTATGACGGTCAGTATGAGGGGGTGTACAAAGAGCGCCAGCACAAGGCCGCTGCTGACCTCTACTCGGCGATGGGGATAAGCCGCGACGACAAAGCGGGTCGCAACGCCCAGTTTATGCGCAATTTCGAGTTTTTTGGCGCGCCCCATGTCGCGTTTATTTTCCTGCCCGAGCCCTTTGGTCTGCGCGAAGCCGCGGACTGCGGCATGTACGCGCAAACGCTGATGTTGGCGCTGGCGGCCGAGGGTTTGGCCAGTTGCCCGCAGACGGCATTGAGCTTTAACGCCGACCTGGTGCGTGAAGTACTGGGCATAGAGGCCGATAACAAACTGTTGTTTGGTATTTCTTTCGGCCGCGAAGATACCGAGGCCAGTGTTAATCAGTGCCGCACCGAGCGCGCCGAAGCGGGCGAGTGTGTGCGGTTTTACGCGTAACTTTATTGAGAAAAAAGTATGAGCAATACCGTACTTCAACAGCTGGACGAGCAGGGGGTATTGCTGCTGACGCTAAACCGCCCTGAGAAGAAAAATGCCTTTAGCAACGAGCAGTGGTTGGCATTTGGTGAAGCCTTGGTCGCCGCCGAGGCCAACCCTGCGGTGGCCTGCGTGGTCGTCACGGGAGCGGGTAGCGATTTTTCCAGCGGTGTGGACCTGAATGATTTTTCAGACTCCGGGGAGGAGCACCCCTTCGAGCGCTGCGCGCGGCGTTTGGTCGATTTCAATAAGCCGGTCGTCAGCGCCGCCAAGGGCGTGGCAGTGGGTGGCGGTGCGACGCTGTTGCTGCATACCGATGTTGTTTACGTGGGCGAGTCGCTGCGTTTGCGTTTTCCCTTCACTGCCTTGGGATTAGTGCCAGAGTGGGGCAGCAGCTACCAGCTGCAGGCCGTGATCGGCGCCCGCAAGGCGGCGGAGCTGATGTACAGCTCGGAGTGGCTCAATGCTGAGCGCGCGGTAGACCTCGGCATCGCCACGGCAGCGTTTAGCGATGAAGAGCTGCTTGGCAAGGCCTTGGCGAAAGCGCGGGAAATCGCCCAGTGGCCGGTGAGTTCACTGGTTGAAACCAAACGCTTGATGCGTGAGGTGCATCGCAAAGCGATCCACGCTGCCATTGATGCCGAGCAAGCGGGCATGGCCAAACTTGCCGGTAAGCCTGAAAATATCGAGGCGGTGATGGCTATCCTGGAGAAGCGCGCGCCGGACTTTTCTCAATTTCGAAAATAGCGGCATTAACCCTCCCCCCCGAGTGGCTGTCGACGCAGCCACTTAATCGCTTCCTCCTGCAAACAGCCGATGGCCAACACTGGCGTTGGCGCCGACAATTCTTGGCCATACAATGAGCAGCCGCGCTGCAGAACCCGGTAGTGAGCGGGGGGCGCAAATGCATGGCAATTCTGGCAAGCGCTTGGCGATCGCCATTGATCAGTGCCTTAATGCAGCCAGTTAACTGGGATAGTTTCGCGCAGTAACAAGCCGGTATCGATAATTTGGCGGTGGCGGATATTGACCGTTGAAGGACATGAATGAATCAAGCAATGAAGAAAATTAAGGCCGAAGCCGTGTTTCAACAGGGCTTGGCGCTACCACCTCAGCTGGGCCCTAAGCGTTTTAAAAAACCACTGCTACACTTTTTAGTGCTGGGCTTACTGTTGTTTGCGGTGGATCAGTGGCGCGAGGTTAGGGAAAGCTACCGTATTATTGAACCCGACGCGGCTACTATCGACCGGGCGGCCCAGCAACTGCAGCAGTTGCAGGGCGCGGTGCCGACGGCGGCGCAGCGCGCGGGCTTGCGCGAGCGGGAGATTGACCAGCGGCTACTGTTTGCCGAGGCATTGCGCCGCAAGCTGCACCTCAGCGATTCTGTGGCCTATCAGCGCCTGCTGCTTAATGCTGAGTTTCTCGGCTTGCAGGGTGACGCCAAGGAGCAGCTCAAGGCCGCCTTGGCATTGGACTTACATCGCGGTGACGAGGTGATTCGCCGCCGTTTAATTCAGCGTATGGAGGAATTGGGCCGGCATTCTCAGCCCATTGCCGAGCCCCGCCGCGCCCAGCTGGAGGCACTGTATGCGCAGAGCCCAGAGCGTTGGCGGCAGCGGGCGATGTACAGTTTTAATCATGTGTTTATCAGTCGCGACAAGCCCGAGATGCAGGGGCGCGCCGCGCATATTGCCAGCGGCCTGCGCCGTGGTGAGTACTCGTTTGAACAGGCTATGGCCCTAGGCGACCGATTTTTACTCGGCCACCGTCTGCCGCTACTGTCGACTAGGGGAGTGGAGCAAAATTTTGGCCCCGGGTTTGTCGAGCAGCTGCAGGCTCAGGCGGACGAAGAGGGTATGTCCGCCGCCTGGTTGGGACCTTTAGTGTCCAGCTATGGTTTGCACATGGTGGAAATGATTGATTACCGCGCGGCGCGTTACCGCAGTGTCGATGAGGTCATGACCACCCTGCGTGACGAGTATCTTCGCGCCGAGCGCGAGCGCGCGCTGGCCGAGTTTGTGAGTGAATTGCGTCAAAAATATGAGGTAATCGCGCCGTGAAAAGCCTTCGACACTGTTTTATTTTACTGTGTGTGGCCTTGCTGGCGGCGCCGGCCTGGGCGCATAAAATGGCGCCTTCACTGTTGGACATTCGCGAATTGGCGGGCGGCGAGTACGCCGCGTTATTTCGCACGCCGGCCGACGCGCGCAAGCCGCCAACGCCGCGCTTTCCACAAGGTTGTGAGCCGGGTTCGCCTGTGGTCAATAGTCAGGGGACGGCACTGGAATGGCGTTGGACAATGACCTGTTCGGCGGGGCTTGCCGGCCTGACTTTTGCCGTTGACGGCTTGTTAGACAGTCAGACCACAGCGCTGTTGCGCATAGAGGGAGGCGATGGCCGGCTGCACGAACAACTGCTGCGGCCCGAGTCGGCGAGTTATACCGTGCCGGAGTCCGGGGTGGGTGCATCGCTGTGGCCACAGTATCTGTCCCTGGGTTTTAAGCATATCTTAATTGGCCTGGATCACCTGTTGTTTGTCACCGGCTTACTGCTGTTGGCGGGCAGCTGGCGACAGCTGTTAAAAACGGTAACGGCGTTTACCGTTGGGCACAGCGTTACCCTGTTGCTGGTCAGCCTGCAATGGATTCCGCACTGGGCGGCGCTGGTCGAATTGGCGATCGCCGCAACTATCTTGCTACTGGCTGTGGAGCTCAGTCGCCCGCGAGCTGATCGTGCGGGTTGGTTGGGGCGTCAGCAGTGGCCGATGGCCGCGGTGTTCGGTTTGATTCACGGTCTGGGTTTTGCCGGAGTGCTTGCCGAATTGGGGCTGCCCAGCGGGCGTCTGGTGGAGGCGGTGTTGGCGTTCAATATCGGCATCGAGCTCGGGCAGCTGGCCTTTGTGGCGGTATTGGCCCTGCTGCTGTTCGCCGCTGCACGGCGCGCCAGCGCGGCGCAGGGGCTGCGTTGGGCGGCGGTATACAGCATGGGCTCGGTGTCGGTGTTCTGGTGCCTGGACCGCGGCGCGACGCTGTTGTCTGAGATGGTGCTGTAGACAGGGCCTCGTCGTTATCGCCCCCGCGGGCTTGTTGCGGGGGCTGGGTCGCCGACTGCTCAGGCCATCAGCGGTGCAAAAGCGGCCATGTCGAAGTAGTCGCGCCAGTGACTGATCAGGCCGTCTCTCATTTCAAATACGCCCATTACCGGCAGTTCAATGCGTTTGCCGGAAAATTCCAGTATATCCAGTCGTTCATTCATCACCACGTCGCCCGCGCAGACTTGCTTGCGCAGCTGAAAGTCGATGTTTTCCGCACCGCTGATAAAGCCTTCAATAAACTCCCGGATTGCCCTTTTGCCGATATGTGCAGGCCCCATTGGCACATTGCAGTAGTGCGCATCGTCGTGGAAGAACGCCATGATGTCGTCGACTTGGCGGGCATTCCAGGCACAGAGGAAGTTGCGTATGAGTGCGTCATTTGAGGGGGTGTTGGTCATTGTCGGAGCTCCGCTCTACCACAAAAGGATTACGATGTTTCAATAATGGTTTACAGTGTAATCATGTGCCGGTACATTGGCAAGCTCACTGATAGCTTGAGAGTTTTGCTATGCGCGATGTTCTATTTCACGGCCGCCGTGTGGTCTTGTCCTACAGTATTCAACAATTGCTGCGACTGTCGGCGCGCCGTCGAGCGGCTCGTGATGGCGAAGTCGCTGCGCCGGCTGAGACGGCTATTCCCGACAATCCGCGTACTCCCGAGGACTTCCGCCCCCTTGAGAATGCCTGTTTCCAAGATCCCTATGCGTTTTATCGTATGCTGCGCGACGAGTATCCGGTCTACCAGTTGGCCAATGGCATTTACTGTGTGTCGCGCTTTGAAGATATCGTAACGGTCAGCCGCGATACGGAAACTTACTCCTCTACTCACCAGGGGGTTATCGCCGGATTGCGCAAGGGTAGCAGTGTTGCCCGCGCTGGCGAAAAACTGGCGGGCCTGGCGCGCCTGGGCATCGTACCTGGAGATGTGCTGGCCTTGTCTGATCAGCCCAAACACACTAATGAGCGCAAGGTTGCGCACCGTGGCCTGAACTCGCGGGTGGTGAAGGCGATGGAAGACGAGGTTGAAGTGCTGTGCCGGGAAATGATGGATGAATTTATCGCTGCCGGCGAAGTGGAATTCATGAGCGAGTTCGCCTGGCGTTTGCCGATGCGGCTAATTATCCGCATGCTGGGCTTTCCCGAAGCCGACTACGAAAAAATCAAAGACTGGTGTGTGCACGGTATTGCCACGCAGAGCGGCATTTCCAGTCCCGCAGAGTTGGCGTACAGCCGATCGGAAATGATGGCGTTTTTCCGCTACTGCTGGCGACAATTCTTGCGTGCCAAGCGCGAGCCGCGGGAGGATCTCAGTGCGATTTTTGTCCGCGGCGTTGCCGACGGTGCCATGGATGAGCAAACGGCCGTCTCCGGCATTCTGCAGCTGTTGTTGGCGGGCAGCGACTCCTCGGCCACCAGTATGGGCAATGCGCTGAAGCTGTTGATTGAAAATCCGCAGATACAGGAGGAAGTGCGCGCCGATATCGACGGCAAGTTGCCGGCCTTTATCGAAGAGGTGTTTCGTCTGGAGGCGGCATTCCAGGGGCATTTCCGCTGGACCAAGTGCGATACCGAGCTGGCGGGTGTGAAGTTGCCTGCCGATAGCCGCATTTTTTTGATGTGGGCGTCGGGCAATCGCGACGAGCGGGTGTTTGACGAGCCAGACAAGGTGCGCCTCGATCGCCCCAATGGCAAGAAGCACCTGACCTTTGGTCACGGCATTCACGCCTGTATCGGTCGCGAGTTGGCACGCACGGAAATTCGCATTGTGCTCAGGGAGTTTTTGCTGCGCACGGATAATCTGCGCATTGCCGGGCCGGCGCCGTTTATGGCGTCGATGTTTGCACACACGCTGCAGTGTTTGCCAGTGCGCTTTGATGCGCGTCACTAGACCGCGGTTGCGCGCTGCGATTTGTGGCGCGTGAATGTGTGCAGGGTGGGGGGCGGGCTGGAGCCCGCCCCCTCAGAAAAAAAAGCCCACGGTTGGTCCGGTGATACAGTTCCAGTCCAGTCGGACTTCGCGGCGCACAATCACAAATCCGTCGCCGCTTTCCTGCAAGATATCCCGGCGCTGACCGCTGTACAGCGTGTTGTCGCGCTCGTAACGACTGAAGTACAGCAGGAAGTTACTCAGTATCTGGTGCTGGCCGTCGCAGCTTTCCAGCCATTCAATATTGCTGATGTGTCGGCGGGTCCGCGCCGGCGGGTTGTCCGCCCAGGAGTGTTGGTGACAGGCGCGGTCGGCACGCAGCTTGAGAATTAGCCAGTTTTCATCGCGCAGCGGCAGGCAGTCGCTGTTCTGCGATTGCAATTCACACTGCTCATCGAGAAAGGCCTGTTGGCCGCGCAATGCGCTGTCGCGTTGGGCGACATATCGTGAGGGCATAAGGTATTGCACCTGTTCGCTGAGTAGGGCCGTCCAGTCCTGATAGCGGCGCTCGTCGAGCATGCGCGCTTCGCGGTAGTAAAACTGCTGAAGTTTAAAGTGGAATTCGGCGTTCATGCGCCCGCCCTCCGTAGACCGTTTTCGATATCTTGTCGCCAGCGCTGGTAGAACGCCCGCGCGTAGTGCTCGCTGTAGCAGGAGCCGATTTGACCCGGCAACTCGGGGTGGGGACCTTCGCTGCCCTGGCCCAACCCATAGTGCAGCGGGCTGTCGTCCATATAGCTGATATTGACGCCGTTGTACTGCTGGCTCCAGGCTTCGCCATCTTCCTGTTCGAGCAGACCGCCGGGGCCAAACATCAGGGTAAAGTTGCTGCGCAGCAATTTGCGTATCCCTTCGGGCGCATCTTTGGGCAGCAGCCACCACGACCAGTAGTCGATTTCACCGGGGCCACGGGGGTGGCTGACCCGCAGGGTCGAGTTTGACCACAGCAGTGACAAATTGGGGTAGACACCGTAGGTCAGGCCCTTGATGCGCGCGCCGACCTTGCCGATGCACTCTTCGGCCATGGCTTGGCGTTCCAGCAGGTATTCGCGGTATTCGGCGTTGCCGCTCAGCGCGGCAATACCTTCCAGTCCCCAGGCGCGGGCGCTGTCGTCGCTGTCTTCGGGCATCAGTCGCACTGCGGCGCCATGGCCGGGGCGGGGGACATGGCGCATCAGGATCTTGCCGACGACGGGGCCGTTGCCGTGGGTGACCACCAGCTCGTTGTCGAGGAGCGCCAGCGGCAGCAGCGCCCGGGCCGTGCTGGCGGCGATCTCCTTCTGCTCCTTCGAGGTGCCCTCGATGTCCTCCGGATGCGTGGCGTTGCCGCCGATGGCGACGAGAATCCGGTTCGGGATGTCGAAGGGGGGAGCCATGGCGCGTCTCTCAGGTT